>JACPSE010000185.1 GCA_016193465.1 Deltaproteobacteria bacterium
GGCAGATCCGCGAGGAGATTGCCGCTCGTGAGTATCCTGGATGAGTGGATCGTTTTTGATACCAACATCTGGATCTTCGGCCTCAGACGGGTCCCCGATAATCTCCCATGTGCTGAACTCCTTGAACATCTAGCCCGCCTCCGGGTTGTTCTTCCACGGCAAGTCCTGCAAGAGCTGCATGCCAACCTTTCCGAAGATGAGATAAGAGTTCTCTTTCGTTTGCTCACGCGGTTTCCCGAAAGATTAAAAATTGATTGGGAAAAGACCAAGCCAGAAATTATAGCCAAGTATCAACGTCTGGGCTGCAAACTTGGGGATGCAGTTGTAGCGGCCCATTTGGAAGAGCTAGAGATCAAGATACTCGTTTCGGAGAATCGGGACTTTCTGGAAGAGGTGAGAGAGCTCCCTTTTCGACGGCTCAGTGCTGCCCAAGCATTGGCCGAGCTGGAGCAGAGTAAGAAATAGGAACGAGGGGTTAAAATATCGTGCATAAAGCAATTGTGTCAGCGAAAGGCCACGTAGTGATTCCGGCAGAACTTCGTCGGAAGTACGGAATCAAGCCAGGGACTGAGATTTGCTTCATCGAGCATGGCCACGAAATTATTCTCCAGCCCGTTACCGCGGAATATTTCCGCGGCCTTGTCGGAATGTTTAAGAGCAGAACCTCTATGACCAAGGCACTGCTTAGAGAAAGGGCACTGGACAAGAAACGCGAGGAGGCGAAGTTTAAGAAGTTCAAAAAGCTATCTGGCTCTAGGTAATGCCCCGTTGTCTTTCGTTTCTTACGGAAAGAAGGCAGGTTCCGATTGAAGCGTCGTACAATTCGATTTTGAGGTATAATACGCTTTGAAAGCTTTTTCCTTTACTAGGAAGGCTGCGGGAAGATGGCTTACGGAAAAGCTCTCGTGTTGATTCCGTGCTGCAGCGAGAAGCAGGTATCCGCTGTCCAGTTCCAAGCTGAAGCTCCTCTCTCTGGGATAGAATTCTTGCGGTCTGGCCTCAAGGCTATGCTAAAAGAAACCCCTGCACTGGCCAACAAGCCAGAGAATAGCGCGGGTCTCCTCAATGAAGGCGCACCTACAACGCCTGCTTACCTTCTATACCGAGGCAAACTGTTTCGACCACTAAAGGAACTGTGGCGCCAGGAAACCGTGGAAGTTCTAATTGTGTCCGCCGCTTACGGGCTAGTAAAACCTAGGGAGTTCATAAGGACCTACGAGCTTCAGATGGGAGACCGTTTTGCTAATGGTCAGTCGGTATACCGCTACTGGGAAACAACCGGACTCGCTAATTTACTCGAAACTTACGTTCAAAACATGGAGGTATCCCATATTTGGAGCCTTCTCCCTAATTCTTATACGTCTCAGTCAAAGACTCCGTATCATCGTGTCTTTCGGGATTACTGGATTCGAGCAGAAAAACGGGGAAAGCGATGTTTTTTGGTCAAGGTATTTACAGCCCGTGACCGCGCAGCTGGTACAGGCTCTGGCGCAAAGCGCGGCGAATGGCTGGCGGAGGTTTTCCGGGTAAACCCAGAAATGCTAACAGAAGACCGCCCATCTCAGACCGAGTTCCCTGGGCTTTCTGGTTTCCGCTTTCAGTATAAGCCATGTTGAGGAGAACATGCTACCTAGCGAACGTTGTGTGCAAATCCACAAGTGCCTGTTGAGGAAATCGCTTCATGAGTTCCTCGGTCCTGGATTGCCAAGAAACGGGCTATACTTTTTTTACGAAGAGGGCGAGATTTGTCCTCACACAGACGAGGGTAGGATTGTACGAGTGGGAAACCATCCTCGCTCCCAGAACGGTCTTATCCGTCGTCTTCGGATGCACTATGGCGGCAATAAAAATTCAAGCGTCTTTAGAAAATTTCTTGGAGGCGCTTTGCTAAGGCGCCAAGATCCTAATCATCTATGTCTTCAGCCAGCTCCCGGCCAAGGCCATTGGGAGAAACAGGATGCAAAACCCTGTACTAACTGCAAGCCTATAGAAAAAGAGGTGAGCCGTCTTCTCCGGGAGAGATTCCGATTCCGTTGCGTTGAGATAATTGACCAAGAAGAACGCAACTACTTGGAAGAAAGGATTGTGGCTACCTTGGCAAGATGTCCAGAATGTCAGCCATCTCCCAACTGGTTGGGTCGATATGCTTACAATAAAAATGTGGTCAAAGCAGGGCTCTGGAATTCAGACTACGTCGACTCTTTGCCCCTAACACCAGACAATCTCAAGCGGTTTGAGCAGCTGGTCGGAAAATGACGGCATATTTTCTGACAAGGCTCGCACGCGGCTAGATTCAGGCACTCACCGATATAGTTTCCTGCAGGATCTGTCGTATCCTCCTCTCCAAAATCAAAGGAAAGGAGAACTACGATGCGACAGGTTATCAAAAGGTTCCTAAAACACCTTGGGATGGCAAAAAGGGGATGTCCTGGTTTTCTAAGCTATGTTTGTCCCACCCAACTGTCATCCGCGACTGCCAGCCAGCGGGAGCGGATCTTTTCGAAGAGATCCTCCGGCAAAGGGCCTGCTGCAAGCATAGCGGCGTTCTCCCGAATTCTTTCTGGCTTCGTCGTCCCGACGATGGCTGTATGAACGCCTGGCACACTCAGGGTGAAGCGGAGGGCGCCGGCGATGGCTTTGTTCAGCTCGCCTCGGAGGAAATCGTAATTTAGCTTCCGCAGCCGTTCCCAGTAAGGGTGGGCATAAGGATCGGCAGGCTTCCTCTTGCCGGATTTCCAGGCGGCGTTGGCGATGGGACGCTTGGCGATCACGCCGATGTTGCGCTCTCTGGCCAAGGGCAGGGTCAGCTCGAGCGCCTCTTGATCGGCGATGCTGACAGAGGTCTGCAAGGTATCAAACGCGCCGCATTCGACGGCATAAAGGGCGGCTTGACCGTCGCCGCTGTAGCCGATGTAGCGGGTGTGGCCGCGCTTGCGCGCTCCCCTTAACGCTTCGATCGCGTCACCCTTGTGTAGCTCGTCCTCCCCGCAGCTATGGAGTTGGACCAAATCCAGGTGATCGGTCTTTAAGCGCCGCAGTCTCCGCTTCTCCACGCCTTACTTCACCTCTTTCTCCTTTTCCGTTCTCTCCTGGGCCTCCTTCTCGGTCTTCTCCAGCGCCGTTTTGGCGCCCTCGTACATCTTGAACTCCTTGGTCACGGCCTCTTTTACCGCCTCTTCGGCCTTGCTCTTTTCTTCCGCCGCCTTGCGCTCGTCTTTCTGCCCACAGGAGGAAACGAGCACTAAGAGCAGCAAGTAAGGAATCCAACAAGTCTTTGTTCGGAGCATCTGTTTCACCTCCCCTGTTCTTGGCACACTAGCAAAATCGGCTTTCGGGCAAAAGCCTTTTAGTGAGTGAAAGACAAAGCAATTACCCCCGCCACGACGCAGAAGGTGCCGGTAACGGCAGCGGCGCCGAGCCGCTCCAGATCCCTGAAGAAAACCGCCACGAAGAGCATGGTCCATATCGGCGCAGTCGCGGTGATCGGCGATACCAGGACCACAGGGCCGGAGGAAAAAGCGGCCAGCATCGAGAGGACCCCAAGCGTTTCAAAGATGCCGCCCATGATAAACGGCCAGAGCGCCTTTCTGTGCCACAGGGGCTTCTCTTTGCTTAACGGCGACGAAAGATAGACGGTAAAGGCGAGGAGAGAGATGGGGCCGACCAGGGCCGTAAGAAAGAGCGGCTCGTTGGAAACCGTCAAAGCGTAGCGCCTCAACGGATGGGCGACCGCTGTCACCAGAGCCGTTACCAGGGGAAAGAGCAGGTGGCGCTTGCGAAAGTTGACGATCCGGTCTTCCAGTCTCCACGTCGTGAGGATGAGCCCCGTGACCACGAGCAAGGTTCCCATCACCCCCAGGGCACTGAGCTCTTCGCCCAGAACGGCGACCCCGAGAATCACGCTAAGGATCGGGAAGCTGTTGCGGAGCGTGACCGCGCGGGAGGCCCCCACCTTTTCGATTCCTATATAATTGCACAGGCGCATCACGGGCTGCAAAAGGCCTGTAAGCGTGATGGCAGCGACGGCGGCAAATTTAACCGTGGGAATCGTTCCCTGGGCGAGCACGGCAGCCCATAGAAGAATGGTGTGGGCGATGAGCGAGACAAGCGTGGCGGTACCGGCAGTGGAATAGTTGAGCCCTTGCTTTACGCTGACGTTTGCCAGGCCAAAGCCGATTGCGGATAGGAGCGCCAGGAGGTGAGGAGACATGGATGCGGTGGCCGATCTAGGAGACAGATTTGCGGAACAGTAAAAGCGAAAACCACTCGTTAGCATCCGTAAAATGGCCAACGGGGTTCAAGCCGAAAAGCTGGAGCTGCCGCTGCAGCCGGAGCGGCTCGAACTTCCGGCTGATCTCGACTAGAATCCTGTCATCTTTTTCCCAAACGAAGAAAGTCTTATAGGAAGGAAAATGGATCTCCTGTGTGGCGGTCGAGATGGCATACATCTCTATCTGCTGCCATTCCGGGTTATACCAGGAGTGATAGCGCATCTTTTTTAAATCGAAATTGCCCTTCGTGAGCCGGTTGATGCTGACAAAAACGTTGAGGATAAAATCGGCAGTCACCCCTTGAGAGTCGTTGTAGGCCTTTTCCAGGATTTCCACCTCTTTGACGCGATCTGTGCCGAGCAGCAGGAAATCTTTGGGCCCCATAGAGCGGGAAAGGTGAAGAAAGAAGCGGGTGAATTCGGAGCGGTTGAAGTTTCCGACCGTACTGCCCAAAAAGACAAATAGGGTAGGCAGGCTTGTGTCGACGCTGGAAATTCCCTCCTCATATCGGGAACAGAGCCCGTGAAAGGTCAACTGGCGGAACCGGCGTTTAACGGTATCTCTAGACGCCAGCAGGCTCCTCAGGCTCACGTCGATAGGGGCAAAGGTTCCGCCTTTCCTCAGCCGGACCTGCTCCCTCAAGAGATGCATGGTTTTCTTCGATGTTCCCGCGCCCAGTTCCACGATGCACTCTACCGGCGCCGCGGCGATAATCTCAGCGGCCTTTTCAGTAAGAATCGAGTCCTCCGTTCGGGTCAGATAGTATTCGGGAAGCTCGCAGATCTGTTCGAACAGTTGAGAGCCCCTTTCATCGTACAGGTGGTATGGCTCCAACCAGCGAGGTTGGTCGTGCAGAGTTCTCAAAATGGATAGAGCGGGATTTTCGTGTGAAGGGTCGCTTTTGAGTGTCCAGATAGATGGTCTGAGCGCGCGCCATAGCGTTTTTTGGCCTGCGGAAAAAATGCCGTGATTGTTTTCTTTTTTTCGCATGACCACCACGACTATAAGTGAAAGACGGCTGGAATGTCTAGCGCACATCGTGGTAGGTTGTGCCGGTAGCGTATGAGCACAAACGGACAGAAAGCCATAGAGTTCCATAACGTGAGCTTTCGTCTCTTCAATGGCAAGACGCTGCTCTCCAACCTTGAGGTGGAGATCTATCAAGGCGAAACGCTGATTCTTCTTGGACGCAGCGGCTGCGGTAAGACCACAACGCTTAAGTTGATTAACCGTCTCCTGGATCCTACCGATGGGGAGGTAGTGGTAGAGGGCACAGCAACGACGCAGTGGGACCAGATCCGGCTCAGGCGGCGGATCGGATACGTCATTCAAGAAATCGGTCTCTTTCCTCATTTGACAGTCGAAGAGAACGTTGGGGTCGTCCCGCGTCTCGAAGGATGGGACGCAGAGAAGATCAAGATTCGGGCGCGCAGGCTCCTCGATATGGTGGGATTGGACCCTGATAGGTTCGCCGCCCGTTACCCGGCCGAGCTTTCCGGCGGCCAACGCCAAAGGGTGGGCGTCGCGCGCGCCCTGGCGGCGGATCCGCCCATTATTTTGCTCGACGAGCCCTTCGGCGCCCTGGACCCGATCACGCGCAGAGAACTGCAGCAGGAATTTCGCTCTCTACAAAAGCGTCTTGGAAAAACCATGGTCTTCGTCACCCACGATGTGCGCGAGGCTTTTTTCCTTGCCTCCCGCATCGCTCTGCTTAAAGACGGGAAGCTGGTGCTGCTCGGGCAGCCGGATGATCTTCTAAAATCGGATGACCCTGAGGCCAGGGCCTTTGCTGACTGCCTGCGGGAGCCTGAGTCTGCAGAGGGAAGGGCATGAACCTCTGGCAATTTGTGCTGCAGAATCGCGCTGAAGTCCTGGAGCTGACCCTGGAGCACCTCTTTCTCGTGGGACTTTCGACGGGGATCGCCGTGCTCATCGGCGTTCCCCTCGGCATCATGCTCACGCGCTGGCCCGCGCTCAGCAAGCCGGTGTTGGGCTTTGCCAATGTGATGCAGACCGTGCCCAGCCTGGCTCTATTCGGCTTTCTCATCCCGCTCAACATCTACTTGTTCCATGTGCGGATCCTTGGGGGCATTGGGGCGCGCACTGCCATTGTCGCGCTGGTCCTCTACGCCCTGCTGCCGATCATCCGCAACACCTTTACCGGCATCAGCGGCGTAGACCCGGCGATCCGCGAGGCCGGACGCGGCATGGGTATGACGAACCGGCAGCTCCTGTTCCACGTCGAGATTCCGCTCTCTCTGGGCGTCATTATTGCCGGCGTGCGTGTTGCCGCGGTGATCTCTGTCGGGACCGCTACCATAGCGGCGGCCATCGACGCGGGCGGCCTGGGGCGATATATCTTCCGCGGCCTCAGAATGAACGATAACACGCTTATCCTGGCCGGGGCGGTTCCCGCTGCCTTGATGGCGTTGGCGGCGGACCTGGTTTTCGGGTGGGTGGAGCAGTTTTTTGGTACAGGCACTGCGGAGCGGTTCAAGAACCGGCGGGTTATCTTAGCTGCTCTCTTGTTGGCGGCTGTGGTCGGTGTCTGGGGCGTCATCACGCTCTACCCGGCGAAAACGGGCGGGCGCGTCGCCGTAGGTTCCAAGGATTTTACTGAGCAGATTATCCTGGGGGAGATCCTGGCACAGGTCATCGAGTCCGAAGCTGGATTACGGGTAGAGCGGCGCTTCGATCTCGGCGGCAACCTCACACACGAGGCGCTGGTGGCTGGCGAAATTGATGCTTATGTAGAGTACACGGGCACTGCCCTTACCGCTATCCTTAAACGTCCGCCAGTGAGCGACCCGCGAGAAGTGTACCGCCGCGTCAAGGAGGAATATGCCACGAAATTCGGCATCGAATGGACCGAGCCCCTGGGCTTCAATAATACCTTCGCTATCCTGATTCGGGGCGAGGATGCGCGCCGCCTCAAGCTCAATACGATCACGGATGCCGCGCGCCCCGCGCCAAAGTGGCGCGCCGGTTTCGGACAGGACTTTATGTCTCGCCCCGACGGCTATGCGGGATTCGCCCGCACCTACGGCCTAAGGTTTATGGAGCTGCGCGAGATGGACCTCTCGCTGACTTACCGTGCGCTGGTCGACCACCAGGTGGACTTGATCGCGGGTAATTCCACGGATGGGTTGATTGCGCGCCATGACCTCGTTCAACTCGCGGATGACCGCCGCTACTTTCCGCCTTACGATGCGGTTCCTCTGGTGCGACAGGACACTCTCAGCCGCCATCCCGAGGTGCGCCATGCCCTCAATATGCTTGGAGGATTGATTTCAGTCGAGGAAATGAGGCAATTAAACTACCAGGTGGATGGAGAGCACCGGGGGGTCAAAGAGCTGGTTCAAGAGTTTTTACGGAAAAAGAGACTAAAGGGCGATGAGTAAGAAGCAAGCGGCTGCGCCCGGTCCAGGCACGATCATCGGCTCCTTGTGCCTGGCGACTCTGGGGAGGGTAAAGGTCGACAAGGTGTTTTAGTAATTGTCCTTTTGGCTTCGCAGAATTCGTGAGCCGTAGGCGTGTCGGCCCACGCCGGTTATTGGATAGGCTGATAGAATATGGTAATAGGCAGTTTAGCGCGGTACGGAAGGAGCCAAGATGAAAAAAGCGTTGGGCCTAATCGTTTGTTTCTTCGCGCTGTTGGCAACTTTGCGGGCGGATGCCGGTGAGACCGTAAGCTGTAAAGTTAGGGCGCTGTTCCCGAGTCAGGGGACTGTCAGCGAAGCGGTCATACAGGAGATCCGCCAGACTCGTTCGATGTTGTCTCTGGCCCTTTATGGTTTTGATAACCGGGAGTTGGCGGAAGAGCTGGCGAAACTGGCCAGGCGCAGGATAAATGTAAGGGTTAAGATCGACTCGGCGAAGAGCGAGGAGAAGCGGGAGAGCAAGATCGTGGAATATCTCCGGGCTGCGGGAGTCCGCGTGCAGGCCGTAGCCCCGGAGGGGAGAAATCACAACAAGTTTGCCGTGATCGACCAGGACAAAGTGATCACAGGGTCCTATAACTGGACTTTGAAGGCTGAGAAAAACTGGGAGAACCTGCTTATCCTTGATTGCCCGGAACTGGCCAAGCTGTACGTTAGGGAATGGGAGGCGATTCAGTAAAGATTTGTTCGCCGCCAGCCTTGCCGTTTGACATGCCTCAGGCCATCGAATAATCTTCCTCGTGAGTCCGCCTTGCCACTAAAGTGATGGCGGATGTTCCGTTCAAGATCACTACGTTCAGGAGGATAGATGCAGGATTTTTATTCAGCATGGCTGGAGGCGTCAGGGCGCGTCGGGAAGACGGTGGAGGAGGCGCCGCGGGTGGCGAAGGGCAAAAACCTCAACTGGGTACGCACCCGGCAGGACAGTAAGGCAGCGCTCATGATCGCGCCTGAGACCGGCTTTCCCACGGGCGGCAGTCTATTAATGAAGGCTGAGGTCCCGGTCGCATGGCATACGGGCAGGCACCTCCACGGCGAAGAGGCGATCTACGTCGAGAGCGGAGAAGGGTTCCTTGTGCTGGATGATCGGCGCTATGATTTCAGGAAGGGAACGATTTTCCATATCCCTTATCGCTCGCCGCACCAGCTCTTCAACACGGGCAAAGAGCCGGTATGCTATCTCTCGGGTCTGGCCTGGCCGCTCGAGGCCTTCATCCACATGGGGCGCATAGAACAGATTGAGGACGCGGGGCCGAATGACCCGGCTGCTCTTGCCAAGGCACCGCAAGAGGAGTCTCAGTACTGGCCGGCGGATGGTCGCCGCATCTCCATGCATGAGGAACAGTTCGAGCGCTCGGGCGAGACCAAGCATGGCGCTACCTACTTTCTAATGGGGAGGACTGGCAAGCAGAACGGCTTCAAGGCGACGGCGGTCGCGATCAGCTCCATTTTCCTGGATCTGCCTCACTCCAAGAGCCATAGCCACGCCCACCCCGAAGCCTACCTCTACGCGCTGCAGGGGAGTGGCTACTCGGAGATCGGCGCCAAGAGGTACGAGTGGGAGCAGGGTGACGCGGTCCACGTCCCGCCCGGCATGATGCACCACCAGCATTTTAATCCTAACGACACAGACATGAAAGAGCTCCGATTCGAGTTTGGCATCCGCTATTGGTTTGTGGACCAATGGGAGGGATACGCGACGATCGATCGCCACATGAAGGCGACACACATGGACGACTAGGGGAACCCTGGCTTTTTCTGGGGATGGTTTATCTGAGGATGGCCGATGACATGACGCACGAGAATAATGGCACTAAGTTCATGCTCGGCTTTATTGTACGCAGGTGCGCGAGGGAAATCGGTCATCCGCCCACGGCGGAGGAATTTGCCGCTTGGGCCAATGGCCGGGAGGAAAACGGGCAACGCTACAGCCTTTTTGGCCGGCCGATCTCACCCTCCGCCGCCAGAATCATTCTCCGCCATCCAGGACGGCTAGTGACCGCGCGTTTGGAGTCAATCATGAAAAGGGCGCGATGATGAACTCCTCCGGGCAGAGCGCTCCCAAGCTTCCTTTTATAAGCTGATCTTCTCCTCGTACAAGTCATCGACGAAGCCGCTCGCCTTCAGCTCTTCTAGAAAGCGCGGCTCGAACAAATCAGGCGGCTTGATGTTGATTGAATTTGGGTTGACCCCTGAAGCGGCATCGATCAAGGCCTGCGCCGCTTCTCTGTTGGGCACGGGCAGCGGTTTCAGTTGAGCCGCAAAGGCCTCGTACATATTTTCCAGCCCTGACGGATTCGTAGCGCTGAAATATTTGCGCATAATCGCGATACTTTCCTTCCGGCGAGTCAAAAAAACGGCGGACCGCTTCCTCATCCCTTTTGATGAAAGACCGGGTGGTCATCAGCATGGCCGTGATCAAGGGGACATCTTTGCCATCGAGGACCTTCAGCCCTAGCTGCTTCGCCTGGTTGGCAATTTCCGGACTCAAAGGCGCGCCCTGGATGAAATTCTTTGACAGGGCCACCACTCTGTTGGGGGCGAGTCCCACCGATACTATCTCAACGTCTTTCACAGGATCCAATCCTGCTCGCCGCAGGATGACGCGGGCCAGGAGATCGGATCTTCCGCCGATTTGTGATACGCCGATCTTTTTCCCTTTGAGGTCCTTGATCTCGGAGATGTCGGCTGATACCCCGATGCGGTATGGTACCATGGATACGTGGGTGGAGAGGGAAACGATATCGGCGCCCGCCAGTATGGGCTGGAGGACAGCCAGGGGGTTGCCAAAGCCTATTAGGAAATCCACCCCGATCAAAGATTGAATCCCGGCGCTAAGCGAATCCCTGATGAAGACCTCCTCTACATCGAGGCCGTATCGTTTGAAGATACCCCCGTCGATGCCGACATAGGCGATGGCAGTCCCCACCTCCCAACCGGAGTAGGCGAGCCTGACTTTCTTCGGTTGATCATCGGCCCCGGCATTGGCCGGGATGGTCCACTGCAGCAGCAAAACGAGCAGCCAGATGGTCCGTATGGCAAATGGTTTTCGCATAGATCAGCGACACAGAGACCTTAGTATTTTTACCGCTGGCTTGCAAGCTTGCCGGCGGACAAGAACGGTGCTTGACTTGATCGCTCTAGAAAGAGCATAATGAGTAGCGTTTATTGGGGGATATTGATGAGAGAGAAAGAGATCCAGTGGCTTAGGGACCATCAGGACCAGGTAGAGAGGCTGCAAGGAAAGTGGATTGCAGTGGAGGGTGACATTTTGATTGCTGAAGGAGATACCTTTAATGCCGTTTACGAAACTGCAAAAGAAAAGGGTGTAGAGATCCCATTTCTCTTCCTTGTTCCACCAAAGGAGGATGTGGTTTTTGTGGGATTCTGATGCCCACCGTTTTCTATCAACACACTCTGCAGCTTCTCCCTCATTCCCGTCCTCTAATCCCAGTCAGGCTAATCGGTAGGCGGGGATTTGCACCGATAGATACTTTAGCTCTCTTAGATAGCGGTGCCGACCGATGTGTTTTTCCTGAAGAGTTTGCTGTTAGGTTGGGATTAGATCTCTCAGCCGGGGCTTCCATCCCGATAAAAGGGGCCACTGGGGGCCAGTTTCCTGCGCGGATAGTTCCTGTGACAATCGAGGTCGTGGGATAGCTTTTGATTGCCATGCGGCATTTACGCCGGGACCGGTTCCTTACAGCTTCATAGGTCGAGAAGGGGTTTTTGAAAAATCCCAATGGGGCTTCCGAGTCGGTCATGGCATCGTCTATTTTGATCCGCAACCTTAGACGCTTGTTTACAAAGGTAAAGATGCGACCCCTTCTGCGACATCACATTTCTTTCAAGTTCACGGTACAAGGCATCAATTTCACGTTGGATCTCTAGGGTCTTCGCCAATGCTGTTACGACGCGGCAGTAGTGCTTGATGTCGTCAAGATTGAGGATGCGCTTTTTGCGGTCCTTGAGCCATTTGTCCAGCACCCGATAGCCGCCGATCTGGTACTCTTGGACCTCCCACCCCTAAAAATAATTTGTCTTGGCGGTGTAACGCCATTCGTGACCCGCAATGGAAGGCCGCGCTCCGGCGAGGCTTTTCATGTGTCGCGGTCGACGCAATTGTTAGACGTTTCCTCTTACTTCATTGCCAATGTAAGCTGGTGGTCCCGAGATATATCGACTTCCTCGGACAACCTGCCGTTCTTGAATGGCATTCTGAACTTCTTCGCTCGAAGGCCGTTGAGGGTTTCATCAATGCGTTCGGTCAACGAACCTGGCAGGCTGATTCTGTGAACGCCAAGTCGCTTCTCCGCAATGGCGGTGTATTCCTCGGAAATATCGCAGACGATGGAGAACCGCTCGTTGTTGTAAGCGGCGACGGCGCTGGTTCCCGCGCCGCTCATCAAGTCCACGACAAGGTCGCCTCTGGCGGTTCCCATCAGGACAATTCTCTCGATAACAGCGACGGGCTTTTGAGACGGGTGTCCCGTCTGCTCATTCCTTCCAACGAACCCGCAGAGCAAGGGCTCTTCGATCACGCTTGGTGGTCCGGGAATGAAGCGGAGCTTTCCTTGTTTGAGCTTCTGAAGTTGCACTTCGTTCAGGAAATTTTCCACGTGCATCTTCGCGTCCGGCTTTGACAAGTGAAGACATGTCATTTGTGCCGATCGCCATCCGCGGATCATCGACGGGGAATTCTTGTAGAACCACGTAACCCAGCATCGCAAAGCGAGCGGCGCTGGGATCTTGTCGACGAAGTGGGCAATGATCTCGGGGAATCCCCAGAAGAAGAGGTGTTCCGAGAAGGGGACCAAGGACTTCAGTACGTTCACGATGTACTGGACATAATCGTCCCTCTCGCCGCCGACGCCCTTGTTATACCACGGATCAAAGATGGTGGTCTGAGCCTTGATTCCCAGCAAGTCCAAGAGTCGCGCCGAGACGTGAACGTCCATTGGCGGCAGAATCACGACGCCGTCGCCGGCTAGCGTGGTCTCGATCTTATCTCGGGTTTCCTCAAGCAACCTCCGCACGCGATCACCGTTGTTCTTCATTTCTTGCCCTTCCTGATACTCCCATCCTTCAGCATGGTATACCCGAAGTAGGACAGAAGGAAGAGAAATACGTCCCTTTTATCCGCTTCCGGAGCAAACTGGACGATGGCATATGTGTTGAGCTTGCCGGTGGTTGTGTCCCAGTAATTTTTCTTCGTGACTTGGTGTCGACCACACAGGGCCTGCCATTGCTCCGGAGTCTCGGGGTCGGCATCTGGATTGAGCGAGTGGGGGTTCTTGTGATCCGGAGTCAGCTTGACTCGTCCTCCTCCCACCGGGTCGCTCTCTCCGTCCTCCAGTCCGCAGACCATTCCGGCTTCATTCCACTCGCAGGCGTAGCCTGCTCTCTCGAGAACGGCTGTCCAAGTGGCGTCCGTTGGGCGGACGCGTTTGCCGGCACCGCGCCGTTTCCGCTTGTCCGGCATCAAGTATTCCTGAACCTTCAAGTCTCCCCGATTCCGCCAAGACAGAATCGTGTACCCATCATCTGTGCGGAGTTCGGATAACCGTTGATGCCAATTCTCGGGTTGCCGACCGGAGTCAGGATCGGTTGCGGCTTCGATGATTTGCTCTCGCGTGAGGACTTTGCCCAGGTTGTCGAGGAAGAGCGCCTCGATGCGCTTCTTGACGCTCTTCTGGCGGTACGGTCCCTTGGGTTTGCCGTAGGGCTTTCGTGAGGGGCTCATCTTGTCTGCCATTGAGGTTTACTTTCCTCCAACTCTTCCCAGTCTAAGGTGTTCGTCAAGTAAAGTTGAAATCTCTCGTTTTCCTGCAACCGGTGCCCGAATTCTTCTAGTAGATACCCGACCTTGAGATGCCCCACCGCGTAGGGTGCCATCATCAATTCAAAGGCATAGAAGTTTTTCAAGATATGGTCTGGGATCAAACTTGCTTTGGCTCCGGTTCCGTATTTCTCTGAGAATTCCGTGACTGCCTGACGTGCAGCCTCCGCAGAGAAGGTGCAGGTGCCCGCTGCGGGGTCTAGCACCCGGACGGTGGTCGAGGCAAAACCATCGGACCGGCCAAAGACATCCTTTAGAATCCGATGCAGAGACCGGACGATGTAGCCCACGACAGGCTCAGGCGTGTAGTAAACGCCTCTGCGTTCTCTCTCCGCAGGATCATATTCGGCCAGAAAAGGCTCGTAGAAATGGACTATGGGATCTCGTCCTTCTCTGTCCTTGAGAATGGCCTCGACATTCGCTACTGCTAGGACTTCGGCAATATCGTCAATGATCCACTCCATCTGGGCAGGCGGATCTCCTAGAGATATGTAATGAAATACGTCTCGTAGTATGCCGATGCTTCGAGGAATAAGTTCAAAAGCCGGTTTGCGGTTGAACCCGTTCTTGGCCTTCGTGCGAGCGGCAAAAAGACCATAGGTGATGGTCTGAGCATAAAGGTCAGCGAAAGTATCCTTGGTTAGAGTTCCAATAAGGAATTTCTGAAAGGCCTCGTAAAACCCTAGTAAGTCACCTTTCTTTTCTGCCTCTTCTTGTTCCATCTCACCAAGGATTTGCACCTTTAGAAACCGGGTTCTCTTAGCCAGCTCTACAGCCAGAGACTTGGCGGAGTAGGTCTTTGGGAGGGAAAAGGCGAAGAATTTTTCCAGAAGTTCAATGAACTCCTTTTCTTTCTCAACCTGAGGAATCGACTTGAGCTTGTAGAGAGTAAATGGCCGGGCAATCTGGGCCGAGTCAATAAGCTTCCCGTCTCGGTATAGCCTGAACTGGAAGAAATTCGTAAGGATTAGATTGGGGAACGTATGAAGGTAGCGCTTAAGCTGATCGGAGGTCTCTATGACTTCCAGGTTCTCCTGAGTCGGCGGCTTCGCTTCAATGTAACCAACGATATGCTGTTTTCCGTCCCACACCCGGAAGTCCGGGTTGCCGGCTTCGGTCTTTTTGGGTAGGACGGTGACGTGGGCCTTGGCGTGGCCTGATGAGTCGGCAAAGGCTTCGAGAAGAACTTTGAGGGCAGGATAGTAGCTCGGCTCGGTAGCGTCCGCTTGCTTGGCTGTCTTAAATATCCCTTTTAGATAGTCGTCCAGCATCTAAGCTTCACAATCTCTCTTTGCCGGGAAGGACGATCTCAAGTGTCTTGTTTGAGACCAGCGAAAAATCGCTTTCATTGAACGTGAGTAAGGCCGTGATTTTTGCCTTGAGCCCGCAGGCTGCAATGACTGCGTCGTAAGTGTGCCCACCGGCGATGCCGCTAGCTGTTACCTGTTGAAGGAGGTGGCGGTATGATTTCCCATCCAGAGCGACTACTTTGGTTGTCTTTATAAAGTTGGCCTCTAACAGGGTCAGCGCATCTGCGGGAGCAAGACGATGCGGCGGGGGTAGACGTGTAAGGACCACGTAGGCTTCGATTAGCGCTGGGGCCGCCACGGCCATTTTTTCACCTCGGTCTAACCTGCGCTTGATTTCTTCCACGGCGTGGCCGTGGTGCTCATGCCAGGAGCACACTGCCGCGACCATACAACTTGTGTCTGGTAGGAAACCGGCCACGACCGCTTAATTGTGAGGAGACGGGTTCCGCCTCAAGGCCTTGCGCGTGCGCTCAACCGTTTCAGTCGTGAGAGACTCTATGTCCTTTTGCGGCACCGCTACAAGCAAACGTCCTCTGCGTACGAGCTTGACGGACAGGGGCGCGGGCGTGATCTCAATGCAGCCCTCTTTCCAGCGCACGTCGAGAGGCGTTCCCGGCTTCAGGCCGGCTTCCCGGCGGATTTCCTTGGGGATCACCAGCCGTCCGGCAGTATCGATGGTAGTTTTCGTGGCAATAATTATACCACTGATTTTGCCAGGTTCAACAGGAGGCGGGGGCGCTCCAAAATCCTCCGTGCAGATCTATTTGTCATTTTCTATCGAGCTTCTTGCCCCTTCGGTACATCCTTGTTATTTTTCTCTTGATGGACCGCCAGAGAAGAGAAGGACAGTTCCAGTTGGTCTCCGGCTTCATGCCCCAGGGGGACCAGCCGCAGGCCATTGGGAGGCTGGTCGAAGGGATTGAGGGAGGAAAGAGAGACCAAGTCCTCCTGGGCGTAACCGGTTCCGGGAAGACCTTTACCATGGCGAACGTCATCGCCCGGGTGAATAGGCCCACTCTGGTCATCGCGCCCAACAAGACCCTTGCGGCCCAGCTCTATAACGAGTTTAAAGAATTTTTTCCTCATAACGCGGTTCGCTACTTCGTCAGCTATTATGATTATTACCAGCCCGAGGCCTATGTCCCTTCCACCGACACGTACATCGAGAAAGATGCCTCGATCAACGACGAGATCGACAAAATGCGCCACTCGGCAACCAAGGCCTTACTGGAACGGCGGGACGTAATCATCGTGGCGAGCGTCTCCTGTATTTACGGCTTGGGCTCGCCGGAGACCTATTTCGATATGATCGTTTATCTTGAAGAGGGGACGGAGGTGGAGAGAGACAAAGTTCTGAGAAAGCTCGTCGATATCCAGTACCAGAGGAGCGACTACGATTTTCACCGCGGGACATTTCGCGTGAGAGGGGACGTCGTCGAGGTCTTTCCGGCCTACGAAGACAGCTCCGCAGTGCGCATCGAGTTTTTCGGGGATAGGGTCGAAGGGCTCTTCGAGATTGACCCTATCAGGGGCAAGGTGGAACGGCGGACGGACAAGGCGGCGATCTATCCTGCCAGCCATTATGTGACGACAGAGGAGCGAATGAAGCGGGCAGTGGGGGAGATCCGCCTGGAACTTAAAGAAAGGCTCCTGGAGCTGCGGTCGCAAAACAAACTACTGGAGGCCCAGCGGCTGCAGCAACGCACTCTCTATGATCTGGAGCTGCTCGAGGAGATGGGTTTTTGTCCCGGCATAGAGAACTACTCGCGGCACCTGACGGGGCGGAAGGCCGGGGAGCCACCGCCGACGCTCATCAACTATTTTCCGGGAGACTTTCTCTTGTTCATCGACGAGAGCCATGTGGCCGTACCGCAGATCGGCGGGATGTACCGGGGCGACCGCTCGCGCAAGGAGACGCTGGTAGAATACGGTTTTCGCCTCCCCTCTGCCCTGGATAATCGTCCTTTGAATTTCGAAGAGTTCGAAAGGGCGGTGAGTCAGGCGGTCTACGTATCGGCGACTCCTGCGGAGTACGAGCTGGAGAAGGGCTGTGGGGTGGTGGTCGAACAGCTTATCCGTCCGACCGGGCTCACGGACCCGGAGATCCTGGTGCGGCCGGCGCGGACCCAGGTGGATGATCTCCTCGAAGAGATTCGAAAGAAAACCGAGAGAAAGGAACGGGTGTTGGTAACGACCCTGACCAAGCGAATGGCTGAAGATCTGACAGATTACTATCAGGATTTGAGTGTGCGGGTGCGCTATCTCCACTCGGATATCGAGACCATCGAGCGGGTGGATATCATTCGGGAGTTGAGAAAAGGGAGCTTCGATGTCCTGGTCGGCATCAATCTCTTGCGCGAAGGATTGGATCTGCCTGAGGTCTCCCTGGTGGCGATTTTGGATGCGGACAAAGAGGGGTTCCTGCGCTCTGAGCGCTCCCTGATCCAGACCATCGGCCGGGCGGCGCGCAATGTCAACGGCACGGTAATTTTCTACGCCGATTCCGTGACGGAGTCGATGAGGCGAGCCATCGACGAGACCAATAGGAGACGGCGGCTGCAGGCGGCCTTCAACAAGAAGCACGGGATCACCCCGCAGACGGTAGTGAAGTCGCTGGGAACCAGACTCGTGGAGGTCTATGAGGCCGATTACGTTACTGTCCCGGTGGTTGCGGAGAAGGGAGAGAAATACGCCCTTCAGGAGATTCCGCGTTTAGTCCAACAGCTCAAAAGGGAGATGAAACGAGCGTCGGACAATCTGGAGTTCGAAAGGGCAGCGGAATTGCGCGATCGTATCCGCAAGCTTGAAGAGCGAGAACTAGGCCTCACAGACCCGTTAGTCGCGCGCTAAGCAGGCAGTTAAAGGGGAAGCTAGTTCTTGGATTCCTGGCGCCCTACCCTTAAGAGTAGCTTCCCGGCGTCTTCTCTATGAAGACCACCGTCGCCAGCTCCACCTGCGGGGTTGGACCTGTACCGCGCTTGAAGGTGTCAAAAAACCGCAGCATCCCAGGAGTTGGAGCTTCGCGGGTCCCGGATGGGTGGTTTATCCCCAGCCCGCAGCGATAGACAACAAGTGAAGTGCGTTCCCAGCTACACTGGTAGGTCCGCGACAAGAGAACTTGCTGGCCATTCGAATTTACAAAATAAGCCGGAAAAGAAAAGAAATTCTTCTCCGATCGCTCGCGGAGACCTGTGATATCCATAACAAAGATGGCATCCCGTACCTGGGGTTTCGTCCAGACAATTAGGCGGGCCTGCCTTACCGCAATAACCATGCTTTCGCGGGGACCTAAGAATCTCTTCACGGCATCATATACCGGTCCAGGTTCACTCGCCAAATCCGTCGCGACCAGGGTTAATCCTCCGAAGATGCAAAGTACCAAGACCAAACTACAGAGAATTTTCTTCATGGGGCACCTCCTTATTAGCCAAGCTCTATTATACCAAACAGTAAAAAATCTGCAACTACAGGAGATTTCTTTCATGGGGCACCTCCCTATTAATTAGGCCTTATTATACCAAATTAAAGCCTATTATACCAAACGGTAAGGAACCCTGCAACTACCAGGGAAGTGAGCGGCTTAGACATTTTTATCTTCGGTAGAGTTGTTTGATAAACCCGGCCGATTCCAGCTCCTGAACGAAGCTCATATCCACGAAGCTTTTAGGGTCCGCGGCCGCCGCCTTGGGATTGCGCGGCGCCAGGTCGTCGAGCATAGTCTTGACTCCATCCGAGGTGGGATACGGGGTCTCGGGGAAGACCGCGCTATAGGCCCGGTACGCCCTCTCCAGACTCTCCGGATCGGTGATCCTCAGATTCTTGCTGAAGATCGTTTTGGACCCTTCCTTTTCCGTCCTTAAATAGTGAAGGGCCTCGATCATTGCTCTGGAGAACTTCGCCACAATAGGCCGTTTCGCCTTGATGATGGCCTCGCGGGTGAGGACCGCGTTCCACCAGAAGGGGATCTTCAGCGAGCCGATATCGAGCAGATCCTTGAAACCCAGCTTCTCGGCCTCGCGCACGAAAGGCTCCGGCATGATGGTGAACTGGACCACGCCCTTTGACAGCGCGGCGAATCTCTCCGGGTTGCCTCCTGAAGAGATAATCTTGGTCTCCTTATCGGGATCGACCCCAAGTTTTCTCAAGGCCAGCCGAAGACCGAGGTCCGAGGTGCTGCCCAGCCGGTTGACGCCGCCGATCTTTCCTTTAAGCTGCTCTATCCTGGTGATGGATGAGAGGCTGATGATGTGGTCGACGAAGGTAGGAACCATGCCCAGGATCATGACGATGTCCGCTCCGGCTAAGCGAGAACTCACCAGCGTGGTAACTGAGGTGACGATTACATCCAGCTCGCCGGCCAGCAGGGCCTGCAGGGCGATGGGACTCGCTGTGATGCTGATGACCTCTGCATCGAGCCCCTGCTTTTTCAGGAACCCTTTCTCTTGGACCACCCAGATCGGGCTGTTGGCCGGACTCGCCCCGGCCCAGGCGATACGGATCTTATCCTGAGCGTGGGATGAGGTTCCCAGAGATAGAAGAAAAGCGAGAGCGAAGGTTGCTGCGAGAAAGCGCATGATTCGTCCCTCCCTTGTCGCCCGCAAGGCTAGCACTGCGGGCTCGGGTAAATCAAGGTGCGAATAGCGGTCAGCCATCAGCTAGGACTTCGCTGAGATCTTGCCCACATGTTGAGGTATAATTTATGCTATAGTTCGTAAGCTAAGCGCTGATCGCTGAGTGCTGATAGCTAATTTATGCTTCCCGTCGAAGAAAAAATGGATGCATTACCTGCCCGTCCCGGCGTCTATCTCATGCGCGACCGGGGCGGTAAAGTCATTTACGTAGGCAAGGCCAAAGACTTGAGGGCGCGCGTGCGGGCCTACTTCCGTAGCGGAGACGGGCGAGCCCAAATCCAGTTTTTAATCCGCCGGGTGGTGGATGTGGAGACGCTGGTAACGGCGAATGAGAAGGAAGCGCTCATATTAGAAAACAATCTCATCAAACAGTACAAACCGCGCTACAACATTCTCCTGAAAGACGACAAGAGCTACCTCAGCATCAAGGTGAACGTCCAGCACCCGTGGCCGAGGATCGTTGCCACGCGGAAGATCGTCAAGGACGGCAGCCGCTACTTCGGTCCCTACTCGTCGGCCTTTGCCGTGCGCGAGACGCTGGATATCATCGAAAGGCATTTTCTTCTGAGAAATTGCACCGAGCACAATTTCAAGAACCGTGCCCGGCCCTGCCTGCAGTACCAGATCAAGCGCTGCCTGGCTCCCTGCGTCCTGCCGACTGATGTGAAGGACTACCGGGAAAATCTCCAGCGGGCAATCCTGTTCATCGAAGGGAAAAGACAGGAGCTGCTAGACCAGCTCAGATTGGAGATGCGCGAGAAGGCGGAGGCCCTTGAGTTTGAGGCCGCGGCAAAAATCAGGGATCAGGTCCAGGCGGTGGAGCGAACAGTTGAAAAGCAGCGGATGGTCTCCCATTGGGGCGCGGACCAGGATATCTTCGGACTTTACCGGGAAGGGGGCTTTATCGAGGCGCAGGTGCTCTTCGTACGCCAGGGAAAGCTTACTGGAAATCAGGCCTATTCGCTGGAGGACCTGGAGTTCTTCGACGCCGAGATCATGGAATCGCTCCTCACCCAGTTTTATCAGGGGGATCGCTTCGTGCCTGACGAGATCCTGGTCCCGGTGGAGATCGGAGATCGAGAGGTCAGGGAAGAGTATTTGAGCGAGCGGAAGGGGAAAAATATTTCCCTCCTTTATCCTCAGCGAGGAGACAAACGCCACCTGGTGGAAATGGCCGCTGAGAACGCGCGCCAGAGTTTCTTCGAGCGCCACGATCAAGAAAAGCGACGGGAGAAGATGCTCCTGGAGCTGCAGGAGAGGTTGAGACTCAAGAATTACCCGCAGAGAATCGAGTGCTTTGACATCTCAAATATCCACGGTTCCCACGCCGTGGGCTCGATGGTTACTTTCTTCAACGGCGAGGCCGACAAAAAACGCTACCGCCATTATCGCGTTCGCTCCGTAAGCGCGGATTCCGGAGGAGACGACTTTGCCATGATGTACGAAGTGCTCAAGCGACGCTTTAGCCGGGGAGTTCACGACGGGGACCTCCCCGACCTGGTGGTGGTCGACGGCGGCAAAGGACAGTTGGGAATGGCCGTTGCCGCCATGCGGGAGCTCGGGATCAAAGATGTGGATGTGGCCGCGTTGGCCAAGATGCGCGTTCATCCCTCTGCGCGTGGTGCGGAGATACAGCGATCCGAGGAAAGGGTATTCCTCCCCGGGCAGAGCAATCCCGTAGCTCTAAGACGAAACTCCAACGCCCTCTTCCTTTTGCAGCGGGTGCGGGATGAGGCGCACCGCTTCGCGATCACGTATCACAAAAAGCTCAGGACGCGGCAGACCCTCTACTCGGCGCTGGACAGAATTCCCGGCGTCGGAGGGGCGCGCAAGAGAGCGCTGCTGCGCACTTTTGGCAGCATCAAGCGCATCGAGGAGGCGACCGTGGAAGAGCTGCTCAAGGTTCCGTCGATCAACGAGAAGGTTGCCCAGGAGATTCTCGATACCTTGAGATCGGCCCCGTAAAGATCGTCCCTGGCCGCGATGGAGTCCGCCAACTTGAAGTCGCGATTTATGGCTTTAAGAACGCAAAGGTTTGATCCAAAAACGGACGCCAGCAACCGATCACAAATTGTGACCGGTTCCCAAAAGCACCGGGACCCGCGATTTCACCCATGGGCCTTCACAGAGCACGGCGCGCTGATGGCCGCGAATGTCCTGCGCAGCAGGCGCGCGGTGCAGATGAGCGTTTACGTGATCCGCGCCTTTGTCCGCTTGCGCGAGCACATCGCAGCAAACCATGCGATACTCAAGCGGCTTGCGGAGATAGACAAGACACTACTTCAGCACGATACTGCGCTCCGCGATATCTACCGGAAACTGCTGCCGCTCCTACAACCGCCGCCGGAACCCGAGAAGCACAAGATCGGCTTTCTCGTCAGAGAACGGGCCGCAAAATACGGAAGATCAGAAATCCATCCAAGGAGCTAAGATTCTCTCTCTTCCTTCTTATTTGAGATCTGCAATTTACCATTTGAGATCCCGAAGGGCTTGCCTGTTGCCTTCTTAGTAATTTGCCCTATTTTACGCGCAACTGACTTCGGCCGGGTTTCCCGATCCGGTCACATCTCTGATGTCAGCTCATCTGCTTCCCGGGGAGTGGAGAGGTTGTCGGTGCAGGACTCGAACAAACCAGAAAAGGAGGAGTGGTACGACCCGATCGTCGAATTCGCTGCCCACTTCATTGCAGCTAGCGTGATCTTCGTGATGCTCGGGGCGTTCACCACCGGCCTCCACTTCTATGTGGAATGGCTTAAAGCGTTGAAGGTCGAGCCCATATTCATTCATAGCTTCAAGGGGCTTGAGTATTTCGTATTCGCGACAGATGTAGTATTATTCATTGTGTACGTCGGCGGCTCGGCTATAAAGGCCATGCTGACGATGGTAAAGAGGTGGACATCATGAGTCCCATAGCTAGGTTTGCGCAGATTTTGAATCGGGTCGCGGGAGTGTTCTGGCGGGCGTTCAAGGAGACTCCAGGGGGTTTCTTTGCGCCCCTGGTCGCTTTCTGGCATGCAGTGAAGACGAACGCGACGCCCCACGGGCACTACGAGGACGGCCGGCGCAGCCACCGGGTCTGAACTGAAGTAGGCTTCCGTTCTCATTCGTACTCGTAATGGTTTACCAACACGAGCAACGATCACAGCTTTTTCCTCCCTGTTGCCTCTAGCCTCCCGCCTCTTGCCTATTTTGCACTTTTGCCTTATTTTACGCGCAACTAACTTCGGCTGGGCCTCCCCATCCGGTCACATCTTTGATCCCACACCATCGCCAGGACTGGCTCTCCCCAGCCGGACTAAGGAGGAAAGTGAATGACAATGAGCGGTCTGGTTCCTGCCGAGCGGATCGAGCAACGTATTCTCCTGCTGCGAGGATGTAAAGTGATGCTTGATAGCGACTTGGCACGGCTCTACCGGGTAACGACGAAGAGACTGAACGAGCAGGTCCGACGGAATATTGCCAGGTTTCCTGGTGATTTTATGTTCCAATTGACCCTTGAAGAAGTTGAATCTTTGAGGTCGCAATTTGCGACCTCAAACAAAGGGCGTGGTGGTCGTCGGTATGCTCCCCTTGTCTTTACAGAACAGGGCATTGCCATGTTGTCGACCGTTCTCAACAGTGAACGTGCTATTCATGTGAATATCGAAATCATGAGGGCTTTCGTGCGGTTGAGGGAGATGCTGGCGACTCATAAAGATCTCGCAAGAAAGCTTGATGCGATGGAGAAAAAGTACGATGCTCAGTTCAAGGTGGTTTTTGATGCTATTCGCCAGCTCATGACGCCGGCGGAAGCCAAGAAACGAAACATCGGCTTTCTCGTCAGAGAAAGGGCCGCAAAATATGGAAGGTCAGAAATCCATCCAAGGAGCTAAGATTTTCTCTCTTCCTTCTTATTTGAGATCTGCAATTTGCCATTTGAGATCCCGAAGGGCTTGCCTGTTGCCTTCTTAGTGATTTTGCCTTATTTTACGCGGAAATAGCTTCGGCTGGGTTGTCCCCGATCCGGTCACATCGTCGATTCCGCATTCATCGCCCGGACTGGTCTCCCCCAGCCGGGCTTCCTTACGGCTCTAACATAGACGGTTAGCGAAATTAGGCATCTCACACGCAGACCTTTCTTCTTAGCGGTGAAAAGGACGACCCCCCAGAGCAGAGGAGGAACGAGGGAAAGAGTAGACGGAATTGGATTACATCCATTCACTGATTGAAGACCCTGGTCGATCCCTCTAGAATGAGTTCAAGCTGATGAAAGTAAACCACATCCCGTGCGGCGACTTCGCCAACGAAAGCGAGCGCCAGGCTTTTGAGGCCGTCAAGCAGAAGCTAATTGCGCAGCCCGGTACTGACGAGTGGATTATCCTCTCAAACCTCCCCCATACGTTTTCCCCACGTTATCAATCCGATGAGATTGACCTTCTCGTTCTAGGTCCGCAAGGACTCTTCGTCATTGAGGTGAAGCATTGGGACCGTGCGTGGATGAAGAAAAATCAAATCCAGGCGGACACTGAGGCCGAAAAGCTTTCCAATAAAGTACGACGAGTCGCAACCAACGCGAGGCGCCGGTTCACGGCGCTTCCAAATGTTCCAGGGCGAGTCTTGCTGACGGCTGAGTCTAGGGCTCTTGGGTCTGCGGCCAGACTTTCCCATCGCGGCGTTGAATTTTTCTCCTTGAAAGAAATTAGGGAACTGCTCGACCTCGACCAACCAGCACAGTTAACTCCCCAAGCGCTTAAAGACCTTTGCCAGTATCTGGAGCCTCGGACCAAGCTAAACGTGACCGGAGGTATGCGCCGTCTCGGAGATTTCACAAACCTTGAATTGCAAAGCTCCGCGAGCGAACGATTCCATCGCGTCTATCGTGGGTCGCATGCGAGGACCCAGGACAAAATCATCCTGCATCTCTACGATCTTTCAGCGTTAGATGACAACGGAGCTGAGAATCTAGCTGCCCGTGAGTTCGAAACGATGCAGCGGCTTCAGAAATCGCCGTGGGTACCCCGATTTCGCGACTCTCTGCAAGACGTGCAAGGCTTCATTGGCGAAATGAAATTTTTCACAGTCGTCGACCCTTGCGCCCCTAGTCTCGAAGAACGAGCCAGAGATGCGAATTGGATGACATCGAGCCGAATTGAATTTGCGCACTTGGCCGTGAAGGCGCTCACTGAACTGCAAGCCTCTCCGTCAGATGACGCGCCGCCCCTCGTTCACCGAAATCTTCGTCCCACCAACATTCTCGTCACCGCGCGCAACCGCGTCCTTTTCACGGACTTCTCTCTAGCACGAATCCCTGGTCTGGACACGGTGGGAAAGGCTTTGCTGCCAATTGATGAATCCGCAACTTTCATAGCACCAGAGGTGCAAAAGGACGGATTGGCGAGCGGGGATCAGCGCAGTGACATATATTCTCTGGCAGCCTCCCTCCTGACGATTCTGTACGGGCGACAGGATAAAGAAGCCGGACAGTGCCGGAATATTCTGCAAAGCGCATTGGCTGAGAATCCGACCGACCGCCCCACACTGACACAACTCGCGGAACAGCTTGGCCCGCTCGTACGCCCAGACGTGCCTCCGCAAGCGGCCTCCGTTGAAGCAGAGCCTGTACAACCCCTGCCTCGCTACTGGTCGGAGGACCTCAGTGTATCGTTCAACAACAAATCTTTTAGAATTGTTTCGCGTCTGGGTAGCGGTGGGTTGGGCCTAACGTTCAAAGTTGTAGAACTGGACCCTGCCACTGGTGAAAATTTCGGGACGTACGTCGCCAAAACGATAAACGAAGAGGCACCAGGTAACGCTGCACTCAAGGCCTACCAGCGCGTCAGAGCGCACACGGCCTATCCCAACCTTTCCGTGATTTATGAAACGGCAAGCACATGGCAGAACAACTCCTTCGTGGCTTTGCTCAAGTGGGTGGAGGGAGATTCGCTTGACAACCTTTATGGTGTTCTCCCGCTGGTCGCCGAGGAAAGCGGTGATGCATCCGTCGAAGCGCTCGTTCTCCGTTGGTGCAAGGATTTGTGCGAGGCGCTAAGCCGGCTGCACTGTGCCGGACTGGTTCATGGAGACGTGAGCCCCAGGAACATCATCGTTTATCATGGCGAAGTAACGCTTACAGATTATGACCTCGTTACACCGAATGGTACTAAAGCGTCCGGTTGTGGAGCATTGATGTTCTGTTCCCGGGAAGCGGAGCTACGCCAGCCCCTTAGCTATACGGATGACGTGTTTGCACTGGGCGCTTCGCTATTCAGAGCACTGACAGACCGGGAGCCGTTTCTTCCGCAAGGTTCAAGCTTTGACAAACAAGAAGTCTGAGGGTCAGACTTCTACGTCTCGACTTTCTTCGGTCAGCGCTTCAGGGGTCAAAGTTTCCGTTCCATAGGGCCTTTTTGTTTTTGCTTGACGGATAGTCAGCAGTGGTCTAGCCTACATCCATTCTCACCGCCAAACTCGTAGGAGCGTAACCACAGATGCCGGTTTTGCAGTTCAAAGGAAAGACCGCGATTGAGTGCTATCACCACACGGTCCGGCACCATGAGAAAGTCGGGCAGAAAGTCCCCTGGTAGAAACTCGCGGCGGATTTTCAGGACGAGACATTCCGGTTCCAGGTCTTGGACGAGGGCGAATACAAGGACCGCGACTGGCAGGACGACCTAAAGAAGCTGCTTGACTCGGCGCTGTAACCAAAACAGGGCGGGCCGACCATCCAGGGCCTTTATGACTAGGCTAGCTCTAAGATCGGTTTCTCAGTAGAGCCCGGGATGCCCGCCGACGACACCACTTCACGATCGCAACGCCTGCTCTCTCGATACCCCTCCACCTGGCTTATCGTCGTCACTTTGGCTCTGCTTGTCGGACAGGCCGTGGCTGCTGGCCCGATTGTCTTTTCGCCGCTCTTTTTGCTGGCGCTCTTACTTCCGCTTCCATTTATTTTTTGGCGCGGGAAAAGGATCTGGGCTGTTTTGGCCGTTCTTGGCGGGCTCTTTTTTTCCCTGGGTTACGTCAGGCATTGGCAGATGCTTCATCCGGTCTTTGGACCGGGTCATCTTCGCTCCGTGATGAGCGAAGGCTCCCTGCTCTATCTGGAGGGGGTGCTGAGCCAGGAGCCGGAAAAACTGCCGCAGCGCAGCCGTTGGGTTATACGCGCCGAGCGCATCTGGCACCCGACCGGCTCACAGGAGATCAGTGGAGACCTCTTGATCAGCGTCCGAAATGCGCGGCGGGAATGGCGTTACGGTGACCGCGTCCGCTTTTGGGCGCGGCCGCTTGCCCCGCACGATAGGGGCAATCCCGGGGGTTTCGATTATCCCTCCTACCTGGCCCGGCGCGGGATCTACGCGACTGCCTTCCTGGAGAATGACGACGGGGTGGAACTCCTGGCCCGGAACCCCGCGAGGGTGTGGGGCCTCATGGAATACCTTCGCAGAGAGATTCGGCGCTTTATAGACCTTCACTTCTCCCAGGATAATGGCGCTCTGATGAAGGCCCTGGTGGTGGGGGAGATGGGCGGTATTTCCAGAGAGATGCGGGCGAATTTTACCGCCGCCGGCGTGAACCACGTCCTTTCCATTTCCGGTCTTCATGTGGGGATGCTCGGTCTGGTGGTTTTCTGGCTGATCCGGTTCGGGTGCTCCTTCAGCAGCGCTTTGCTGCTGCGTTGGAACTTGCTCAAGGTAGCGACCTTCATTTCGTTCTTGGCGGTTCTCTTCTATACGGCTCTGGCTGGGGCGATGGTGCCCACGGTGCGTTCCGCGATCATGATCGGAGTCTATGAGCTGGCGGTGCTGCTCGACCGCGAGGAGGAAGTTTTCGCGAGTCTCGCTTTTGCCGCTCTTCTTATTGCCCTTTTCTGGCCCGGGGTTATCACGGATATCTCGTTCCAGCTTTCCTTTCTTGCCATCCTTTTCATCGTGTGGGGAGTGCGCAAGGCGCAGGAATGGTTTCCCGCCCGACAGCAAGGCGATCTGCCTCAAGAGCGAAGCTGGCTTCGCCAAAGGCTTCGTCAGGCCGGGCTGCATCTGGCCGTTCCTATCTTGGCAACGGTCGGAACCGGTCCTTTGATCGCCCACTATTTTGGCCATCTCTCGTTGGCCGGTTTTGTCTCCAATCCGATTGTTGTCCCGCTGGTGGGTTTCGTCGTCGTGCCGCTAGGGCTCATTATCGGTTTTTTCTCGCTGGTCTTGCCGGCGCTCGCGCTCCCGCTGGTCAGCCTCGCGGGAACGCTTTTATCTCTGACCAACGGGATCGTCGGTCTCTTTTCGCGTCTACCCCTCGCTAACATAGGCGTGCCTGTTCCTAGCCTTATAGAAGTAGCCGCCCTCTATCTGATGATCCTCTCTGTTCTGCTTCTTCACCGGATTCGCTACCCGGCTCTCCTGCTCGCTGCGGTCTCTGTGGGTCTCATCGGCGACGGCATCTACTGGTGGCAAGAGCGGCGCGAACGCAAGGAGCTCCGGATCACCCATCTCAGCGTGGGGCATGGGGATGCGGCGGTGGTCGAATTTCCCGGCTCTAAGGTGCTGGTTATTGATGCCGGCGGAACCGCAACGGGGGAATTCGACACCGGCGAGTTCGTCGTCGCGCCGTTCCTGCGGACGCGAAAGATTCTTCGAGTGGACTATCTCCTCGTGAGTCATCCCCGGGTGGACCATTATGGAGGGATGGCGAGCATCGTGGAGGAATTTTCGCCGTCGGAATTTTGGTCTGGAGGCGGGAAGGCTCGTACCGCGCGCTACGGAGAACTGGAAGAGGCTGTGGAGAGAGCGGGAATGAAGAGATTATATCTCAGTAGCCATGACCCGTGCCGCTCCGTCGAGCAGGCGCGGCTCTGCGTACTCTATCCGCCGGAGGATAAGACAGGCGACCCCTCTGTGGTGGTGCGCTTGAGTTTCGGCCGGGTGAGCGTTCTTTTTGCGGGTGATATCGAGAGCAGGGATGAGAGGATTCTCATTCAAAGTAAGTCGGAGCTGTCCAGCGCGGTCCTCAAGGTTCCGCGCCATGGCAGTCTTACCTCCAGCACGGAAGAGTTTGTCGCTGAAGTCAAGCCCAAGCTCGCAATCTTCTCCGTAGGCCATCGGAATCCCTTCGGCCTGCCGCGGGAACAGGTCCTCGCGCGCTATCAGCAGGCCGGCGCCGAGATTCTCCGCACGGACCAGGACGGCGCGATCATCATCGAGACCGATGGGGAAGAGATTCGTTATTGGACTTATAAAAGCGGTAAGCTGGGAAAGGTTGGATCTTGAAAGGTATTTAAAAGCTCCCCGCCGCTGGATGGATGCCGCCTCAGGTTGACTAATAGTGGGTTATTGGATATCTCTGGGCTCGATTTTCCGTCCAAATAAAATTCATAAATCGTTAATTCATAAAGAGGAGAGATTGTCACAATGGCCTATTCTGATTTGCGCGATCACCTGAAAAAACTGGAAGCGGCCGGTTATCTTCGGCGCATCCAGCGAGTCATTAACAAGGATACCGAGCTGCATCCGCTCGTCCGCTGGCAGTATCGCGGCGGGATTCCGGCAGAGGAGCGCAAGGCGTGGCTGTTCGAGAACGTAACCGACGCCAAGGGGCGGCGCTACAAGTTTCCGGTTGTCGTCGGCGCGCTGGCCGGGAACCGCGCCATCTACTTTACCGGAATGGGCTGCGAGACCGTGGAGGAGATGGACGAGAAGTGGAAGCGCGCCCTGTCACAGCCGATTCCGCCGGTGGTCGTGAAAGAGGCTCCATGCCATGAAGAAATCCACATCGGTGAGGATCTCAAGCGCGAAGGCCTGGGTCTCGACGAATTTCCGGTGCCAATCTCGACGCCGGGCTTCGATAACGCGCCGTACACGACATGCTCCCACTACATCACGAAGGACCTCGACACCGGCATCCAAAACCTCGGCAACTATCGCGGGCAGCTCAAGGCGCGCACGCGCATCGGCGTCTTCCCGTCGGGCCTTGGGCAGGACATCTATCTCCACTGGAAAAAAGCCCAGGCCAAGGGCCAGCCTCTGCCCGCCGCGCTGGTCATCGGCGCGCCGCCGGTCGTTTCCTACACCTCGGTGCAGAAGGTGGCGTACGGAGTGGACGAAGTCGCGGTCGCCGGCGCTCTGGCGGGCGAGCCGATTCGCGTGGTGAAATGCAAGACCGTGGACCTCTATGTTCCCGCGGAGGCGGAGATTGTGATCGAAGGCCATTTCAACACGGAGTGGGTCGAGCCCGAGGGGCCGTTCGGCGAGTCGCACGGCTACATGCATCCGCGGCAGTACAATCCTTTCATGGAGGTGAGCGCGGTGACGCACCGCAAAGACGCCATCTATGTCTCGTGGCTGAGCCAGCTCACCCCGAGCGAGTCCTCGATGATTCGCAAGATCGGCTACGACCGTTTGATGCTGGTGCACCTGCGCGACGAATGCCGCATCACGAGCGTGCTGCGCGTCGAGATGCACGAGCCGCTCACGAATACCTACAAGCTGGTCATCATCCAGATGCGCCGGCCGAGCGAGGCGGAGGTCTGGCGGGCGCTGCACGCGGCCTGCTCCTTCCATCCTGGCGTCGGCAAGATCGTGGTCGCCGTGGATGAAGATATCGACCCGTCGAACGAGGCCGCGGTCTTCTGGGCGATGTGCTATCGCATGAAGCCGCACCGCGACGTGCACATCGTTCCCGGCATGGAGAAGGGCCACGCGCCGCCGTTTCTCTATAAACACGAGGAGCGCGGCACCGACGTCGTCTCCTATCACCTGCCGGCGGACGAATCCGCGATGCTGTGCAACGCGATTCAGAAGGAGCCTTTTCCTCCGGTGGCGCTGCCCAAGCGCGAGTACATGGAGCACGCGCGCAAGATCTGGGAAGAGCTCGGGCTGCCGAAGCTCAACCCGCAGATGCCGTGGTACGGCTACTCGCTGGGACAGTGGGACGAGGAGCTGGACGAGGAGGCGCGCCTGGCGGTCGAAGGGCGCCACTATGAGACGGGAGAGAAGCTGGCCTCGCGGCGAATCAAGGCCTAGTACGCTCAGGTGCAAGGTAGCTTTGCGCCCGCAGGGTTCCTCCGCACCGCGCCCTTGATAGTGGCTGGGTCGGCTAACCGCCGCACTGTTTGCGTGTAAACGGTGTCGTTTCCTGACCGAGCCGTTCTATGACTACAGCTCCTAGAATTCTCCCCTAGAAAAGCGCTTGTAACCAGGCTTCTCTCTCGCGTAAAATTGTCGGAGCTTAGGCCTTTGATTCAAAGGTGACGCTAAACCTGAGGCGACGATGGATTTTTCTGTCTGGATAAACCTCGCAGTTACACTGAATAGGTAAATTACCGCACATCTGAGATGATGTAAGGGGTCTCTAGGGTGATGGGTTGGGGAACCCCGATGAGAGTTGACGATTCTAGCTAGTTGTTATATTTTGTATGCCGAATGTAGGCTGTAAAGATGACAAATGGCAGTCAAAATATAACGCGTGAGCCTTTGGGTAAGCTTGAGGCTCAATTTCTTGCAAAGGTGGCTGTCCGTCCGACCTTTTCCATTGAGGAGGCTCGCCAGCTTCTCCGACACGGTAAAGAGGCTCCTACCCGCCAGTTTCTTGAGCGCTTACAGCGCAAGGGTTGGATACGGCGGATTAGGTCGGGCAAGTTTGCGCCGATTCCGCTTTCTTCCGGCGAGGCGCGCACACCCCAGCTGCATGAGTTCCTGGTTGCGATGGAACTGGTTTCACCGGCAGTCATCGCCTACTGGTCAGCTCTCAACCACCACGGCATGACGGAGCAGATCCCCAGGACGGTATTTGTTCAAACAGATCACCCAGTTCGACGGCGTCCACAAGAGGCCCTGGGTGTCACTTTTAAGATCATCTCGGTCAGGCCTAAAAAATTCTTCGGGGTGATCAAGGACTGGATCAATGAACAACCCTTCTCAATTACGGATAAGGAGAAGACCATCATTGACGGCTTGGATCTCCCAAGGTACGTGGGAGGAGTGGGTGAGATAGCCAAGGCCGTTAAGCAGGTATGGGAGGAGCTGGATGAAGCCAAGCTCCGTGAATACGTCGCGAAGATTGGGAACAGTGCCGTCGCCAAGCGCTTGGGTTACCTGATGGAGGCATCGGGTCTCGGCGATCCTGAGGCGCTGCGGAGAGCTGTCCCTCTCGCTCCGGGCTTTTCGCCCCTCGATCCCACGCTTCCCAAGAGAGGCAAGCACAATCGGCGCTGGGGGCTGCTCGTCAATGTCGAGGTGGGGGAGTGATCACCAGTGCCGAACTGCACCGGGCCGCAGAGGCGGAGGGCCTTCGGTTCGATCAGGTCGAGAAGGATTATGTCATCCTGTGGGTTCTCCAAGGATTGTCTCACTCCGCGTCCTCGGCTAAAGGGTGGGTCTTTAAGGGCGGCACCTGTCTAAGACACTGCTATTATCAGGGCTATCGTTTCTCTGAGGACATTGATTTTACCTGCCGTCCTGAAAGCGGCGGTCTGGAGGCGACCCAGGAAGCCTTGAGGCGCGTGGCGGTTTGGGTGCAGGAAAATTCGGGCATCCGAATGGCAGTGAAGAAACCGCGCACCATTCCAGGAGACTTCCAGATGGAGATTCCGGTCGAGTACAATAGAGGCGGCGCGCGGACGAGGGGGCTGCCTGCCGTGAAGGTTCACCTGACATTCGATGAGCCGCTTTTGACACAGGCGGCGGGGTGCAAAGTTAAGCCTCGCTACTCCGACCTTTCTGAATTTCAGATCGCAGCATACAGCAAGAAGGAAATCGTCGCGGAAAAGATGAGGGCTCTCCTTCAGCAACAGAAGAAGTGGCCCCGACCGCGTGATCTCTACGATCTGTGGTACATCCTATGCCGTTCAAAAGAGAAATTAGGCGCGGAGGAGTTGAAGGATCTCTTTGCTAAGGAGTGCCAGGCGCGTCGAATCAATCCTGAGATTAAGGAAATCGCATCAGAGAATCTGAGGGAGTGGAACAAGGGGGCCTGGGAAAACCAGCTCCGACCGCTCATGAGAGATGTCCCGGATTTCGGGAAGGCATGGAAAGAGTGGTCGCAGATATGTCGGCAACTCTTTGCCTGATAGCAAATTGTACCGCGTCGTAGACTAGACGTTAAGCTACACCGGTAACAGTAAGCCTCGGCTTTAGTACGTGTCGAACATCCTCTGGATCTCATCGGCGTTAGTTGTTTTGGTAAGCGCCAAGGCGAGGAGGACGCGGGCCTTCCACGGCTGGAGATTGTCGCCTGCGACGAAGCCGCGGCGGGCCAGACCAGGACTCCGGACCACGCGCCCGGAACCCACGCGGCTGCATAGACACATGATCACTCCCTTTTCTTTATAGGCCCGGTCGAACGCTTCGTCTTCCGCCGGCGTCGGCCGTCCGGCGCCGGTTGCCGCGCTGACAATTCCCTTTGCCCCGGCTGCTGCTGCGGCGTTGATCATGGTGCCGTCTGCGCCGACGTAAGAGACGACGACATCGACGCGCGGGAGCGATTGCAGGCTTCGCACATCGAATTCCGTGTGCATCGTATGCTTCTTAGCCGTCCGGTGGTAATAAACCACTCTCCCGTCCGCGTCCGCGAACCCCAGTGGGCCGAGATCTCGGGCCTGAAAGGCCTGCACGCGGTAGGTAGCGGTCTTGGTTACGTCGCGGCCGTTATAGATCGTATCATTCATGACCAGGAGGGCGCCGCGGCCTCTCGAATCGGGGTCTGCGGCAACTTTAACGGCATTGACGAGATTGAGATAGCCGTCGGCGCTGATCGCCGACGAGGGGCGCATGGATCCGACGACAACAACCGGTTTATCCGTTTTGAGCGTCAGGTTTAGAAAGTAAGCGGTCTCTTCAATGGTATTGGTTCCGTGGGTGATGACGATACCATCAGCCTTGTTTCCATCGAAAATCGAATGGATCGTTCGCACCAAGTCAAGCCAGTCTTTGTCCACCAGGGCATGGCTCGGCAGCCGCCGGAACGGCACCTCCTGTACGCTGGCGATGGAATTGAGTTCCGGGAGCTGCGCCAGCAATTCGCCGGTATTCAGCCGCTTATTGGCCTCGATGTACCAGGCAAGATCCAGCCGGTCCTTGCCGACCGAGTCGATGGTCCCTCCGGTAATGATTAATGCCACTCGCGGTAGTTCGCTCATCTTGGCTTTGTCCTTTCACAACCCTAGCAGTCGTCGGGCATTTTCTCCGAGCATCAGCGCCTTGCTCTCCTCGTCGATTCCCAGCGCCTTCAGGCGATCAATGTAGCTCTTTATCTCCAAAGGATTTTCGATGAAATTTTGCGGATAGTCCGTACCAAAGACCAACCGACCCGGTTGAATGGCGGTGAGGGCGCACCGGACGGCCTTCATGCCTCCTTTAAAACCGGCCATGTCGAAATACAGCTTATCGAAATAGTATTGGAATGGCATGCTCATGCGGCTGCCTTTCATCCCTCGTTCCCCGAAATAGTAGTCGATCCGTTCCTTGACCGCTGAGATGCCTCCACCCAGGTGGCTGATGACCAGTTTCAGATCAGGGAAGTCCTCGAGGACACCGCTCAAAATGATCCGGGCGGTAGCAACTTGTAGGTCTATTTCCCTTCCAAGACTCCTTCCCAGATCATAGGGGGCTTCTAAAATGCCGAACCCCAATTGGACGCCGCTCGGATGGATAAATATCGGCACGCCGAAAGCAGATACCTTCCTGTAAAAGGGGTAGAGTTCCTGGGAATCGAGGGGGAGGCCTTCCACCTGAGAACGAATGACAACGCCCTTTAACCCCAGGGATCCCATGGCCCGATCCAGCTCTGCGAATGCCTTTTCTCCTCCCAGGGGAGGAATCGGCGCCAACCCGACAAATCTCTTTGGATACTTTTTGACCAGCTCGCCGACGCAGTCGTCCCAGATTTTACCCTCTTCCAGAGCCACTTGCGTATTATCCTGCGTGACCGCCATGGAAAGGACAGCGGTATCGATCCCCACCGCATCCATGATCCTCAGATGCTCTTCCGCATCATAAAGCTCAGGGTGGAGCGTGCCGCGGGGTTTCCCATGTTCAAAAAAGGTGGCCCTTTCGGACTTCTTCCCTCCTTTTTTTAACCATAGTTCCTCCGGTAGATAATGGTGCTCCCAATCGATGATCATCTTAACCCCCGGGTTGCCGATTTACTGTTAACAGGCTTGACCTGCCCTTTTACTTCCGGTAGCCGGGCGGCTGCGGCGTGACAAAACTCCTCGCGATTCGAATCATTTCCCATAGAGAAGAGAAATAAAGCCTCCCTCAACTAGCTCGCTGATAAAACGCCCGTCTACGAATTGTTGCGCATCGGCCTTTTTTGCCTCGGGCAATTTCCTTGCCATAACATCCAGAGCTATTTTCAGCGCCGGAAGGACCGGACGCGGGATTGCGGGCATCCCCGGCTGCGTGACGTCATAGGTCTCCTCTGCGATAGAGCGATCGGATATGCCGCTGTATTCCTGCTGGACCTGCACGGTGAAGGCGCGATCGGTCCGGTAGCGGTGCATTCCCTCTACGTAGGCTTTGACGAATCCTCTTGTCACTTTATCATGTTCCCGGATGTAGGCGCGTCTGGCGGCTATTCCTCCCAACGCGAAGTTTAATCCGTATTCAGCAAAATCGACCAGGATTCGACATCCTTGCCTTTTCGCCTCAATGGCCTCGGGGGGGGTGATGATCTCGGCGTCACTCTCTCCATGAAGCAATCTCTCTATCTTTTTCCTGCCGGAAGTCGTGGGGACGATTTGAACTCCACTGATCCCCTCCTTTTTGAGTTGATCCATAACAAAATAGGCCAAGATGTCGTTCAATCCGCCGTCGTCCACAAAACCGACTTTCCCCCCCGTTAGCTCTCTGCGGCTGTCGATTCCCGGACGGCCCATCAAAAACTGCTGATTAATCCCTCCCGTTAAAAAGACCAGGTCCGCGCCGGCCCGCAGGTTGGCACGCAGCAGCGCCGGGCACGCCAGATTGCCAAACTGTATCTCGCCTCCCATGAGCCCACGCACCACGCCCCTTGCCCCATCCATTAAACGGACCTCAACATGCAGTCCATGTTTGTCAAACAGGCCAGCTTTAGCCGTCACGAGCATCGGCCCTGCCCCTTGTCCTATGGTGGCATAACCTGCCCGTAGTGAATAGAGATTTTCCATATGGAAATGCGATTTATGTCCTTGAGCTAGAGTCCTATGTGCGACTCGCCCTGTCCCTCCTCGCGGTAGAGGCCAAAGGCTTTCAGGACGGGCGCGTCGTTCATGGAAAAAAGGACAGCATCTTCCGTGGCTGAACGGTTGGCATGTTCATGCCAGCTCCATAGAGGGACGACGAAGGTGTCGCCCTTGTCCCAATGAAAGGGCTCGCCGTTGATCACGGTGGTGCCGCTTCCGTAAAAGGCGTGATAGATGGTTGTACTCGTGTGGCGGTGGACCTGGGTGCGCGTCGCGGGAGGGAGCATCTGAACCCAGCAGGAAAGGGTCGGCAGGGTCGGGCCGGCCGTTAGTGGATTTACATATTCAAGGGCAACGCCGTCAAAGGGATGAGGCTCTCTTTCAGCTAGATGCCTGAGTGAGAGATGAGTGTCGCGCCAGTGATAATGGAGCGGCCGCGGCAGCGCCTCGGAAGTCGAGGCAACCGGCCGCGTCATACCGTAATGGGGCGCTAGATGGGGACTGTCTTTGACCGGGATGCGTGTGCCGGGGTAGGGCTCGAACGAGATGACCTGAAGCGCCTTGATCAGCGGCACATCCAGGCCATCGATCCAGATCATGGGCTCTTTGCCTTCGTGGGCGTGCTCGTGCCAGTTCCACTGAGGCGTCAAAATGAGATCCCCCTCTTCCATTACCATCTTCTGCCCTTCCACGTTCGTGTAGCCGCCCTTGCCCTGAAGGATGAAGCGGATCGCCGTCATCGTATGGCGATGAGCCGGCGCCAGTTCGCCGGCCTGAATGAGCTGGAAAGCGAAGAGCATCGTGTGGCTGGTCATCTCCGTTTCCGCCATTCCGGGATTGACCAGGCGTATGGCCCTTCTCTCCGCGCTCCCCCTCGCGATGCCAATCCGGTCTCGCGCCTGAAGCAAGGCATCGTAGATATCGGCCCACTTCCATAAATGGGGTTTTACCGTTGTGGCGGGATCGAGAGGGCGCTCTTCGCGGTTCAGCCTCCAGGTGCCAGACATCCATTTTTGCCGGAGCAGGCGGTCCAGATCTTCATTCGCTTTTTTCGCTTCCGTTTTCATAAGCCACCCCCTTGTTCTCCGTCACTAATTGGTGGTTGCACCCGTCGTAAAGATCGAGTACTACTTTTCTCAGCGCCGCGACTTTTTTCTTTGCCTCCCGTGGGCTTATTTTGATATGTTCTGCCCCATACGCTTCCTTGCGGAGTTTTCCTGAGGAAAATTAGCCGATACGGGTGATGTTGTCAACGCGGCAAAAGAAATCGAGAGATAAGAGGCTCATGGGGTAAGGGGAAGGATTGAAGGGTGGCGCAGGGTTTATGAGATTTTCTATAACGAGACATGGGATCGCTCTGGGATGTGCGGTAGTCGCGCTCTGCGCGCTGGGTATTGATGCCGGAGCCCAGGGATTGGAAAGGGCGCTCATCACTCATTCCAGCGAGAGCATCAGCATCACGCCTCTTATCTACGGGATCGAGAAGGGCTTCTACCGCACGGAGGGGGTGGATCTACAGTTTCGCATTCTGCGGGGAGATTTGGCGATTGGCGCTATGGTGAACAGCAAGGAGGTGGACTACATCTATGGCGCGGGGACGGCCTTTCTGGCTGCCGTTAGAGGGGCGTCCTTGAAGATCCTCTCGCACGACTTTAAGAGCGTGCTGTTTTACTTGATGGCTCAACCGAACATCCAATCGCCGAGGGAACTTCAAGGAAAGAAAATCGCGGTTAGCTCTCTGGGCGGTACCGGCGCAGCTTCGGCAAGGGCCTCGCTCAAGGGCCTGGGGCTCGATCCCGACAAGGATATGACCTTTATTGTCATCGGCGCCGCCTCGATTCGCATGGCGGCGATGGAGGCCGGCTCGGTCCAGGCTGCCATCATGCCGGTTCCCTGGAACATCCGGATGAGGCAAAAAGGCTTTAAAGAGATGATTTTTGCCGGCAATGTCATGTCCCAGCCGCTTACCGGCATTGCGACGACCAGGGAAAAGTTGGAAAAAAATCCCGATCAAGTAAAAAAGGTCCTGAGAGGATTCTTGCGCTCTCTCAGGTCGATCAAGCGAGACAGAAAAGAGGTGAGCGAATTTATCGGCAGGAAGTTCAACCTGGAACCTAAGGTGGTCGACGAGGTCTACCCGGTTATATTGCAGACCATCAGCGAGGACGGGACCGTCGGCCAGCAGGTTTTGTCGGATCTCCTGGACCAGGTCAAAAGAGAAACTGGTGTAAAAAGAGAGATCGCGGTGAGAGATATCGTGGATTATCAGTTGTTGCGTGAGGTGGCAAGGGAGATGGAAGCAAAGGGAACAAGGGATTAAGGGTTAAAGGGTTGAAGGGATAAAGAGTTGAAGAGGTGAAGGGCTCATCGAAAGGGAGAGCGAAAAAGGAGGAAGAAGGAAGAAAGGAGTAAGTGCATAAGATGGCAGAGCCAAGGATTTCCGACAAACCGATAGCTGAGATGAAAAGCTCATATCGAAAATGGGTAGAATCAGAGGGAATTTCCCTCATCGAGGGTTTCTTCATTGAAGATATCAGGACTGTTCCGCTTGAGCCCTGGGAGCGCAAGGGAGGGCCAGGAGCGATCATTTGTCTGGAGGGGACCGGCGAGACGGACGACGCCTACATCTGCGAAATTCCCCCAGGGAAGAGCCTTAGATCGGAGAAGCATCTCTTTGAAGAGATGATCTACATCGTGAGCGGCCGGGGGGCGACAACTGTGTGGAACGAGGGCGGGCCCAAGCACACCTTCGAATGGCAGGAGGGCTCGTTGTTTTCTCCGCCGCTCAACACCTGGCATCAGCTCTTCAACGGCAGCGGCAGCCAGCCGGCCCGCTACCTCGCCATTACGAGCGCGCCGATAATGATCAACCTTATCCATAACGTCGAATTCATCTTTAACTGCGACTACCCCTTTACTGACCGCTATAATTCCGAGGAGGATTATTTTTCCAACGAAGGGACATGGTATGCGGGAAGGGTGTGGGAAACTAACTTCGTCCCTGATGTAAAGAATCTGAAACTCCTCGAGTGGAAGGAGCGGGGCGCTGGAGGCTCTCAGGTCCGCTTCCAAATATCTGAGAATACGCTTTGCGGCCACGTTTCTCAGTTCCCTGTGGGGACCTACAAAAAGGCCCATTATCATGGGCCGGGGGCTCATGTGATCATTCTGAGCGGCAAGGGCTACTCCCTTATGTGGCCGCAGGGACAGCCTATCCAGCGTTACGATTGGAAGCCGGGGAGCATGGTCGTCCCTCCGGCCAACTGGCTGCACCAGCATTTTAACGCTGGCGCCGACCCGGCGCGTTACCTCGCGCTGCGATGGGGCAGCAAGAAGTATCACGGAATGATGGGCGAGCAGGCCGGGATGAGCGACGTAGATATCAAGCAGGGAGGGCACCAAATCGAATACGAGGATGAGGACCCGATCGTGCGCACGACCTTTGAAGAGGCCTGCGCCAAAGCAGGAATCAAGAACCAGATGGAGAAATACTACAAGAAAGGATAGCGGGGCTAGCTTTTTGAGCTATGAAAGTTGCGGCGATCAAAGGGTTCAGCGATATCCTTCCGGGAGAGGTCGAGAGCTGGCAGTTTGTCGAGGAGAAGGCCCGCGAAGTCTTTGCCCTCTATAACTTCTCGGAGATCCGCATTCCCGTCCTGGAAAAGACCGAGCTCTTCAGTCGTTCCCTGGGAGAGACAACGGACATCGTGGAAAAGGAGATGTACACCTTTGTGGATCGTGACGCGATGGGCACCATGTTGCCACCTGGACCGGGCACCATTCGTGGCTCCTCGTTGACGCTCAGGCCGGAAGGCACCGCCGGAGTAGTGCGGGCCTACGTCGAGTCTGAAATGTACAAGATCGAGGCAGTGCGTAAGCTTTTTTATCTCGGTCCCATGTTCCGCCGGGAAAAACCGCAGAAGGGGAGGCTGCGCCAGTTTTATCAGATCGGTGCAGAGGTTTTGGGTCGAGGGGATCCGTTCGCGGATGCGGAGCTGCTCCTGCTCCTGAGAGATCTGTTCGAGATGGTCGGGCTGGACGGCCTGACCCTGGAACTCAACTCTCTCGGCTGTGTCGCCTGCCGTCCTCGTTATCGAGAGGATCTCTTGTCGTTCCTTGGGGAGAGGGGGAAAAAACTGTGCGGCAACTGCCAGCGCCGCATGGGGCGGAATCCCATGCGGGTCCTGGACTGTAAAGAAGAGGTCTGTTCCCAACTCACGGGCGGAGCGCCTTCGATTCTCGGTTTTCTCTGCGAAAGCTGCGAGGATCACTTCGGGACTGTAAAGCAGCTCCTGGGTGAAACCGGTCTCGAGTTCAAGCTCAATCCGCGCATGGTGCGGGGGCTGGATTATTACTGCCGCACCGCTTTTGAGTGGACAAGCCCGCGACTGGGCTCCCAAAACGCGGTGGCCGCTGGCGGTCGTTATGACGGTCTGGTTGAGGAGCTGGGAGGCCCTCCTACGCCCGGGGTCGGTTTCGCCATGGGAATGGAACGGCTCGTGCTTCTGCTGGCGATGAAGGAGAGCAAGAAAGCCGCTCGTCCCGCCATCTATCTGGTATGGGTGGGAGCGACGGCGCGCGTGTGGGCATTTTCTGCTGCCCACAGATTGCGCCGGGCGGGATTCAGTGTAGAGATAGAAGGAGAGGCAAAGAGCCTCAAGAGTCAGATGAGGCGGGCGGATAAAATGGGCGCGCAGTTCGTATTGATCGTGGGAGACGAAGAGCTGAGCAGTGGCAAGGGCATTCTCCGCAATATGGACAGCAAGGAACAATTTCCCGTGAGCCTGGATCGGATTGAAAAGGAGATTGCGGCGAGGCTAGAGACTAACACGGATTAAGGGTTGAAAAGTTTAAGGGTTAAAGAGAAGAGAAGCAAACGAACACGAGCAACGAGCACGAGGCAGGATAAAGCATGGAACGGGTTTTCACGGATCATCTTGGTGACTGGAAAAGGGGTTGTTGCTGCGGCGAGCCCCGGACCGACGGTGTGGGTCGAGAGCTGACGCTGATGGGCTGGGCCCAAACACGACGCGATCACGGTGGTCTGATCTTCGTGGACTTGAGGGACCGTACTGGCATCGTCCAGGTCGTGTTCAACCCTGAGGTTAGTCAGGCCGCGCACGAAAAGGCCAAACAGATCCGTTCCGAAGATGTCTTGTCCGTGCGGGGCCTGTTGGTGCGACGGCCGCCTGAAACAGTCAACCCTGGCATCGCAACCGGTGAGGTGGAGCTGGTAGTGCGCGACGTGCGTCTCCTCAATGCCTCACAGGTTCCGCCGTTTCCGATTGAGGATGAGACGGATGCCAATGAGAATACCCGCCTCAAATACCGCTACCTCGACCTGCGCCGGCCGCAGAGTCTGGCGCACCTGTTATTACGCTACCGGATGACGAAGAAGATTCGGGATTACCTGGACGGGCACGGCTTTGTCGAGGTGGAGACGCCGGTGCTGACGAAGAGCACTCCCGAAGGGGCCAGGGATTATCTCGTTCCCAGTCGTATCTATCCGGGTAAATTTTACGCGCTCCCTCAGTCCCCGCAGCTTTTCAAGCAGATTCTGATGGTCGGCGGGCTCGACCGTTATTTCCAGATCGTGCGCTGCTTTCGGGACGAGGATCTGAGGGCGGACCGACAGCCGGAATTCACGCAGCTCGACATGGAGATGTCCTTTGTCCAACCGGAGGATGTCCTCGAGGTAGTCGAGGGGTTGATGACGCTGCTCTTCAAAGAACTTAAGGGGATCGAGCTCCGCAGACCTTTTCCGCGCATGTCATGGGAAGAAGCGATGTCGCGCTACGGGACTGACAAGCCGGATCTCCGTTTTGGGCTCAAGCTGGTAGATTTTTCTTTGGCTTTCAAAGGGTCGCAGGTCAAAGTCTTTTCCGGCGTTATTGAGAGGGGAGGGGTGGTGAAGGGGATCCGAGTGTCAGGGGGAGGAATCTTCTCCCGCAAAGAGCTTGACGATCTGACGACCTTTGTGGGGCAATACGGTGCCAAAGGACTGGCGTGGATCAAAATGGCGGACGGTGAATGGCAGTCTCCGATCGCCAAGTTTCTCTCTGAAAAGGAACGTAGCGAGATCCTCGAGCTGACAGAGGCCAACAGCGGCGACATTATTTTTTTTGTGGCTGACGAATCGAAGGTCGTTCATGAATCGCTCGCAAACCTTCGTCTCCATCTTGGGGAGAGGTTGGGGTTGATTTCGGAGAAGGATTACTCTCTAGTCTGGGTAGTCGACTTCCCACTGTTGGAATACGACGCGGAGGAAAAACGTTACATATCAGTCCATCATCCCTTTACCGCGCCTTTAGAAAAAGACCTTGATCTCCTGGAAAAAGAGCCGTTGCGGGTTGGATCCAAGGCCTATGATTTGGTTTTGAACGGGGTGGAGGTAGGGGGAGGGAGCGTGCGTATCCATCAGCCAGACCTCCAGAAGCGGATCCTCGGGCTCCTCGGCATCGGGCCGGAGGAGGCGGAGGAAAAATTCGGGTTCTTCTTGGAGGCTCTGGGCTTCGGCGCCCCCCCCCACGGCGGTATCGCCTTCGGCATCGACCGCATGGCAATGATCTTGAGCGGCGCGCGCTCGCTTCGCGACGTCATAGCTTTTCCCAAAAGCCAGCGAGCGGTGTGCCTGTTGACCGATGCCCCGTCATCGGTGGATGCCAAACAGCTCAAAGAACTGGGCATCAAAACAGTAGATTGAACGTTTTGAACGGTTTAAACCGTTTAAGCTGTTCCAGCTGTTTAAATCGTTTAGTGGTTCTGGTATTTTAGAGGTGCCTTGATGCTGAAGTTTTTACCTCTACTCTTTTTTCTGTCTTCTTGCACCCTTGGGCCTGGGAATTTTCAGAGTGAACATTCGACGGATTTAGGTTCGAGAACCATCAGGCGGATTGCTGTTCTCCCCACTTCTTCAGCACCATCCGGTGAGGTCAAGGGCGGGGAGAAGGATGCTGCCACCATTCTGAATAACCTTCTTTACAATACGATTTCCGCGTTGCCTCAATGGCAGATCGTTTCAGACAGGGAGGTTAGAGAGGTACTTGGTATGCTCCCTCAGGTTAGTGAAAGCGGCAGGGCCAGAAGAGTAGGGGAGATGGTCTTTGCCGACGCAGTTTTAACCGGCAGGCTGCTTCGTTATCGCGAGAGGGTGGGTGAAGAGTGGGGAATCAAGAGCCCTGCCTCTGTGGCCTTTGTCCTTGAGCTGTGGGACGTGAGGCGCGGCGATCTTATTTGGTCCGGCCGGTTCGATGAAACCCAGAAGCCTTTGAGCCAGAACCTCTTCGCCATCGGAGAATTTACCCAGAGGGGCGGGAGATGGCTAACCGCCGAAGAGTTGGCCCTGGAGGGGGTCAGAAAGGCAGTGAATCAACTGCATCAAGCCCTGTACCGAGGGGCGACCTAATATAGTCATTCGCCGAGATTTTCAAGACCCTTATCAGCAACCCTCCGTTCAACCGATTCCCATTTTGGCCTGGAGGCTATGCCGATGGAGGTTTGCCACTACCGGCTTCCTGTGATGTAGTTTTCTAGCTGCTTGATGGTAAAATCCTTTTCGTCGATCACGGCCTTCACCAGATCGCCAATGGAGATCACGCCGACCACCTGGTCATCCACGAGCACGGGGAGGTGACGGGTCCGTTTCTCAGTCACCAGCGCCATGCATTCTTCGACGGTCTGTTCTGGCCGCACCCAGATCATATCTTGGGTCATGATCTCCTTGACGGGAGTGTCCAGGGAAGACTTCCCGTGAAGGATAACCTTCCTGGCATAGTCGCGTTCCGACATAACACCGACCAATCTCCCAGCCTCAAGGACGAGTAGCGCCCCTATCTGCTTCTCAGCCATCAGTTCCAGGGCATGATACACCAGCGAATCCGGCGCGACGGACCAAGTCGTATGCCCCTTGCCATCGAGAATTTGCTTGACCGTTTTCATGGCTTATCCTCTCCGAAAAATCTTTTCCACAGTGACTTCACCGAATTGGAAGGACAAATAACGAATGACAGGAAATGGGTATTGAGGCATGGCCGCTGAGACCTCCAAAATTGCCCCTGCCTGACAACGGGCCAGACCTTGTTTGAGATCCGGTTGCCAGGTGACCGGCCGGCCCTGGGGGCATTTGATCAGAAAATAGCCGATAAGGACCCGCCATGTCAACTTACTCAGCAATCAACCCCGCCTAAAAAACCTGGAGCGGCTCGCCGGCAGGGCAGCCCTCTTCTGCCCTTGACAGGGTGTTGAAAAACCCTGTTTTCAGGCCGGTCAAAAAGGTCCCAGATGCGAGGCGGTCGAGCGCAACTATCATAACCGCCGGCCTGGGGGGCTCTCGAAGGGCCGATGCGTCAGTCGAGGAGCGTCAAGCGTATCTTCGGTTCAGCGTAACACAGGTCTATCGCATCGGACCTGAGAGAGACTCTCGGGCCGGCTGACGGCAGATGGGCCTTTTTCAACGGTCTGTTGATATCTGAAAATAATTTCAGTATAATCTTTTCATGCCCTCCAAGTTGACCCTGAGGCAAAGGCAGATATACGAATTTCTCGCTAAAATCGTGCGGGAAAAAGGCTACGCCCCTTCTATCCACGAAATCGGCCAGAGATTCAAAATCGCCTCCACGAACGGAGTCTCCGACCATCTGAAGGCCCTGGAGAGAAAGGGCTATATTCGCAGGATCGGTAACAGGGCCATGGAGATCCTCAGCCCCCATGGAAGACCCTTGCTGCCTGAGGCCAGAGAGCTCCCCCTCCTCGGGCGCATCACGGCAGGAAGCCCGCTTCTCGCTGAAGAGAACATCGAGGGCTTTTTGGTTGTGCCCTATGAGATCGCCCGGGGAAAAGAGCTGTTCGCCCTGAAGGTCAAAGGGGACAGCATGGCTGAGGAGGGCATCCTGGAGGGAGACTGCGTGATTGTGAGGCGCCAGGAGACGGCGGAGAACGGCGAAATCATCGCCGCCTTAATCGGTGCGGAGGCGACGCTCAAGAGATTCTACCGCAAAGGCGACACCGTAACTCTGAAGCCGAGCAACAAAAACTATGCCCCCATCGTGCTTAATCGAGGCGAGTTCCGCATCCTGGGGAAAGTGGTGGGACTCGTCCGGAAGTTTTAGAGGGTGGACTAATGTTGGACGCAAGGGTTTCGAGGGTGACGAGGATAATGGCCGCAAGCAACCTCTTCGGGATTACAAGCGGTTCGACCGTCCTGTCTTCGACCCTGAGGCTCAGACCCGAAGGGAGCGGCCCACCGCCGAAGGGCAGCGAGGAGCGGTGGAATCTCGCGGAGAGTGCCGGACGTCTGGTGGAGATTTCCGGATCGGGAGCCGCGGCTTCGCTCACGTTCGCCTTCGGCCTGGTGCTGGAGGCGCAGCAGCAGGGCGAGCTGGTCGGCTGGGTCACGGTGACTGAGAGCTTCTTCTACCCGCCAGATGTCGCTCAGGGAGGAGTGGATCTCGATGCGCTGGTGGTCGCTCGCGTGCCCGACCTTCGAGCCGTTTCCCGGGCAGGAGAAAAGCTTCTGAGATCAGGGGCCTTTGGTCTGGTGGTGCTCGATGTAGGCGCCGCTGAAATTCCGATGCCGCTGCAGGCACGGCTGGCCGGACTTGCCCGCCAGCATCACGCTGCTTTGGTCTGCTTGACGGAGAAGGAGAAGAGGGACTTCTCGCTGGGATCGCTCGTATCGCTGCGAGTTCACGCTGAGCGGACGCAACTCCCGCAGGGTCGGTTCACGTGCAAGCTCAAAGTTCTCAAAGACAAGCGCCGGGGACCTACTTGGTCTCAGGCGGAGGTGTACCGTGGGCCGGCTGGCCTGTGCTGATCTTCCGGCGTTTCCGCTCCAACTCCTGCTCAGGCGCCATCCTGAGTGGAGCGCTTATCCGGCGGCTGTCATCGCCGAGGATAAGCCTCAGGCAAATATCCTCTGGGTGAACGAGAGAGCCCGGCGGGCAGGCTTGCGACCGAATCTCCGCCATGCCGCAGCCTCTTCTTTAGCGCCTGAACTGCGCGCCGGCGTGGTGCCGCTCAATGAAATCAAAAAAGAAACGGCCATGGTGACGGAGCGCCTCAGGCGCTTCACGCCCGATGTGGAGGCTTCCCATGAGGAGCACGGAGTTTTCTGGCTGAGCGGCAGCGGGCTAAATCTCCTCTACCCTTCACCGAAAGAGTGGGCGGCCGCGATCCACAGGGATATCGAAGCCTTAAACTTTCGCGCAAGTGTTATCGTGGGCTTTACGCGCTTCGGCACTTATGCCGCAGCCAAGGCAGCGAAGGGAACGGCGGTTTTTCAGGATCCCTCTGAGGAGCGCTCCGCGGCGCGAGAAGTGGAACTCGACCGTCTGGATCTCGATCCGGATTTTCGCGGAGCGCTCTCAAAGCTGGGGATTAAAAATGTCGGGGCGCTGCTCTCCCTTCCTGCCGGAGGATTGCGCGAGCGCTTCGGGTCCAAGGCCTATCGTCTTTACCGGGCGGCCTCGGGCGATCTGTGGGAGCCGCTTAAGCCCTGCCCGGTCGAGGAGCCGGTCCGGCAAAAACTCCTGCTCGATGATCCGGAGACGGACAGCGCGCGCCTCCTTTTTCTCATCAGGCGTCTTCTCCACCCCATGTTGGCGGCGCTCGCCGACCGGGGAGAGGCGCTTTCAGCACTGTTGCTTCGTCTCCTCACCGGCAGGAACGGCTGGCGCGAAGATCGTATCCGCCCGGCTGCGCCGACGCTCGACTCAGGCCAGGTGCTTGATTTGGTTCGTATTCGGCTGGAGAGATTGGAACTCTCCGCAGGTGTAATCGAGATCGAGCTTCTAGCGGAAGGAATTCCGGCCACACGCGAACAGCTCCGTCTCTTCGCCGACCGGCCCCGGCGCGATCTCGACGCTGCCGGTCGGGCGCTGGCCCGCCTCAGGGCCGAGTTCGGCGAGCAAGCGGTGGTGCGGGCGAAGCTTACGGACCGACATCTTCCCGAGGCCCGCTTCACATGGGAGCCTATCGAGCATGTCGAGCTTCCAAAACCAAAACAAGGAGCGCCGAAAATTCTAGTGCGCCGGATCTTTGCCAAGCCCATTCCGTTACCTCCACAGCCGCGCACGCACGACGGCGGCTGGCCCCTTCTGGGACCGAAGTACGGAACGGTAGAGAGGCTCTCCAGACCGTATGTATTTTCCGGCGGATGGTGGAATCGCGAGATCCAGCGAGAATACTATTTCGCCGAGACCCGCCGAGGCGATTTCCTGTGGGTTTACTACGACAAGTTGCGCCGCCGCTGGTTTTTGCAGGGACGGGTGGAGTGAGCCACTAATTGCTGCCCGGACAAATTCGTGGTATCGTATTACGATATCACGATCGATAGGAGTACCGTATGGAGACAGTCACTGTTTCTCCCAAATTCCAAGTGGTCATTCCCCAGAGGGTTCGTAAAGCCCTAGGGATCAAACCGGGGCAAAAGATTCAAGTCATCCCTTATGAAGGCAGGATCGAGTTGATCCCGGTCGAGCCGATCCGTCGAGGCCGGGGGTTTCTCAAGGGGATCGACACCGGAGTCGAGCGCGAGCCGGACCGGGTATGAATGTAGTTGACTCCTCAGGTTGGCTCGAATACTTCGCTGAGGGGCCGAACGCCGCCAAATTTGCCCCAGCAATCCAGAGCACACGGGAACTCGTTGTGCCGAGCCTGAGTATCTATGAGGTGTTTAAGCGAGTGCTGCAGCAACGAAGCGAAATCGAGGCCCTGCGAGCGGTTGCACTCATGCAGCAGGGGCGGGTGATCGACCTCAACTTCAAGACAGCGTTAAGCGCAGCAAAGTTGTCCGTCGATTTGGGGCTACCTATGGCGGATAGCAGTATGCTGGCGACGGCGCGGGAATACCAGGCGACGCTGTGGACACAAGATGCGGATTTCAAGGGTGTGGAAGGGGTCAGATATTTTGCGAAGGGGAAAAACTAAACAGTTGCTTCGGCGGACGCCGGAAGCGCGCGCCCTTTTGCCCGCAGACCGCTTATTTCTGGCTGACGACCGGCTGGTACGGTCAGAGCACTGCTTTGCAGAAACCCGCCGCGGCGATCTCTTGTGGATCTACTACGATAAGCTCCGCCTATTTGCGGAGTATATCTTCATCTGAAGCGTACAGATTGACGACCTATGGTATCATGATATAATTACACTGTAATTACTCTCGGAGGATCTCTGTGAAGGTTAGTGTTGTACGAATCGGCAATTCCCGTGGCATTCGGCTTCCGAAACCAGTTCTCGACCAGTGCGCGATCCTGGACTCGGTTGATCTGGCTGTGGAGGGGCGGCGTATCGTTCTCACGCCCATTCGCAATAAGCCCCGGCAGGGCTGGCGTGAGGCGGCCGAGCGGATGCACCAGACGGGGGGCGATGAGCTGCTGATTCCCGACGTCTTCGAGGACGATGTGGACGTCGAGTGGTGATGAGGCAGTACGACATCTTCATCGTCAACCTTGATCCAACGGTGGGGTCAGAGATCAGGAAAACAAGACCTTGCATCGTGATCACCCCGGACGAAATGAACGGCCCTCTTCGTACGGTCCAGGTCGCGCCGATGACGACGAACATCCAGCCCTTTCCGTGGCGGGTTCCGATCACGTTCCAAGGGAAGCGGGGGATGGTTGCTCTGGACCAAATCAGGACAGTGGACAAAGCTCGTTTGCTTAAAAGGGTTGGTCGAATCAGCCGACCGGTCGCCGCGATGATCAAGTCTGCCATCCAGCAGATGTTGGTGGAGTGACCCAGCGCTGGACGCTGGGGCTGAGTTTTTACTCAGTGCTGATCGCTGATCGATAACTACTGAATACTGCGAACATGCGCCCCTACGTTCCCCTCTGGTGCAAGAGCAATTTTTCTTTTCTCGAAGGGGCGAGTCATGCCGATGAGCTGGTGGAGGAGGCTCATCAGCTTGGTCTTTCGGCTCTGGCCCTCACCGACCGTGACGGCGTGTATGGGATCGTGCGCGCGCATGTGAGGGCGCGGGAAGTAGGTCTGCACCTGATCGTAGGGTCACAGGTCATTGTGAATGATGGATCGGTGATCGTGCTTTTAGTGCAGGACCGAAGCGGCTACGCCAATCTCTGCCGGCTCATCACCATGGGGCGGCTGCGCTCTCCCAAAGGAAAGAGCGCTCTGACGTGGGATGAGGTCTGCGAGCATGCAAGCGGGCTCGTCGCGCTCTGGGGCGGTGAGCGGAGCCTGATTGTGGGAGAGGCCGATCCTGGAGAAGTGGCGGGCAAGCTGCGCGATGCCTTCGGCGACCGGCTCTGTGCCATGGTCGCGCGGCACCGGCGGGAGGAGGAAGTCTCCCAGGAGGCGCGGCTGCGCAAACGAGCGGCACGGTATGGCCTTCCCCTCATCGCGGCGACTGAAGTTCTCTACCATACGCCTGCCCGCCGTCCGCTCCAAGATGTGCTCACCGCGATCCGCTATGGTGTCCCCGTTGCCTCTGCGGGCCGGAGGCTCAAGCCCAACGCCGGGCATGGCCTCAAATCTCCTTTTGCCTTTGCTGCGCTCTTTGCCGATGACCCAGCGGCTGTAGCCAGAACCGAAGAGATAGCTGAGCGCTGTACTTTTTCCCTTACGGAGATTCGCTACCGTTATCCTTCAGAGCGTTTGCTAGACGGGACGGCATCATCTCAACGGCTGCGGCAGCTCGCTTTCGAAGGGGCGCGCCGGCGCTATGGCGAAGCGGTGCCGTCCGAGGTTGAGAAGCAGCTTGAGAAAGAACTCAACCTCATCGAGGCGCTGGACTATCCCGGCTACTTTCTCACTATGTGGGAGATCGTGGAGTTCTGCCGCGAGCGCGAGATCATCTGCCAGGGACGCGGCTCAGCAGCCAACTCGGCTGTCTGCTACTGCCTCGGCATCACGGCGATCGATCCGGTGCGGATGGGGCTTCTCTTCGAGCGCTTCCTCTCCCAGGAGCGCGCCGAGCCGCCCGATATCGACCTCGACATCCAGCACGACCGGCGCGAAGAGGTGATCCAGCATGTCTATGAGAAGTACGGGCGCGAGCGCGCCGCGATGGTGGCCAATGTGATCCGCTACCGCTCTCGCTCTGCCGTGCGCGACGTGGGAAAGGCCCTGGGACTTGCCGAGACCTCTCTGGATCGCCTGGCTAAATTTCTTTCTCATTCCGAGGAGATCACTGCCGAGGTCCTCCGGCAGGCAGGGTTCGATCCGGAGGCTCCGATGCACGGATATCTCCGTCAGCTCAGCGCCGAGATTCTCGACTTCCCGCGCCATCTCTCGATCCATCCCGGCGGATTCCTGCTCGGCCAGGAGCCTGTGCACGGCATCGTCCCGATCGAGAATGCGACCATGCCCGGCCGCACGGTCATCCAGTGGGACAAGGAGGATCTTGAGGATCTTGGGCTCTTCAAAGTGGATCTGCTCGGATTGGGGGGTCTCACGCAGATCGATATCTGTTTTCGGCTTCTCAAGGAACATCGCGCCGTCGAGCTCTCCATGGCCACGATCCCGCCCGAAGATCCCGAGGCCTTTAAGATGATCTGCCGGGCCGACACCGTCGGCGTCTTCCAGATCGAGAGCCGGGCGCAGATGGCCATGCTCCCGCGCCTTCGGCCGAAAAACTTTTACGACCTCGTCATCGAGATCAGCATCGTGCGGCCCGGGCCGATTACCGGCGGTATGGTGCACCCCTATCTCAGCCGCCGCAGCGGTGAGGAAGCGGTGAACTACCCCCATCCAAGCCTCATTCCGGTCCTGGAAAAGACACTGGGCGTGCCGCTCTTCCAGGAGCAGGTGATGCGCCTGGCGGTTGTTGCAGCCGACTACACGCCGGGCGAGGCCGACCAACTCAGGCGTGACATGGCAGCCTGGCATCGCACCGGACGCATGGAGCGCCATCGCGAGCGGCTGCTCGCGCGCATGCAGGCCAAGGGGATCGCCCCGGAGTTTGCCGAACGCGTCTTTGAGCAGATCAAGGGTTTCGGCGAGTACGGCTTCCCCGAAAGCCACGCGGCGAGCTTCGCCCTGATTGCCTACGCTACGGCATGGCTCAAGTGCCACTACCCTGCGGAGTTCACCTGCTCGCTGCTCAATGCCCAGCCGATGGGTTTCTACACCCCAGCAACCATCGTTGAAGACGCCAAACGCCATGGCGTGGTTGTGCGGCCGGTGGACGTGCAAAAGAGCGCCTGGGACTGCACGCTCGAACCCTGTCTGGAGAGCGCCGGCGGCTTCGCCGTGCGCATGGGATTGAGATACGTAAAGGGGCTTGGGATAGGGGACTGGGAGCGGATCGAAGAAGCGCGGCGCGCTTTGCCCTTTATATCGCTTGCGGATTTTGTCCGCCGTAGCGGCCTCGACGAAGGCGTGCTCAGCGCGCTCGCCGAGGCTGGCGCTTTCGAAGGCTTCGGTCTTGAGCGGCGCGCGGCGCTGTGGGATATGCGGCGACTCGTGCGTACGCGGAGAGAATCTCTTCCCCTCCAGGCCCGTGAAGTCACTCCGGCCTTTGATCCTCTGAGCGCCTTCGAGGAGGTGACCTGGGATTATCGCCGCACCCTCCACAGCCCGAGACGCCATCCGCTGGAGCCCTTGCGGGCAGGGCTCGCAGCCCAGGGTCTCCCGGACGCCCGCACTATCGCCTCTATGAGAAATGGCAGGGGAATCCGCTACGCCGGCTTGGTTATCTGCCGCCAGCGGCCCGGCACCGCCGACGGCGTGGTCTTCATGACGCTCGAGGACGAAACCGGCTTCGTGAACATAGTGCTGTGGGAACGGGTCTTTGAGCGGTATGCCGCGCTGGCAAGGACAGCCGGTTTTCTTGGCGTCACCGGCAGACTTCAGGCTGACGATGGCGTGGTCCACATCGTTGCCGACAAGCTCTGGACGCCAAAAGTGAATTTAGAAGTTGTCAGTGCCCCCAGTAGAGATTTCCATTAAGGCGCCGTTATGTCAGCCTGGAACTGGGTTCCAGCCAGTGCTGGACATCTGCTCCGCCTTGGGGTAATGGGAGAGCTTTAAACTAACTGAGGAGAGGGTAGATGACGAGCAAGCACAACTATTGCATTGCTGTTTCAGGCCTTGCTACTAATTGGAGCCTCCAGTCTTACTTTAGTAGTCGGAGCCGGAGCTCAATCACCCGACCGGCAAGTAGAATGGCAGCAGGTCTTAGCTGCGGCCAAGAAGGAAAAAAAGGTTGTCGTATCGGTCCCGCCGGGGGCGGAGTTAAGAAAGATGTTGAAAGAGGTCTTTGAGCGACGTTTCGGCATCGAGTTAGAACTCGTTACCGGTAGAAAAGACCCCGCCTCACCACCGGAAGACGGTGGCCAGGTTATGACGGAACGTAATCGTAAAAAGACGAAAGCAGTCTAAGCGGCCTAGCAACAACGGGACTTCTTCGAGAAGGCACCAGCCGACGCGCACGGGAAATGCCTTGGAGCCAACTTGGAACTGGAGACGGCGGATAACAATGGGGACACCCCGTTCGCCGATCCCTTTGATTTCTCTGATCTCTTGAGGAGAGGCTAGCTTCAGCCCTAAGAGGTCTCCGACAGATTTTGGAATAAGAGTGATGTCAGCCCCGGAATCGACATAGAACAGCTGGGGAATGCGCCGACGCCGGTGAATGACGATGACACGGGCGATAGGACGCGAAATCGAACCAAACAGATCACTGCCCTCTCTGCGGAACGCGAACTCTATTTCCATCGAAGACAAAGCACCAAAGTCTCTACACGGGGCAGCTTTCCGATGGTGGGAGTTGAGGAAGGGAAGCGCCGCTTGGCCTGGCTCCAAACCAGTCGCGCGTTTGATCCAGAGGCGACAACCTGCTGGCCGACGATGGCAATGTACTGACCAGCGAAACGTGAAAGATCCGCTCTGAGGAAGAAGTCAAACTCCACACTAACTCGATTCTTTCTCCGCCGTCTGGCCATGACCTTTTCTCCGTTTGCTAAACTTACCAGGCTGGAGTATATGCGTCAACCTTGCCTAGTAGTGGAAAAAAAGGGTTCCCCGGTTATCAGCGCGGGTCGTGGTGGGTGCTGCAGTGGGCGACTCTCTGGAAAAGCAGCTCCCTGTTTTTCTCTTTGTCCGCTACCCCACAGCGGCGCACGGATTTCTGAATCTCACATCGCAGCTTCTCTTCATGAGTTTTGTTGTCTAAGGTCCTCAACGTCAGCGTCTGTCACGGGATTCATCGGATGCCCCTTGGGCTGGAGAACCTGACAGCTATATTTTTTGCCTTTCTTGGTGGTGATTTCTGCGATACCTGCTGAGTGGAATTCGTCTAGCTTAGGGTCCGGCTCTACAAAAATCTTATCTGCCAGCTCCCGCCACCTTGGATCTCGCAGCTTCTCGTGTGAGTACTGCTCAGGCCCTACTGCCCGATCCAGGATAGCAACTGCGGTAGTGTAATAAGAACTGTGGTCCGCCGTCTCCTTGGTTTTGGGATATCGACGCGTTGCGTGACTGGCGTGGCGCCGGTAGTCATGCGAGGTTGTCCTAATCCTCACCTCCGCCACATCCTCAGCTCTTATGTCGTGCTCTTTAACCAACGTCAAAGTCGCTTCTAGAGGGCCTTCTAAATTTCCATCGGCGGCAAGATTCTTGACCCAGGTATTCAGGATTGTCCAGTCTCTCCTCGGCTGCCTCAACTTCTCCAAGTCCATCTCTGCTCCCGCCACTACCTCAGCGAGGCCGTGATGCCCCTCAAAGACATTAAGAGGGCCCTTAAAACCTTTCTGCGCCAATAAGGCGCCCAGGATACCGTGATAAGCGCCGTAGGCAAACTTCAGATTTCTGGCCATGGTTATTTCCTCGTGCGGCGACTGCAAGATGCCCAGCTCTAGGGTGAAGCACCCTGCGATCGCCAGAGCATTCGCCATTTGCTCCTCGTTGAGCCCAAGGAGCCTACCCGCGATTAAGGCCATTACGCAGAGGGTTTTAATAGTATCGGGCGCCCATCCTCGTCTACCTAGGACCCCGTGGTTCCCTCCCACAGAATCACAGACTTTACTCAAGAGTTCATAGGCCAAAACGATCGCTGTTATAACCTCCTGACCACTAGAGTGCTGATGCTCACCCACAGCTAAGATCGGGGGGATCGACTCGCCATGGTGCCCCGTGTTGTCACGGCCCTTAACTCTTTTGGCGGAATTGCCTCACCACAAACTATTTCTTTCTCCTTTATTTATCCGCTTTCGGGAAACCGAAGGCTGCAATTATCTTCTCAATATATTCCTGAACCTTGGTGAAATGATCCCAGTCTATCACCGATAGCTTCTTCCCCCCGGTCACCTGTGCTGCTGCCGAGTTAGGACTAAACACCGAGGCCTTAAACTCGTATTTATCTACTATCTCCTGACCCTCAGAAGAGGCGAGAAACTCAAGCCAGAGAAGAGCGGCATGGGGGTGATCGGCCGTATTGAGGATACCAACGGGTTGCTCAACAATCCTGATAGGGACAGGGTCAATGATCTTGTAGTTAAGGCTCCCTGTTGGGTCCTTGCTCATATGCCTCTTAACATTCTGGAAATTAATACCTAGGGAGAGGGAATGCTCTCCGGCAATTATGGCGGTGTTCATTCTGCTGGCGCCTCTAATCCACACGGGTTGCTGGGCGGCTAGCTTCCGGGCAAAATCTAACGTTCTTTCCAGGCCCCAGAAAGGCACTAGGTTGGCTACCGCCAAGGGCCGAATATCCGCGACGAATTTCCTTCCCTTGAACTCAGGTTTCAGAAAATCCTCCCACTTATCTGGGACCTTATCTTCCGAGATAAGCTTCCTGTTGTAGGGTACGGTTGTTACATTGCTTGTAACGTCTACTGTGTGCCTCTCAACGGGGTGTATCATTCCGGGATGGATTTTAAGCACGCCCTGCTTGGACATGCCCAGGATGTCATGCTTCATTAGATAAGGCATATACTCTTGGGCAAATTCGATGCGTATAGCGGCAATGTCCCACCCCTTAGCTTGTCCTGCCTTTATCTCCAGGAGAAGTCTCTGGTGAGCCTCTGTGCCCTGAATCTCCTCAACACGGATATCAGTGATAAAAGGATACTTTTGCTTAAATCCATTAACCAACGGCTTGTAAGTCGCGGGGTCCAGGCCAGTACCGGCCCTGAGTTTTCCCTCCTTCTTTGCCATGGCCACAATCTCGTCATGAGTGGTGAAAAAGATGTAGCCCTTAGCCTCAGCTTCCTGCTGGGCTTTCACCAGGTTAGGACTAGCTGCAATCGCATGCGTGGCAGCCAACATTAAAAGGAGAGTGGAGGAACCAACCATTTTGTTAAGAATCGTAATCCTCATGATCTGCCTCCTTTTCGATTATCAGGATTTTTGAGAGATCTTCTCGACCGTCTGCCTGCTCTGCCTCAATTGCTGCCATCACCTGCATATCCCTTGACCCTGTTGAACCCCTGCTCGCAGTGAAGCACAGCTCCCAACAAGCGCTGAGCCATCCGACTCCCACGATACCGCTGGAGGTTCCCCTCGCAATCCCTGACCGTAGAGAACATGCTCTCAATGGGATTGGTCGAGTGCAGCGTCTTTCTCAATAAGAGTTGGTTAGGGTACAACCTTACCAGGTTTAATGGTCACGTCTTTGATGTTTTGGACCAGGGCGGCCACATGGAGGAGTTCCAGCGGCTCGTCCCCGACGCTTTCAAACCAGTAGCTAAACCCCCGTGGTATAAGAATGCCCTCATGCTTTCCAAGTTCCGAAATAACCACATCACCTTCGCCATAGTAACGGGCACGTCCCTCTAGGACCATCCAAAACCCGTCGTTCCCAGGGTGGTAGTGCAGTTCGTCTTCGCCTCCTTCTACAAGGACCTTCACGTCCGCCCTCACCAGGTCGGACCTGCACAATCGGAAGCTGGCCTTGCCCTTCGCCGTTGATGACCGTCTCCAGTCTTTGATCGTACCAATCTTTGATAGTGTAGGATCAACGTCCGGCCGTTTGTACTTGAATACTTGGGGTTGGTCTGCCATGTGGCCCTCCTTTGCAATTGCTTTCAATACCGTTCTACTTCAGGGGTTTCGGGGACTCTCCTTTTTGCGACTACCAGACGGCTGTAAATTTCCGCGGGCTTACGCCCGTGGCTTTCACTCGAATGCAAGCTTCGCTTGTCCCAACAAGAGCAACTTAACCATCCTTTTCACATTCATCACCAAAAAAGTCATGATGGGCTGAATGGCCATTTTCACTCTCCCAACGGTAACGGGCTCGACCTAATCCACGCCACTTCTTGCCTCCCCGGCGCTAAATCAGTCCTTTAGGTACGGATCACAACCTCATCCCCCTCCCAGGAGAATTTGGTGTCAAGCCTTTGGTCCCGGCAGCACCACTCCATATAGTCAAATACCTCAGAGCTACGCTTGTCGGAGCGGGATAAGACCTCAGGTTGTGCGCGCTTGTTAATCATCAGGGGCAAGTAGGAGACCCGCTCGATCTTCTTATCAGCAATGATACACTTAGCGATGATCGATTTTCTTGAATCAACGGGGAAGTCATAGTCAGGATATTCTGGATCCAGCTCCATACCGTATATCGCCTTAAAGGGGCTTCTATACCCTTGAGGAGCAGGCGAGACGAAGTTGCAAAGGCTATAGAAGATCACCTTCCCTTTATAGACCTCGATTCCTTTCAGGATGTGGGCATGGTGGCCTAGAATTACATCGACGCCAGCATCGATGGCGGCATAGCCTACTTCTTTTTGATACATGGCTATCATAGCGGGGACATGATGGACTCCCCAGTGAATAGACATTATGACCACATCTGCCAAAGGCCTTACCTTCTTAATATCCTCCACCATTGCTGCCAAGTCACCCTTATTGGCGAAGGTGAGGACCCTAGGAGGAGTCCCCGGCTGCCAATCGACCTGTTCATAAGAGGTGAAGGCTCTCATAGGGGCACAACCTGATTTGTCGGGTCGGGCCTCGTATCCCTTTGGCACGACCGAACAATAAGCGAGGAAAGCGACTTTGGTTCCTTTGCGCTCCAATACCACGGGCTTTCGTGCCTCATCGATGTTCTTACCCGCGCCTACCACAGCGATGTTGTTCTTTGTCAGGGTATCGATGGTCTCGAAGAAGGCCTGTTCGCCACGGTCTAAGTGGTGGTTGCTGGCAAAAGCCATTACGTCGAAGCCTGCGTAGGTCAGCCCAGAAACCCTCTCGGGGTTCATCCGCCTACTACCGGGGAACATATGCATTTGGGGCTCGCCTTTCTCGGAGAGGTTGTGTTCCAACTGGCCAAAGAGAATGTCGGCCTGCTTAAGGGTGGGTAATGCCAATTCAAAAAGGTATTCAGGGTTGGGTCGGTCAGGGACTACGTCTCCAACTCCGTAAACAGAAACTTTCTCTGGGTTCATTTTTCGCTCCTATCGAGGTATTTTGAACACCCTGTTGCCTCTTTGGTGATCAATTGCGCCTCTCACTAGTGCCACGAAAAAAGCGAACAAAAGTTGCGGTCTTGAAAAGAGCCTGACCGTCCGCCGGCTAGATGCTTTAGACGCTTCGCTCACTCAGGATTACGGCTCTGGGTACGGATCGGTCGACCCTCGCCAGCCGCTATGCTCGGGCTGCCAAGAGCGCCATTAGCTTAGCTACATCATCCAACTCTTCCAGGTGATAGGCAGTGTCCATTATCTGCTGGATCTGCTCATCGCGCAGAACTTTTTTGGCCAATCCCCTAAACTTCGCCTCTATTTCCTTGTCCGTCATGGGATATTGCGGTGCCCCCTTGGGGTAGTCCACCCTCCGGCTATAGCGCTGTCCATTCCCTGTCTTGATCTCGACCACTGCGGGCCACCGCTCCGGGAAAAGCTTGTCGAATTCGGCGTCGCCCTGGAACTCCATCCTTCCCATCAGCTCCAACACCCGGGAATCTTTCCACTGCTCCCGGGCGAACTGGTCGAGCCCCACCTCTCCTTCAAGGATGGCAATGGCCAACAGGTACGGCAAACTGTGGTCGGCTTCCTCCTGGCATTGGGGTCTGCGGGAGCAGTTCCGCACTTTGGTCACGGCGCGGTCGAACACCTTAACGTGTACCATTTCCACCTGTTGCGCTTTTATCCCATGCTCCCGTACCAATTCAAGGACAGCAGTGATGGCCGTGTGGGATTTGTGATATGCTGGGAAGCACTTCATCCAGCCCCGTAGGACCGCCCAGGCCCCCTTGCGTTCCGTAAGAGGGGCTAGCGGGACACCCTCAAAGTCCCTGTTGTAGCTCTCGATTATGCTTGTGGGACCAGTAAACCCCTTCTGGGCTAGTAAAGCGGCGGTCACGCCGCTCTGGGAGGCAAAGGCGTGCGCCATGCACTTCATCCTACTGATGGCCTCCCCCTCGCCGTAGACGCTATTGATGGTGAAGTTGTGGCCGCCGGCAATGCCTATGGCATTGGCGATCTGCTCTGCGTTCAGCCCCAGGAGTCTCCCCGCCACCACTGGGGCAGCGAAGCCCCCGACTGTGGCGTGGAAGAAATTGGGCATAGCAAAGGTGTCCTGAAATCTGAACTGGACCTCGTACCCCAGGATGACCGCCACGATCAGCTCCTTGCCGCTGGCATGCTCTCGCTCAGCCACCGCTAGCGCCTCGGCGATGGTGTTGCTTGGGTGGACGCTCGACACGCTACGAGAGGAGTAGGTGTCATTGAAGTCCAGGTAACGGATCATCGCGCCATTGGCCAGGGTAGCATTGGGACAACTGGTTTTCAGCCCGCTTCCGATGATGGTGGACTCCGGTGTACCGCCCAGCCCTTCCACTATGGTACGGACAATCGAACAGGGCTCACTGGCATAGGCCCCCAATGCGCAGCCAATGCTGTCCAGGATTAGTCGCTTGGTTCGTTCTACCGCCTGCTGCGGTATGTCTTCGTATCTCAGGTCTGCGGCAAACCGGCCCAGCGCCACAGCAGCCGTATCCATGCAACGCCTCCTTTGTTCAACTGGCCCTACTTTATCAAGAAAGTCTATGAAACAGACCCAAAAGGCCCGACCCCTACGCTTCACGCTCTCTCTTATCCAGACTTCCTGGGGTGCCAGTCAAAGGTTTTGACTTTGTAAGCCTCTTCGGGCATCAGACTTGTAATCCCTCTTTTGCCGAGCTCCTCTTCGAACTTCCTTCGGATCCACGGATCCTCATCACAGTATTCAATCTCGTCCTTGGCGCGATCTTCTATCTTTTCTGCGTGTCCACGAAACTGCCGCGGTGGTTGCAGAGCCAAATACCTGGCCGGAGTTGCACCTACGTTGAAGTGCTGATGAAACCATCTATTGGGAGGCACAAACATGCTTCCCTCGTGCCACGGAGCGACAATCTTTTCCTTGCCTTCCTCCCACAAGACCGAATATCCCTCGCCTCCGGTGATGACAAGGGCACGCCCCGGCCCGTGCCGCCCTGCTTTCTTGTAGGTCCGATTGGGAAAGACCGACATGTGACAGGACATCTCTGAATCGGGAAACATAATATAGACGCTAGAGCCTCCTTTCACGTTGGGACTGAAAATATTCCAAGCTTGCATGTCAGGGAAGAAATTGCCGAGCCAGTAGGCGCTTCTTCCACCCCAGACATGGGCAGGATTTCCATCCGTGACGAGCTTCGCCTCAGAGTAAAGATCGCCGCCCCGTCCCAGGTGGTCCTCTGCCTGAAAGGGGTTGTCGAAGTAAAAACGCGGCTCCGCGACGAGCGACATTGCCAGTGCCAGGTAACTGTAGCGCAGCACCCTGGCCGGCTTGTCGCCTCGCATATTACCCAGTTGCTGAAAATAATTGTGGGGAATTTGAAACAAACTGCGATCTTGCCATTCAAAAGTCTTTTTTGGGGCTCCGTCCGCGGCCCAAATGGTGGTCATGCCTCGGCCCTCTAACACGTAAATGACCTCATCCAAGGCGAATCTCACGGGAGGCAGCGTTTTCCCTGCCGGGATCTCCATGACCATGGCAGAAGTGATCCCTTCCTGCCCCATGAGTTGAATAAACGCCGCATTACACTGGCGCTCTTCCCACCATCCGAGCTCAACAGTTCTCAAATCCTCGATGTGGTACCCCCGATGGATCGGTATTCCGACCGACTCCATCCAAAGATCGTAAGTATATTCCTTGACCTCTACGTCCGGATTACTCGATGCATACACTTTTGTAGCAATTTTTTCTTCTTGCATATTATTTCTCCTCCTTAACTACTATTGCTTGAGTAAATGTCACACCTCTTCCCTTCGTGGTGATTTTGGAATCGGACCTGGCCACTATCCGCTTGTGGTTGCCTCTCGTAAAGTCCAGAATCACGACAGCAATCCATCTATTTATCCGCTTTCGGGAAACCGTAGGCTGCAAATATCTTCTCCATATATTCCCCCAACCTGGTGAAATGATCCCAGTCTACCACCGATAGCTCCTTCCCCCAGGTCATCTGTGCTGCGGTTGAGCCAGGAGTAAACACCGAGGCCCGAAGGTCGTATTTATCTAATATCTCCTGACCCTCAGGAGATGCGAGAAACTCGAGCCACAAGAGAGCGGCATGAGGGTGATCAGCCATATTGAGGATACCGCTGGCATTGTCAATATTCCTGGTAGGGACAGGCTCAACAATCTTATAGCTCAGGCTCCCTGTCGGGTCCTTCTTCATAGCCCTCTTAACGGCTTTGAAAGTAGAATTGAAGGTGAGGGCATACTCTCCGTTAGCTAGGGCGATGTTAATTCTGGTGGCTCCGCTACTCCACGCGGGCTGCTGCGCGGCTAGCTTCCGGGCGAAATCCAACGTTCTTTCCAGGCCCCATGCAGGCACCAGGCCATATAGCTGATTGGGCCGAAAATCCAAGACGAATTTCTTTCCCTTGAACTCAGGTTTCAGAAAATCCTCCCACTTAGCAGGGACCTTATCTTCCGAGATAAGCTTCCTGTTGTAGGGTACGACTGATATGGCGCTTGTAACGCTTACTGTGTTCCTCTCAACGGGGTGAATCATTTTGGGATGGATTTTAAGCACACCATCTTTGGCCATGCCAAGGATGTCATGCTTCGTCAGATAAGACATATACTCTTCGGCAAAGTCCGCGGGTATAAAGGTGATGTCCCACCCCTTAGCTTGTCCTGACTTTATCTCCAGGAGCAACCTCTGATAAGCCTCAGGGCCCTGGATCTCCTGAAGATGGATATCAGTGATAAAGGGATACTTCTGCTTAAATGCATTAGTCAACGGCTTGTAAGTCGGGGGATCCACTACCATAAGTGCTCTGAGTTTTCCCTCCTTCTTTGCCATGGCTACAATCTCATCGTGAGTGGCAAAAAAGGTGTACCCCTTAGCTTCAGCTTCCTTTTTGGCTTTCAGTAGGGTAGGACTGGCTGCAACCGCATGCGTAGTAGCCAACATTAGTAATGAAAGGAGAGTGAAGGAACTAATGATTTTGTTAAGAGCCGTAGCCCTCATGACCCGCCTCCTTTTGGGTTGAGTTCATAAGTTTTAAGAGATCTGCCCGGGAATAACTAGCAATTTTACTAACTTACCAATATCATCGAGCTTCTCTAAATTGTAGACAGTATCAGTGATCTGGCTCATCTGTTTCTCATCCATAAACTTCCTCGCCAAGCTGCGGAATTTCTCCTCTACGTCGGCGTCGGTCATTGGATTCATAGGAAGCCCCTTAGGATGGAGAACCTCACAGCGATATTTTTCCCCCTTCTTGGTGATAATTTCTGCAATACCTGGATAGCTGAATCTCTCTAGCTTAGGTTCCGGCTCTACGAAAACCTTATCTATCAACTCCTGCACCGTAGGATCTTGCAGCTTCTCGTCTGAGAACTGCTCGGGCCCTAGTGCCCGGTCAACAATAGCAACCGCAGTGGCATAATATAAACTGTGGTCCGCTGTCTCCTTAGTTTTGGGATATCGACGCGTTGCCGGATCGGCCATGATCTGGTAGGTATACGAATTTGTTTTAATCCTAACCTCCGCTACATCTTCAGCTCTTATGTCGTGCTCTTTAACCAAGGTTAAAGTCGCTTCTATAGGGCCATGCGTATGCCCACCGGCGGCAAAGTTCTTGACCCAGGTATACAGGATTGTCCAGTCTTTTCTCGGCTGCCTCAATTTCTCCAAGTCTATCTCTCCTCCCGCCACAACCTCATTAATCCCGTGATGCCCCTCAAAGACATTAAGCGGGCCTTTAAATCCTTTCTGCGCCAATAAGGCGCCAAGGATACCGCTATAAGCGCCATACGGAAACCTCAGATTTCTGGCCATCGTCAATGTCTCTTTTCCCGCATGCAAGATGCCCAGCTCTAGAGTGAAGCACCCTGCGATAGACAGAGCATTTGCCATTTGCCCCTCGTTGAGCCCTAGAAGCCTACCTGCAACTAAGGCCATTATCCAGGGGCTTCTAGTCTCGTGCGCCCATCCTCGCTTATCTAGGACCGCGTGGGTCCTTCCCATAGAATCAAAGACTTTACTCAAGAGTTCGTAGGCCAAAACGATGGCCGTTATGACCTCTTGACCAGTAGAGTGCTGCCGCTCACCCACAGCCAAGATTGGAGGGATCGACTCGCTGTGAAACCCTGCGTGGTGTGCCTCCTTTGTGAGGTAGCATCCACTCATATAGTCAAGGTAGCGGACCATAACGCCGTTGGCCAAAGTGGCATATAGACAAGAGGTCTTGAGACCGCTGACGTAAACCGTTGATTCACCCGGCCCGTTTATCTCCTTAATCAGGCTCTGAATGATTTGGCTTGGCTCACTCAGATAGCCGCCAAAGCCGATACCCAAGGTATCCAGCACCAGACGCTTAACTTCATGAACCACCTCTGGTGGCAGCTCATGGAAGGTTAACCCCTTAGCCTCTGCTGCTAATTGCTCAGCTATTGTCTTCGGCATTTCTGAGCTCCTTTCTTTGCTTAGCGAACCCACTGAAAAAGGAAGTCCCTTATCTCTTTTGACAAGGAAACAACGATTCTGTTAAGAACTGTAGTCCTCATGGCACGCCTCCTTTTTTAGAGTATGGAAGATCACTTCCCCTGAGGGTAGACCACAACCTCATCCCCCTCCCAGGAGAATTTGGTATCAAGCCCTTGGTTTTTGCAGCACCACTCCATATAGTCAAATACCTCAGAGCTACGCTTATCGGAGCGGGATAAGACCTCAGGTTGTGCGCGCTTGTTAATCATCAGGGGCAAGTAGGAGACACGCTCGATCTTCTTATCAGCAATGATACACTTAGCGATGATCGATTTTCTTGAATCAACGGGAAAGTCATAGTCAGGATATTCTGGATCCAGCTCCATACCGTAAATCGGCCTAAGGGGGCCTTTGCGCTTTTTAGAAGGCTGGACGAAGTTCCCAAGACTATAGAAGATCACCTTGCCTTTGTAGACCTCAATTGCTTTCAGGATGTGGGCATGGTGGCCTAGAATGACATCAACTCCGGCATTGATGGCGGCATAGCCTACTTCCCTTTGATACATAGCGATGACAGCGGGAACATGATGGACTCCCCAGTGAATAGACATGATGACCACGTCTGCCAAAGGCCTTACCTTCTTAATATCCTCTACCATTGCCGCCAGATCATCCTTATTGGCGAAGGTGAGGATCTTAGGAGGAGTCCCGGGCTGCCAATCGACCTGTTCATAGGAGGTGGAGGCTCTCATAGGGGCACAGCCCGATTTGTCACCTCTGGCCTCGTATCCTCTTGGCACGACCGAACAATAAGCCAGGAAAGCGACTTTAGTTCCTTTGCGCTCCAAAATCAGGGGCTTTCGTGCCTCATCGATGTTCTTACCCGCTCCTACCACAGCGATGTTGTTCTTTGTCAGGGTGTCGATGGTCTCAAAGAGACCCACTTCCCCGAGGTCCAGAGTCTGGTTGGCGGCAAAAGACATTACGTCGAAGCCTGCGTAGGTCAGCCCGGAAACCCTCTCGGGGCTGACCCGCGTAACAAAGAAGCCTTGCATTTGAGGCTCGCCTTTCTCCGCGAGGGGGGCTTCTAACTGGCCAAAAAGAATGTCGGCCTGCTTAAGGGTAGGTAATGCCAATTCAAAAAGCGATTCAGGGTTGGGTCGGCCAGGTATTACATCTCCAACTGCGTAAATAGAAACCTTCTCTGGATTCATTCTTTCGTTCCTTACAGTATTGTGAACACTCTCTTGCCTCAGCCTCCCCCCCTAGCATGCAGGTCTGCACTAGGCGGTTGGAGTTGGTAATCAATGAATGTTCACCCACAGCTCTCCGACAGACAACCTTCTTTAAGCACATAGATGAGCGACGAGTTCGGAGATGTCGCCCAAAGTTTCAAGCTTGTCAACAGTCTCTACAAGGAGTTGCACTTTTGTGCTAGGTAACACCGTAGCTGCATTCTCCTCGAACTTCTCGACTACGTCTTGCCAGCTCAGAGGCTCCCCGGGCGGCGTCCCCTTGGTTGGACGATTTGTGTCCTCTAGCCGCCTCCCATCCTTTAAGGTCAGCACGACTTTTCCTGGAAATTTGTGATGCAGATCTGGTCTATGTTGGACGTAAGGCATGTTTGCCTCAGGGTCGACTTCCATCACAACCTTCCTGGCAAAGCCGAGGACTTCCGGGTCTTTCCAAAGCGACTCGTCCATGTACGCGTCTAAGTTCAATTTACGCTTCACCAGGGCTATCCCCAAACTGAAAGGCAAACTAAACTGAGCCCCAAGTGCGTTGTGGGGTTCATAGATCCTCCCTATCTGGTCGATCCTATTAGTATTTGTGTGGACGGTGACCTGCTTAATGTCCTCCGGCTCAATCTTATTTGCTTCAACCATCCTTAATACGGTGTCCGTAATGGGATGAATACCGCCGCAAGAGGGCCGAAGCTTAAACCCCGTCTGCAGAATGAGCAACTCCTCGCTTGGCCCTCTGGTCAATGGCTCAAAACTGTAAGTGTCAGAAAAAGCTTTGATAAAGCCAGTCTCTCCCTCCAATATATCGGGCGGTGCGCTAAAGCCCCCTTGTGCCAGTAGCACTGACAGAATGCCTCTTGAGGCAGCATTGCCCGCGTGTAGCCGTTTGGTTTCCCCCCCCGACTTGGTGTATTGCCGAAGGCCTGCTGCGAAGCTTCCCGCTATTCCAAAGGCCTGAACCAATCCGTCCGTACCCAGATTCAGGATTTTTGCTGCCGCGGCCACAGGGCCGAAAATAAACCAAGGATTATGAAAGCCTCGCTTCAGGACGGAGCGGGAGCAACACATAGAGATGCGGCCCTGTACCTCGTAACCAGCCACTATTGCCGTGATCAGATCTTTGCCAGTAGCATGAACTTTTTCACCTATGGCCACAGCCCCAGGAATCACTACACACCCAGGATGGCCATGTCCGAAATTAGGACCGTGGTCGTCGAACTCACAGCCATGACCAAAGGTGCCATTCGCAAAGGCTGCATTGGGAGCCGATGTCTTATCTCCATAGTTAACGATTGTGCACTCAGGGTTACCCCCTAAAGCTTTCACTGTAGAATAAACGATTCGGCTCCACTCAAACCTTGAAGCAACCAGTTGCACGCCCAACTGATCTAACACACATTCCTTGGCCTTCGTTATGACATCTGAAGGAAGTTGTTCATAGTGAAGTTTACTTAAAAATTCTGCCAGTACTATCGTAGGTCCCATAGTTTTCTCCTTTCCCAGGCCTGTTGAAAGCCTTGGGTCATCATTTATCGATCTCTACAACGCAACCTCCAGGATTTGGTTAGAAAATATCCCTCTCATGAATCACCTCCTTGTATCTAGCATGGTGCCCCCGAAAACCTCTGACTAGCACCTAGTCCCATGAAGTGATACGAATTGCCTCACCACAAACTATTTCTCTCTCCTTTATTTATCTGCTTTCGGGAAACCGTAGGCTTCAATTATCTTCCCCATATATTCCTGAAACTTGGTGAAATGATCCCAGTCTACCATCGATCGCTCCTTCCCCCGGGTCACCTGCTCTGTAACTGAGCCGTGAGTATACACCGAGGCCCTAAGGGGCTCGTATTTATCTATTATTTCCTGACCCTCAGGAGAGACCATGAACTCCAACCATAAGAGAGCGGCATGGGGGTGATCGGCCGTATTGAGGATACCATGGGGAGAGTCAACAGCTCTGCCAGGGACAGGCTCAGCGAGCTTGTAGCTAAGGTTTCCTGTCGGGTCCTTGCTCATAGCCATCCGAATATTAACGTAATTAGGACCATAGTATAGGGGATACTCTCCGGCAGCTACGGCGGTGGTAACTCTGGTGCCGCCTCTAGCCCACACGGGCTGCTGCGCGGCTATCTTCCGAGCGAAATCCAACGTTCTTTCCAGCCCCCAGGCAGGCACCAGGCTGGCTACCCCTATAGGCCGAATATCCAAGACGAATTTCCTTCCCTTGAACTCAGGCTTGAGAAAATCCTCCCACTTAGCAGGGACCTTATCGTCCGAGATAAGCTTTCTGTTGTAGGCTATGACTTGGAGGGTGCTTGTAGCGGTTATTATGTTCCTCTCACCGAGGTGTATCATCCCGGGATGGATTTTAAGCACACCATGCTTGGCCATGCCAAAGATGTCATGCTTCATTGTATAACGCATATACTCTTTGGGAGAGTCCACAGGTATAAAGGTGATGTCCCACCTCTTAGCTTGTCCTGCTTTTATCTCCAGAAGAAACTTCTGGTAAGCAGGTTCGCCCCTGATCTCCTCAACATGGATATCAGTCATGAAAGGATACTTTTGCTTAAATCCATTCATCAACGGCTTGTAAGTCGGGGGGTTCAGGCCGAACATTACTCTGAGTTTTCCCTCCTTCTTTGCCATGGCCACGATCTCATCGTGAGCGGTAAAAAAGATGTAACCCTTAGCTTCAGCCTCCTGCTTGGCTTCCAGCATGGCAGGACTAGCTGCAAGCACATGCGTAGTAGCCAACATTAATGATAAAAGAAGAGTGAACGATACAACGATTTTGTTGAGAACCGTAATCCTCATGGCCCACCTCCTTGGGATGAGTTCATGATTTTTGAGAGATGTGCTCGGGGCTTAACTAGCAATTTTATGAACCCACTAATATCATTAGAATGTTCATATTGTAGACAGTGTTATGGCTAGGCTCACTATGGCTTGACTTTTACCTCTCTGTAGAAGTATGAGTCAAATGAATTCTTTCTATTTAATTCATTCTATATTGTTATGTATTTGGGGCAATTAGAAGCTTTTCATGCAGTCGTAAAACATGGCGGTTTTGAACGCGCGACGGAATCAATCCACCTAAGCCAACCAGCGGTTTCGAAGCGCATTAAAGGGCTCGAGAAGCAATTAGGAGTTAAGCTTTTCAACCGTTTGGGCAGACGGGCTCACTTAACAGATGCCGGGAAGATTGTGGAAGAATATGCAACTCGTCTGATGATCGTTCTTGGTGAAATGAACCAAGCTATCGATGAGCTGAAAGGGCTACAGAGAGGGCAATTACGGTGTGGTGCCGGAACAACAGTCGCCGTTCACCTATTGCCAAAGGTACTAGTCCAGTTTAAGAAACGCTTTCCTGGCGTGGATATTACACTATTAGTCGGAAATAGCGCGGTGACTGAGAAAAGGATACTTGCCGACGAGCTAGATATCGGTATTGTCACAGGAACGATAACAAATCCGGAGAGCCTGAAGATTTTCCATTTTCTTACCGATGAATTTGTTCTTATTACTCCCCGTGATCATCCCCTAGCTAAACTCCGCAGGGTTTCACTAAAACAGCTCGAGAACATTCCGCTGATTGCATGGAAGAAAGGTTCGGTTAAACGGCTGATGGTAGATGAGAGCTTCCGCGCAGCAGGAATCACTTATCGTTGCATGATGGAAATTGAAACTACTGAAGCCCTCAAGAGGGCGGTAGCTGAGGGTCTGGGATGTTCCATTATCTCTCTCTGTAGCATCGAAACGGAGAGAAAAGCTGGTATCTTGGACTATGCGAGAATTTCAAGGACTCCTATGAAGCGAGAGTTTAGAGCGATAATGCACAAAGATAAAAGTCTTTCGGGCCCACTGAAACCCTTCTTAGGGCTATTGAAGATCAAGATCAACTCATAGTCGTCCGCGAATCATAAAACTTTTACTCTTGCCTTTTTATCTCTCGGGTCCTACGAGTTGGAAGGTAAAGATCCCGGATTAGTTTTCCAGCTCTGCTTTCTTTTGCAGAGGTTTTCCTAAAAGATTGCTTAGCTTTTCTCCCAGTTCTTCCAGTCTTCTGCTGCCGCCACGGTCGAGCAGTATGGTCTCTCCGTCTGTGAGAACCAGGCGCAGGGAAGGCACCGGATAGCTCTCGGCGGCGGAGGAGCCGGCCACGGCAAAGCCACTGTAGACCTGATCGGTGCCGAGGCTTAAGGCCGTCACTTCATCGTAGGAAAAACGGAGCTTGGTGATGCGAAAAACATTACGTTTGCGGAGCAAAACCTGCCGTTGCGTATGATCGAAGAGGATGGTTCGCCGTAGAGAGAGAAGAAACACGGCGATACCCAGCAGGATCAGATTCATCATGGGAAAATACCAGAGAGAGCCTGCCCGCCCGCCGAGACCTCTCTGGTAGATCGCTTCAAGGATGGGGAGCGAGAGGAAGAGCAAGGCAAGCGCGATCCCCAGGCAAAGAAAGGCCGGGAAGCGCGCCCCTTGCCATACTAGCAGGGTATTTTCCGGGCTTTCTGTCACGATTCGCAAGCCAAGCCGGCTGCCGATGGCCTCAAACTCAGATGGATTTCCTTCCATTTTTAGGCAGCAGGCGGTAGGCAACAGGCAATAGTAAGCAAATTAAAGCCTAGGCTTTGGGCTCCGGATTCTTCTGGACATGATAAAAATCTTTAAAGCGATAGTCCTTCAAATGAATGAGGTGGCGGTAAGAGCCGAAGCGTTCTTCGGGATTGTCCACCTCGTCCAGGAGTTGCACTGGATTGTCTTCGGTTTCAAAAACGCGGATTTTCTTGTAAGTGGTGGAGCGTTCGCCTGGGATGCGTCCCATCTCACGGATCAGGTTGTGAAACTGAGAAGGCTTCATCAGTTGACCGTATCCGGCGCCGGCCGCGGTTGAGATGCTTTCATTGATCAGTGTGCCCCCGAAGTCATTGGCCCCAGCCATCAGACTGATCTGCGAGAGCTTGGGACCTTCCTTGACCCAAGAGACCTGCAAATTTGGGATCCAGTTGTTGAGCATCAACCGCGACACCGCATACATCTTCATCACTTCGGCGCCGCTGGCTCCGGTGCGCAGTCCAGGAATTTTTTTCCGGTGGTAAATTGGCGCCTCTTCGAAGACAAAGCTCAGGGGCACAAGCTCGGTGATTCCCCCCGTCCGTTTCTGAATATCACGCAAGATTCCGAGGTGGACGGCCTTGTGATAAGAGTTCTCCACATGGCCGTACATGATGGTCGAGGTGGTTGGAATACCCAAGTGATGGGCCGTCTCGATCAATTCCACCCATTTGGCTGTAGAGATGCGACCCGGCGAAATACGGCCGCGGACTTCGTCCACCAGAATCTCGGCCGAAGTTCCAGGCAGACTACCCACGCCGGCCTCCTTGAGCGCCGACAGGTAATCGCGTACGGTGATGCCGGCGAGGCCGGAGCCGTAAAGCACCTCCTCGGGAGAGAATCCGTGGATGTGCAGCTCCGGCAACGCCTCTTTAAGGGCCCGGCATAGTTTCACGTAGTACCAGCCGTCCATCCCAGGGGCCAGGCCTGCCTGTACACAGACCTCGGTGGCCCCCAGATCGCGTGCCTCGCGCGCGCGTCGGATGACCTCTTCGAGCGGCAGGAAATAGCCCTCTTCTCCCCGGTGGCCCCGACTGAAGGCGCAGAAGCCGCAGCTCTTGACGCAAACGTTCGTGAAATTGATGTTGCGATTGATAACGTAGGTTACGACATCGCCGGCAGTTTTCTTGCGCAGATGATCCGCCGCTGCGGTAATGACGAGAAGCTCCGTTCCAGAGGCATCAAAGAGCCGGGTCGCTTCTTCCACCGTAATGTCCCGGCCAGCCAGCGCTTGATCCAGGATGCGGCCGGTAGAAGGCGTGACGCTTGAAAGAAGAAAGTCCAGAGATTTGCGCAACGGGGAGGTGATCATGGCGTAACTTTATCGGCTCACTCAAAGAAACACAATAAGGCTCTCGCGTTTTTTTGTCCTTGTTGCTATTTGTCCGTCCAGTGGCGGGCGAGTTCTTGGAGATAAGTGAGGGTGGAAAAATCGCGCATCCGATCGAGGAAGACTTTGCCATTGAGGTGATCCCACTCGTGTTGGATCACGCGAGCGTGGAAACCGGCGGCCACGAAGTTGAGATCTTTGCCGTCGCGGTCTCCCGCCTGCACGCGGATAGTTTTTTGCCGCGGAACTCTGCCCCTCAGCTCCGGAACGCTCAGACAGCCCTCCCAGTCCTCCTCTGTCTCGTCGGAGAGCACGGTAATGCTCGGATTGATGAGCACCGTAAGGGGAACCGCCGGTTTGTTCGGGTAACGAGGGTTGTCGGCTACTTCCAGCACGGCGATCTTTTTGGATTCGTGCACCTGCACCGCGGCCAGACCAACACCGTCATAGTCGCGCATAGTTTCGATCATGTCATCGATGAATTTCTGGAGCAGGGGAGAGGATAATTGATCCAGCGGCACATCTCCGGCAACCTTGCGAAGAACCGGGTTTCCCAGTTTCGCCACTTTGAGTATGGACATGAATTTTTCTTAGCATAGCTCTAAGGCTATAGGAAGAGCCTCCGCCTCGGACACCAGCTCGGTCAGAAACGTCTTCTGCTTGTGATTGCCTCGCACAATCCCGTGGTAGAGCAGCCCCGGAGCAAACAGACGAGGGCGTCGAGCTATGGCGTCCCAATATCAGCGGAAGGTAGGATTGTAAAGATCAGAAGGTTTGACCCCATGACCCTTGCAACCTCTCAAGCTCGATGATATCGGTG
>JACPSE010000186.1 GCA_016193465.1 Deltaproteobacteria bacterium
CGTTACCGCTCTCCGGGGTCGCGCCACTCGTTACGAAAAATACGTGACGTAACTGTCTGTGCTCAGCTAATGTCACGCGGTCACCTCGCGCAGTAGCCGCACGATCTGCTCCTCCGCCTGCTTCAGATCGGCGTCGATTTCCTCCAGCGGGCGTGGTGAGGTGTAACGGTAAAAATGGCGGTTGAAGTTGATCTCATATCCCACCTTGTCCTTGCTTCGGTCCATCCAAGCATCAGGCACGTGCGCAAGCACTTCGCGGTCGAAGTATGCCTCGATGTCTTCCTTGAGCGGAATGTTTTCGAAATCGCGAAGATCCGCATCAGGCTCATAGCCTTCGTCGCGACCTCCCTTAAGGGCCGGTTCTGCTTTCGGGTCTTTCTGCGTAAACACTGTGCGGAATAGCTTCTGCTCAGTCGTCTTCCAGTGAGATTTGCGGCCGCGGAGGAGTTTTTCGATGCGTGACCAGACGGCGTTCCAATCGCGCTGCGGCTTACGGCCTAGCTCTTTATCGATGGCCTGTACGTCGTCGAGGAGGTGTGGGCATGCGTCAAGAAATCGAGCCTTGTCCTCGACTGTCATTTGGTAGCGTAAGCGCAGCGGCCTTTCGACCGTCACGCGAGTGTAGCCGAAATCCGCATTGTCGAAGGTCTTCGACCTATCGGTATCGGCGAAGTTGCCGTAGAGCTTTACAATGTCCCCGATCTGATCGGGCTCGCCGTCCTTGCCCTCCCCGATCTTGCGGCGCTTGTCGCCGAGGCTACGGCGCATCGGGATGTAGCACTCGCGGGCATCGACGAGCTGAATTTTTCCTTTCCGGCGCTTCTCTTTCCGGTTAGTGACGATCCAGACGTAAGTGCCAATGCCCGTGTTGTAGAACATCTGTTCCGGTAGCGTGATGATCGCCTCCAACCAGTCATTCTCGATAATCCACTTGCGAATATCGCTCTCCCCAGAGCCCGCGCCACCGCTAAAGAGTGGGGAACCGCTGAAGACGATGCCCAACCGCGACCCGTGTTTGTGCTGGTCTGGGAGCACTGGCTCGAACTTGCTAATCATGTGCTGGAGGAACAGCAGCGAGCCGTCATTGACACGTGGTAGCCCAGCGCCGAAGCGCCCCCCAAATCCGAGCTTTTCGTGCTCGCGCTGGATCTCGTTCTGCTGCTTCTTCCAATCGACTCCGAAGGGCGGGTTGGCAAGGAGGTAGTCGAAACTTTCGCGCGGAAACTGGTCGTCGGTAAAGCTGTCGCCGAAGCGAATGTTGTCAGTGCCGCCGTTGTGGTCAACTTGCTTCATGAGCATATCGGACGCGGCGGTAGCGAAGGCCCGCTTGTTGTAGTCCTGACCGTACACGTAGAGCCGCGCGGCCGCATGGTGCTCGCGCAGGTAGTTTTGTGATTCGGCGAGCATCCCGCCCGTGCCGCAGGCAGGGTCGAGCAACTTGCGCACCGTTCCGGGCGTAGCAAGCAGCTTGTCGTCATTGATGAAGAGGATATTCACCATTAACCGGATGACGTCGCGTGGCGTGAAGTGATCACCCGCAGTCTCGTTGGCAAGTTCGTTAAATCGGCGGATGAGGTTCTCAAAGATCAGTCCCATCTCCGAGTTCGGCACGTTGTCTGGGTGCAGGTCCACATCACAGAACTTCGAAACCACGAGGTAGAGAATGTTCGCCTCGCGCATCTTCTCGATTTCGTTTCCGAACTCGAAGTAGTCAAAAATGCGGCGGACGTTGCCGGAGAAGCCGTTGATGTAACTCACCAGGTGCTTGTCGATATGGTCGGGATCGCCTTTGAGCTTTTCAAAGGACAGCGGGGAATGATTATGGAAGCGTTGCGCCGCGGCGTTGTTGAGCACCCTGTCGAGTGCATCGTCGCGAAACTTCCCGCCCTTCCGCTTCTCGTATTCGCGCAGCACTTTCTGTTTGGTAGACGCAAGTACGCAGTCGAAACGGCGCAGCACGGTCATTGGCAACATGACCCGCTCATACTGGGGGGGGCGGTAAGGTCCGCGCAGCAGGTCAGCTATCTGCCAAATGAGGTTCGCGTGGTCGTTAGGCATAAGACGGGTCAGAACTATGTTGTACTTTTCATTTGCCTATTCTTCTTCACCCGAGCCGTGGAAGCTCCTCGCAGGGTAGCAGAGCTACTTGGGAAAAATCAAAGGTGCGTGAGCTTGGCCGCTCTAACCCACTGCCGGGCTGAAAACACAATTGACTCGGAGGATTTTATGCGATCAGGCGGCGGGAGGGCAAGAGCGACTTTGGATTGTAAGGACGTCGATTATGATCGCCTCATTGTCAGCCGAACGTGTCATGCAACTGCAGAGTTGCTGAGGCTTCGCATAATATTTGGGTGCCGGGCGCCCTTTAACGCTCTTACGCCTTTCTAAACAGGGGTATCACTTCCGCGCCGGATTTCAGCCCGTCCAGATAATCGGCCCAAGCCTGCATCATTTTGCGCCGCTCCGGTAGGTGCTCGGCGAAATTGTAGGCCGCGCTCACGGCGTTGCGCTCGGCGTGGGCGAGCTGGCGCTCGATGACCTGATGATTCCAGCCTTGTTCGTGGAGCAGGGTGGACGCCATGCTGCGGAAGCCGTGGCCGGTCATTTCTTCCCTCGTATAACCCATGCGTCGCAGTGCCGCCAGTATGGCGTTTTCGCTCATGGGCCGCTGGTGCGAACGCGCGCTTGGAAAGACGTACCGCGGCGCTCCCGGCTTCGCCGGTAGTCCCCGGTTCGTCAAAGGCTCAAGCTCACGCAGGATCTCGATGGCCTGGCGGGACAGCGGGACGATATGCTGTTCCCGCATCTTCATGCGCTCGGCGGGGATGCGCCATTCGGCTTTGTCGAAGTCGATTTCCGGCCACTGTGCTTGGCGGAGCTCGCCGGGCCGGACGAATACCAGGGGCGCGAGCCGTAGCGCGCATTTTGTCGCGAAGAAACCTTGATACGTATCAATGGCCCGGAGCAATTCGGCAACGCGCTTTGGTTCGATGATGGAGGCATGGTGCTTTTCCTTCGGTGGAGGCAAGGCGCCGCGAAGATCGCCCGTAGGGTCGCGCTCCGCCCGGCCCGTCGCTACGGCGTAGCGGAATACCTGCCCGCAGTTCTGCATCGCCCGGTGCGCCGTTTCCTGCGCGCCCCGGCTCTCGATCCGGCGCAGCACGGCCAGCAGCTCGGGTGCTCTGATTTCTGCGATGGGCCGTTTGCCGAGCCAGGGGAACAGGTCTTTCTCCAGCCGGCGCAGGATGCGGTCGCCGTGACTCGCTACCCATCCCGGCGAGAATTTCGCGTGCCACTCCCGCGCGACGGCCTCGAAACTCTCCGCGCCCGCCTGCGCCAGTTTCCCCGCCTTGCGCGCCTCTGCGGGGTCTGTGCCTGCGGCAAGCTGCTGTCGGGCTGCATCGCGCTTCTCACGTGCTGATTTCAAGCTCACGTCAGGATAGACGCCGAAGGAAAGCCCCTTCGCTTTACCACCGTAGCGGTATTTCCAGCGCCACCATTTGCCGCCAGCGGGGCTGACTAGCAGATGCAGACCACCGCCATCGAATAACTTGAAGGGCTTGTCCTTGGGCTTTACAGAGCGAATAGCGGTATCCGTTAGCGGCATGTGGGGGTAACTCACTTTCCTGGTCTACCAGTTACCCCCAGAGTTACCCCCAATATGGGGGCAGCTTTACTCGGAAGGCATTGGACCATGCCGGACACTATACCATAATAAATTCAGGAATGACAAGGCATTTTTGAACTTCTTTGGCTGGCACTGGAAGTAAAAATGGTGGAGGCGGGGGGAATCGAACCCCCGTCCGAAGGCACTCCGCCAAAGACGACTACATGCTTAGCCGATGTTTTGATCTCGCCCCTCAAGCCCCCAACGGCAGGGTCTCTCGGGACCATCCGGTTTAGATCTCAGCCTCATCCCCTCCGGCAGGAGAATCAGCCCATCCCACTAAATGACGCCTTATCCGGCCCCGTGGGAGAAGGCCGGTAAGACGCTAGCTGCGGTTAGGCAGCCAGTGCGTACTCGAAATTATCTGCGTTTAATTTGCAGACCTGTTTGTTTAACGGGCCAACAGGACCCCGGCATGCCGTTCTGGCTTCCTACCCCCGTCGAACCCAGATCGCCCCCCATTCTTCAAACGTTCAAAAAGTTTAAACGGTTCAATTGGTTGAACGGCTTGAACGACTCAAACAGTTTGAACCCTTCGCAAGAAAATTACTTACGTGATTTCAAAGATCTTTCGACTTCCCGCTGGGCCACTTTGCGGCGCAGGGTCTCCCGCTTGTCGTAGAGCTTTTTCCCCCGTGCCAGACCCAGTTCCACCTTTGCCTTGCCATCTTTAAAGTATAGTCTTAATGGGATCAGGGTCAACCCCCGCTCCTTGACCTTGCCAGTGAGCCGCTGGATCTGTTTGCGATGCAGGAGGAGTTTCCTAGTGCGATCGGGCTCGTGATTGAACTGATGGGCCGCAGCGTACGGGCTGATATGGACATTGAGTAGGAAGGCCTCGCCTTTGAGGATGCGGGCATAGCTGTCCTTTAAGTTTGCCTTTCCGTCACGCAGCGATTTGACTTCGCTGCCCGTTAGAACCAGGCCGGCCTCGTAACTCTCCTCAATGAAGTAGTCGTGCCTCGCCTTGCGGTTGGCGCAAACATTTTTTTCCTCCTGTACCGGCATGAGCCATCCGATGACAGTGATTACTTTGAATCTTCCGAATTGGGCTTTTCGCCTGGCTTGATCATGCCGCCAGAGACAATGAGCTTGAATGCCTCTTCTGGAGTCATCTCCAGGCTTTTGACTTCGTTTTCCGGGACGAGCAGATAAAATCCCGCTGTCGGGTTGGGTGTGGTCGGGACGAAGACGTTGACCAGACGTTGTTCTCCTCTCTTCTCTAACTCGCCCCCCGCGAGCCCCGTGGCGAAACCGACCGTGTAGATCCCCTTTCGGGGATACTCGATCAGAACCACCTGTCTCCCGCTCTGCTCCTGGCTGAATATGGACTCGACAAGCTTTTGGACTGAGGTATAGACGCCGCGGAAGATGGGGATGCGACCTAAGAAGCGATCCCAAAGCATGAGGGCCCTTCGCGTGACAACGCTCGTGGCCAGGAAGCCCAGTAAAAGGATCGAAGCCAACGTGGCGAGCGCGCCCAGGCCGGGGATGGCAAACGGCAGATAGGAATTAGGATGAAGGGAGGAAGGTAGTAAACCGAGCACGCTATCCATCAGGCCGACAATCCAACCGAGGAACCAGACCGTGATCACCAGAGCAAGCAGGACTAGAAGGCCGGCAAAAAAATATCGCCTGAGACATTCACGAACTATTGTGCCCACCCCTTTCTTCGTCGGCTCTGCCACCGTGACTACCTCCTCTATGCCGTGAGAACCGTGTTGTCAATGAGGCGCGCCCTGCCGACCCAAACTGCCAGAGCAAGAAGCGCTTGGTCGCGAATACTTTCCAGCTCTTCTAAACTCCGAGGATCGCACAGGCTTACATACTCGATCCGGGCCAGGGGCTCCTTTTCAAGCTCCTCCTTAACCGCGCTCAGGATGCGACCTCCTTCTCTTTCCCCATGGCGCACCAGGGATTCGGCCTTTTTAAGAGATCGGTGGAGACATAGGGCCGCCTGCCGCTCTGGCGCGCTTAGATAGGCATTGCGCGAGCTCATCGCCAAGCCGTCCTTTTCCCGAACGATCGGCTGACCCACGATCTCGATATCGAAATTCAGATCCTCCACCATCCGGCGGATGATCTGGAGCTGCTGGTAGTCTTTCGTTCCGAAGATGGCGACGTGGGGTCGGACGATGTTGAGGAGCTTGGCTACCACTGTGGTCACGCCGCGAAAGTGGCCCGGACGGAACGCCCCGCACAAGAATCGGTCTAATTTTTCTACCTCTACATGCGTGTGGTGGCCCTCGCGGTACATTTCTTCCGCGGATGGGTGGAAGAGGATATCTACCCCTTCTCTCTCCAGCAGTGCCCGGTCGCGCTCGAAGTCCCGGGGGTAGTTCCTATAATCTTCGTTAGGAGCGAACTGCTTGGGGTTCACAAAAAGCGAAGCTATGACCCGGTCCGCCCTCCCGCTTCCTTCCCGGACCAGACTGAGATGGCCTTCATGAAGAAAACCCATCGTGGGGACCAGCGCGACGCGCTTCCCCGCGCGTCGCTCGGCCTCGCTCCAACTCTGCATCTCCCGGATGTGCAAAATCAGACGCATATGTTTAACCGTTTAACGGATTGCCAGCTGTGGGTGAAGCAGCGTGGAGATTCCGAGGGGAGCGCGAATGAGGCTGCGGACGTAGAGACGAAAAGGTTCGGCTAAAGCACAGGTCCATCGGCCGCAGCCGAAGGCGCGTTCTCCGAGGGATCTCATCAAAGTAAATTTCCCCTTCTCAATGAAACGAGTGTTCCTCACCCGGGAACTTCTCCTCTCTCACCTCAGCGATAAAATTCTTCACTGCGTCCGTTATGATTCCCCGCACATCTGCATACCGCTTTACGAACTTCGGCGTGTACATGTCAAAGAGACCCAGCATATCGTGGACCACCAGAACCTGCCCATCGCAGTGAATCCCCGCACCGATGCCGATAGTGGGGATGGACAGCCGCCGCGTAATCTCCTGGGCAAGATCCATAGGAATCCCCTCCAAAACAACCGAGAAGGCTCCCGCCTCCTCCACCGCCAAGGCGTCCTGCAGGATGATCCCCCGCTCTTCCTTCTCCTTGCCCTGGACCTTGTAGCCGCCGAAGCGGTGCACCGACTGCGGCGTCAGCCCCACATGTCCCATCACGGGAATCCCCATCTGGACCAGCGCTTCGATCGTCTCAAGGAAATGGACTCCCCCCTCTATCTTAACCGCCTCCGCGCCGGCCTCCTGGAGGAACCTCCCCGCATTGCGCTTCGCCTCTTCCAGACTCACCTGGTAGGAAAGGAAAGGCATGTCCGCGACCACGAGCGCCCGCCGCCGGCCCCGGACCACCGCCTTGGTGTGATAGATCATCTCGTCCACAGTAACAGGCAGAGTGCTCTGCTGCCCCTGAATCACGGAACCAACGGAGTCCCCCACCAGCAAGATATCCACCCCCGCCTCATCAAGGATACGGGCAAAGGAATAATCGTAGGCAGTCAGCACGGCGATCTTCTCGCCTCTCTGCTTCATCCTTTTGATTTCAGGCGCCGTAACTTTCTCCGCCATCTGGGTCACCTCCCGAAAGTCCGCAGGCTGCAGTCGGCTCCCGCCTACTGCCCGCTGCTAACCGCCGTCTTCTTCACCGTGGCGTCCGTCTCAGTCCAGGCTACCTGGATCCAAGCGGTATATAGTGCTGCGTCCCCGAACCCATGTTGTTGATTTCCTTGATTAAGTCAGCCAGATCCTCGCTGCTCCCAACGAAATCGATCCCAGATGTATTAACCACCAACAGGGGGCCCTCCTCGTAGTGGAAGAAAAACTGGTTATAGGCCTGAGCCACCTCTTCCAGGTAATCGGGGGTTATGCTTTTCTCATAACTCTTATCTCTCTTTTTTATCCTCTTGTAAAGGACCTCAGGCCGGGCCTGGAGGTAGACTACCAAGTCGGGTTTTGGAACCCTGGTATCCAAGAGCTGGTAGATCTGCTGGTAAAGATTGAGTTCCTCGCTGCTCAGCGTCAAGGTGGCAAAAATTTTGTCCTTGGCGAAGAGATAATCGGCCACGGTGTTCTGATTGAAGAGCTCCTGCTGGATTAACTCCTGTTGTTGCTGGTAGCGGCTGAGAAGAAAAAACAACTGGTTTTGGAAAGCGTAGGTCTCCCGATCCTCGTAGAATCTGGGTAGGAAGGGGTTATCATCCACTTTTTCAAAGACCGTACGCGCCTGAAACTCGGCGGCCAAAATCTTCGCCAGGCTCGTCTTCCCCACCCCGATCGGCCCCTCCACCACGATGTACTTCTTCTTCGTCATCCTGGCAGGCGAATTTACACAAACAACCGAAGCTTGTCTACCAATAAACGACCTTGAAGGATATCCACTTCCCGATCTCGGCGAAGTCCTCCCGATTGCACGTGATCAGCGTCGCCCCAACGTCTCCGGCAGATAGAGCAATCAGGACATCGAAAGCCAGGTCCCTTAATTTGTTGGCATCACAGCCTTTTTTCCCTCTGATACGAGAAAGAATTTCTTCTTGGTCACTCCGGCAGGTGAATTACACAAACCCCCAAAAATTGTCCGGTTTATGGTATTATAGCTTGTCGGAACCTAGTTTTGGGAGTCGGCGTAAAGAAGATAAGAAAGCTACGAGGGGAAACCGGACTGTTGAAGCGGTCAAAACGAGACGCCAGCCTTCTTCGATGGGCGCGCGCAAAGTGGCTCTCCTGCGCTCTCCTTATCGTAAGCCTTGCAGGGAGCGGATGCACAACCGCCTGGGTCCAAGAGCGCCGATTAGCCCCTACCGGGCTGGCCCCTGCAGACACAATCGCCATCATCCTAACATTACCGCTCGACTATAAGCGTCTCGCAGAACTGGAGCAGACGGTGACAGGTTGTATACGGGACGCCCTAGGTGAGAGATATTCGGACCTTCGGATCATCCTGCCGGATGAGTTCCGTAAGTTGGCGTTTCCGGATCTAGACAAAGAGAAGTCGCCGCTCGGCGGTTTCTCGTGGGAGAGTTTCTTTCGAGATACGGCGTTTCGTGATCGGATCACTCCGCTCGGACTCCGCTATCTGGTTGCCGTAGATATCGAAGATAGAACCCGACTCACTGACGTCGAATGGGGCGCCGCCAATAAAATATTGGGAGGACCAGGACCCATAGTCCAGGGGTCGTGGGAACGCTCGGCTTTAATCCAGGCCGTCGTCGTGGACGCCAGACACCGTCGTGTCGCTGGGAGCGTTCAGGCATACGCCACCGGAAAGTCGAGCGCCGGGCTCACGTTTATAACCTTTCCGATGCCCCTTCCGGTCCCCTACGGCACAGCCTCTTTTCCCCTAAGCGTTGCGTGTCGAGGGCTGGGGGAAAGGCTGGCACAGTTCCTGGCAGGCGAGAATCCAGCGGAGGAGGAAGCGCCCAAGCAAACACAGGACTAGCGATCTTATTGACATCATTTGGCTTTGCAAGGATACTGCAAGCCATTTTCCGCCTATGGCCCGGAAAATAAGAAAAGTCGATGCCGCTGGCAGCAGGATTAGAGACTCCGCGTCAACCGTAAATCTGTTGCTTGTTATTGGGCATTTCCGACCGGTGGCTCTACGAAGAAACATGGATAGGGAGCAAAAATGACTCAATGCGTGAGGAGGTAAAACTATGGCTAACAAATGGGATGTTAGAAGGCAGGCCGTCGAGGAAGAATACTTTGATGGGAAGGAGAGGAAGCTTATCGAAAAGCTCAAAACCCAATCAGAAAAGGAGAGGCAAGAAAAGTTCTTAGAGACGTGTCGCATGCGGTGTCCGAAATGCGGTGAGCCATTGAAGGAGCGAAGCTTCAAAAAAATCCAGATCGATCAGTGTGCTGGATGCGGCGGCATATGGCTTGATGCCGGGGAATTAGAGGAGGTTGCCGAGAGAGAGGAAGAGAGTTGGCTTGGCAAGCTATGGCAAAAACATAGGGCAAAGTCCAACAACTGAGCCATTTGTGACAAAACAAAAGATCGGATTCCAATAGACGAGGCGAGCATAGAAGATTTCCCAATCTGGTTTAAGGCTGTAATCTATCTGATTGTGGCGGGAGCAAGGGAAAAACACCTTGGCCACACTAAGGGAAAAGATCGGCCAGATGATGATGGTCGGCCTTCAGGGTGAAGAGCTCGCCCAGAAGGAGAAACGGCTCCTCGAGGATTACCCCTTTGGCGGGTTCATTCTTTTCACTCATAATCTCAAAGAGCCGAAGCAAATCCTTTCTCTCTGTCGCTCGCTTTGGGAAACAGCAAGAGAGACTCCTCCCTTTATCGCCATCGACCAGGAAGGGGGAAGGGTCCATCGTTTACCGGGACCATTTACCCACTTTCCCGCTGCGGCGCTTCTCGGAAGAACAGGCAATGCTGATCTCGCTTACCGGTTCGGCCTGGTTACGGCCCATGAACTATCAGCCGTCGGCATCAATCTCAACTTCGCGCCGGTCCTGGACGTTCGCTCGAATCCCAACAACCCAGTCATCGGCGACCGTGCCCTCAGTTCCGAGCCGAGACAAGTAGCCGCGCTCGGATGGGCCATTATTGAAGGGCTGAGAGACGGCGGCGTCATCGCCTGCGGCAAGCACTTTCCCGGACACGGAGATACCGCACAGGACTCCCATCTGGAGCTTCCTGTCGTAGAAAAGGATCTGGCCGCGTTAAAAGAAGTCGAGCTTTCTCCCTTTATCCATTCCTGCCGCAACCAGATCGAATCTCTGATGACTGCCCACGTTCTTTATCCGTCGCTGGATTCCGTTTATCCGGCTACTCTCTCCGAAGCTATTATCGGCAATCTGCTGCGCGAAGAGTTGGGCTATGAGGGAGTAGTCTTTGGAGACGACCTGGAAATGAAAGCGATCAGCAAAAATTACTCCGCTGAGGATGCCATCGCTCTCGCGGTTCGGGCTGGCGTGGACGTGCTCCTGTTCTGTCACGATAAGACGAGCGCCATCCGGTCCTTTGATTTTCTCTGCCAAAAGTCAGAGAAGGATGCGAAGCTCGAAGAAAGAATCGAGGAGAGCCATCAGAGAATCAAAAGGCTCAAGCAACGGTATCTTAAATCCTTTAATGGGATAGGCCAAAATCTCCTAATGGAGCACATAGGAATAACTGGCCATCAGAAACTAGCAGAGGAGATTATCGAAGCGGGAGGACATTAACGGGAAGAGGGCCCGGCCTGCTTTCTTTAATAGCGGCTTCGACCTCTCGAACGCACTGGCAAGGGGCTCGCTGGAGACAATTTTGAGTCCTCGGCAGTTGGCCTCAAAAGGAACTTTTTGCTATCATTTATTCCGGCAGCTAACCAACCTCAAAGGAGTCGGACATGACGCATCATTCTTGCTCAAACGCGAGTCGTCTAGCTTTTCTCAGCATTGTTGGAATTGCTGCGCTGGCTCTTACGCTTGCGACTCTGCCCCGGGCCGTCTTCGGCCAGCCTTCAACCAACGCAGTTGGTATGAAGATCGGCATCATCGGCTCCGGCAATATAGGCGGCACGGTGGGAACGCTGTGGGTGAAAGCCGGCCATCAGGTGATGTTTTCCTCCCGGCATCCCGAGAACCTCAAATCGCTCGTCGACGGTCTCGGCCCTCTGGCTCGCGCCGGCACGGTACGGGAAGCCTTGACGTTTGGCGACGTCGTTCTCATTGCAGTTCCCTATGGTGCTTACCCGCAGATTGGCAAAGATTATGCGCGTGAGTTTACCGGCAAAGTTTTCCTCGATGCTGGAAACGCGGTTCTCAGGCGCGATGGGGAGATCGCCAACGAAGCGCGTGAGAATGGCATCGGCATCACGTCGGCGAAGTATCTCGCGGGGGCGCGAATTGTCCGCGCGTTCAACACGATGAACTTTCGCAGGCTCGCGAGCAACGCGAACCGGCCTGGAGCCCGCATGGCCATCCCCATTGCGGGCGATGACAAGGAGGCGCTCGCCGTGGCCCAGACGCTAGTCCGAAACGCCGGTTTCGATCCGGTCATCATCGGCGGGCTCGAAAGCGCCAAGTACTTTGCCCAAGGAGGGCCTTTGTACGGGCAAGATATCACGGCCCAGGAGATGCAGCTTCGTCTCCAGACGCTCCGGTGACGCTGGAGAGGCAACGAGCCGCCGGTTAGAGTGGAAATGAATAGCCTATAAGACTAGAATCGTGGAGAAAGAAGGGAAACACGTGTTGAAAGAACTCAATCTTACGGAGGCCGCACTGTTGGTTGTGGATCTCCAAGAGGATTTCCTGGCGGCAAGAGGCGGACTTAAGGACTTAGGATTACAACCGATCCAGCAAGATGAACGCGCGACTTTGTTGATTAACTGCCAGCGGCTCCTGACTGAAGCGCGCAGGAACAAAAGACCGGTCATCTATGCGCAGACTGCTTTCAGAGCCGACCTTGGGGATTGTTTCTTACCGCCGAAGTGGCTGAGGCAGTTGAGGGTGTTATCTTCTGTCTTAATCGAGGGCACCTCTGGAACCGCAATTCCAAAGGAAATCGCGCCGCAGGCGGACGATTACGTCATTACGAAAAAAAGCCTTAGTGCCTTTCAGTTCACGCATCTCGACCGCCTGCTGTCAAATCTCGGCGTGGACACCTGCATTCTCGTCGGGTTCTGCGGTGTGCCAGGCAGCATCGATGATACGACCAGGATGGCCGGGCTTTTGGGTTACGACACGGTCATTGCAGCCGATGCGGTCTTTCCTATCCGCACGCCGCATCTGGCAACGTTTGTGAAGCGGGCTGCCGTTGGAGAAACTCACGAGATCGTTTCACGCCTGCAAGCGGCAGGTCCACGGCGGGAAAAGGTGGAAGCGCTTCGTCCCGCTATGATTATTGTGGCGATGAATAATGATGGCCATCATCCACAGGGGTCGAAGCATCGTTACGGGATCGACTCATCGGGATCCGGACCTACCGACGAAGAACGTGAGCTATTCATTCGTAACAACAACCGTCTCATAGAAGTAATGACGGGAAAGGGATTCCCCGTAATCCATGCGCAAACCGCTGTTCGACTCGACCAGACGGATGACGCCCACTCCTTCCAGGCGTTTCGCGTTACTGTGCCTGAATGGAAGAAAAAGTTTCCACCGGGAGTAGGATACATGATCGAGGATACCTGGGGCGCAGAAATTTTGGAGGGCGTCAGGCTTCCTGAAGGCTACTATCGCGTCTGCAAGAAGGGCAACAGCGCTTTTGGCCTCACACACATGCACCGGCTGCTGCGGAATCTCGGCGTTAACTTCTGCATCATCACCGGAGACGCTACGACCGGATGCGTCTCCGACACCGTGCGCGAGGGTGTGGGGTTGGGCTATGAATCGATCGTGGTTTCAGACGCGACGAGCCGCGCCAACATACCCTACCACCAAGTCCTTGCCAATCGCGCCGAGGTGAAGAGTACTGATGAAGTGCTCGCTTGGTTGGAGAAGCTGCAGCCATCGAGTGGGACACTATTTACCTCACGGGGAACTACTACATAAACTACGTGCCGTTTGTAGCAAAATATGATGTTCTAGGCATGGCGGAAAAGGGAATCATTCAGATTCCCACTGCGATGGTAGATCCAGACAACCGCAACGTTATTGCCGCGGGCAGCGCGCTCGACGCGGTTGCTTATAATCCCAACCTGCTGCGCCCCGAGCTTGTGCCCAAAATCTGGGAAGACCTTCTCAAACCAGAACTGAAAGGGAAAAAAGTTTGTCATGGATGTTGCCCCCGCCGCTGTTTTTGCTTTGACCCCCGCATGGGGACTGGAGAAGGTTCTCAGCTTCGCCCGCAAGCTTAGGGAACAGAGTCCCGTGTGGGCACGGGGACATACAAGGATCCTAACCAGCATTGCAGCGGGCGAGTATGCCATGCACGGCGCTACCAACTATCACTCGGCGATGCGCCTGAAGGAAAAGAATCCGGCTAATCTGGGGGTTGCACTTGTTGAACCTGTTCCGACGCGACTCCATGAAGCTCAGGCGGTTCTGGGGACGGCCACAAACCCCCACACAGTTTTGTTGTGGCTCGAGCACATGGCGAGCCCTGAAGTTCAAAGACATCTAGATGAGGTGGAGCCTTTAAAAAGCTCTATCTATGCTCATGTTTCAGCACTGAGGAAAGCCGTCGAAGGGAAGAAAGTTTCAGTCGCTGCATGGAAATGGTTTTACCAGCGCGAAGACATTGAAAAACAGATAGCAAGCGCCTACGGGTTCCCAACAGCAGACGTGAAATAGAATACACCACTGGTAAGAATAACCGGGGAAATGGCTATTCATACGTTTGGCTTCCCAGACGGAATAATTTGACCCCTCTTACTCCCAGCTCGTTTGACCCTTTCATACTCTAGGCCGCTGGCAAATGTCCATCCCTATCTGGAAACCTCCCGCTAGTTGACATCATGCTACCTCATTGGATACTCTGCGCCCTAATACGGCGACCCGGGGCCGGTTCATAGCCCAGGGATGCTGCTTGGGTTTATAAAGGCTCTCTGCCGCTTGGTCGAGGAGGCCACTTTCGAGTTCTCAGGGGCCGGGCTTAAAAAGCAAATTCTTATAGAACAGAAAGGAGCTCAATATGGAGAGACGGTTTTTAGATTTCGTGGAGCTGGCTGCCCGCAGCCGAAAGCCCCGGACTCAAGGCATTACCATCTTTGCCGAATACGGCACGATCAGCTGGACTAAGGAGATGCTGGACACATGGGGAGAGTATGTCGATGTTGTCAAATATACTCCGGCTCATCTGCATGCGCCGTGGCGCATCATTGAAGAAAAAGTAAAATTGTACCGAGATTACCAGGTCGGCGTCGCAGCCGATGATCCTATGTTTTCGATTGCCTACTATCAGGGAAAGGCCGACCAATTCCTACGTACCATTCGGGATGTGGGCTTTACGCACGCTCAAATCGATACTCAGCACATCAATCTGGGCGCGCGGGCCAATCTCAAAAAACTCCAGGAGGATTGGCAAAAGTACATGACGTTGGCGCTTGAGTTAGGCCTTAAGATCGACGGCGAGGTGGGCCAAAAGACTCCCGACGGCGATCTCGCCCGCTCCGGCAAAGGTATGTTGAACATCGATGCGGTCGTCGGGGAAATGAAGCGGCTCCTTAAAGCCGGCTGCGAGCACGTTTATCTGGAAAGCCGCGTGATCCGCGAGGTCATCGGCAACTACGGGGAAATAGAATCCGGAGCGGCGCAGATTCGAAGGATCGTAGACGCGGTGGGACAAACCAATGTGATCATCGAGATCAGCGGCCAATTGCCGTTTGACACCAGGATGTGCCACCGTTTTTGGGCGGTGCGAAATTTCGGGCCGGAAGTCAACATGTCAGGCGGCGGACCGATAGAAGACGCGCGTTACGTTGAGGCGATCCGTCGCGGGAACACTTTTGTCAATGGTCCGAGTCGGTCGACCAGCAAGCTATGGATAAAATCGTTAGCCAAAAACGGCGGCAAAGCTGCCTCGGAATGGTGGAAGGAGGAATATCCAATAGATCCCGCGGTAGTAGCGGGCAGAACTCTGAATTGAGGCTGTGACGCCGGCTCGCGAAAACGTTTCGCTTTCTGCAAGCGCAGAGGCAGTAAACGCAAAATCAGAACAGAGAATGAGAACGCTCGCAGCAGAGGCTTGTTTTGAATTCGCCAACTAATAAGGAGTGAGCGATGAAGGTTGGAAGGACACGGGTTATTTCTTGGCTCGGCCTCGGCGCCGCAATGCTTATGACGGCGCCAGCCTACGGCCAAAGGGTCGGCTGGGAACAAATTCTAGAAAGACTTTACCCTGCCGCCAAAAAGGAGGGCGAGGTGGTCTTTAACGGGGGGTCGGGGGAGATGAATGTTGGCGGTAAAGAAGGGCTTGCAAAGTTCGCCAAGAGATTCCCCGGAGTCAAGCTCACGGTCAGCAACTTGGCCTCTTCCAAGGTCGGACCGCGGGTGATCACTGAAGCCAGGGCGGGAAAAATCACGTTAGACGCGTATCATGATGATCCTCCACCGGCCAAGGAAATGATTGACCGGGGATTAGTGGCGCAACTCGATCCTCAGGAGTTGACTGAGAAACCGGAAAGGCAGACATGGGTGTTCAGCAACAAGCTCCCTGCAGTGAGTCACACAACAACCCATCTGGCCTATAGTACGAATCTGGTGAAGAAAGCGGATGTGCCGAAGCGCTACGAAGATCTCTTAGATCCCAAGTGGAAGGGGCGAATAGCCGTCGATGGGCGGGGGCCGTACGGTTTTACGCACTTACGTCTGGTCTGGGGCGAGGAACGTTTTTGGAAATTCATCAAGGTATTTCCGGATCAAAAGCCCATCTGGGACACTAGGTGCAGTGGTTCGACCGATCGGGTAGTTATCGGCGAGGTTTATATAGGTTGCGCTTCGTTCCCGAATGTCCAGGAATTAAAGGCAAAAGGTGCTCCAATCGAATTCCTGCCGCTGGATCCGGTTTATGCCCGCGTCAAACTCTTTATTGCTATAAAAGGTTCACCCCACCCCAACGCAACGAAACTCTTGCTCGCCTGGCTGCTCTCACCGGAAGGCGCCGAAGCAGTTGACAAAGCGGGCAGCGGGCCAGCGATTCCTGGAACCAGCTACTACGACGAGTTAATAAAGTCCGGCGCCAAGCTGTTTTACAACGACAAGCTAACCTATGAGCAAATGGTGCTGTTAGATAGGACCCGAGACGAAATCGGCAAGTTATGGGGAGTCATGAAGTAATTGCCGACCATCGCCTGGAGACGGCGTGAGAACATGCGAATGGGGAGTTACTCCGTTCGTTCGTGGAGCCGGAAAACATTTACATCAGAGAAACTGCTTTTTGTCAGTGTCACGCTCGTCATCGTTTACCTGACGCTTCCGCCGCTAGCGATGCTCTTCCTTTCGAGCGTGAAGAGCACGGCCGATAAGCTGCCGATCGAACCCGCCCCGTGGACGCTGTCCAATTACCATCAGGTGCTCGCTGACAGCGAAACTTACGTCCTCCTCCAGAACAGTCTGATCTACGCTTCTGGCGTAGTCGCGCTTTCTTTAGCCATAGCGATTGTACTGGTTTGGCTGATCGAAAGGACGGATCTTCCGTATCGCAACTTGGTCTTCACATTAATTCTCATTCCGCTTGCCATCCCTGGATTGATCAAAGCCATCGGCTGGTCTTTGCTCGCGAACCCCCGCGTCGGCGTGCTGAACGTCGTGATGAGGACATGGCTTGGCATAACTGCGGACACGGGTCCGGTGAACATCTATTCGCTTGGCGGCATTATCTTCGTCAGCACGCTTTCGATGGTGCCTTCAGTGGTTCTGATGATCTCCGGATGCTTCCGCAATTTCGATCCTGCCCTTGAGGAGGCCGGTGAAACGTGCGGCGTATCTCGGCTCAGAACTCAGGTGCTTGTGACCCTTCCATTGTTACGTCCGGCGCTATTGGGAGCGCTTATCTATTACTTTGCCAACGCACTCGATGATTTCCAGATTCCCGCCGTGCTAGGGTTGAGTGCCGGCATCCGTGTGTTCAGCACAAAGATCTTTCTTGCCACGACCCCTACTTACGGCTTACCCGACTACGGGCTTGCCAGCGCGTACGCCATGTTACTGTTCGTGCTCGCGGCTCTGTTAATCTTGTTTTATCGCAGGACCGTGAGGAAACCCGAGCAGTTTGCGGTTGTCACCGGGAGGGGATATCAGGCGCGGCCGATTGCGCTCGGCAAATGGAAGTACGCGGCGCTGGCGGGCATTGCGTTTTACTTGGTTCTGGCGGCGGTTTTCCCCCTGATGATTCTATTATGGGTCAGTATGCAGCCGTTTCTTAGCGTTCCCTCATTGAGTGCGCTGGGCCGATCGACCGCCGCTGCGTACGTCGCGCTCTTAGAAATGGAAAAATTTAGAGCAGCGGCGCTCAACACCTTGATTGTTTCTGTTACGGTTGCAACCGGCGTCATGTTGCTCAGTACGGTGAGCGCCTGGATAAGCGTTCGCTCGCGGTTCTGGGGAAACTGGATACCGGATTTTCTCACTTTTGTTAACAGCGCCGTTCCAACCGTAGTATTCGGCCTGGCGCTTATGTTTGTCTACTTGAGTTTCCCGTTTCTTTCTCTTTACGGAACGATCTGGATCCTGGTGATTGCTCTCCTAACGCGCTACATCACCTACACGACGCGCTTGATGGGTGGTGCGGTGACGCAAATCCATCGAGAACTCGAAGAAGCTGCGCTCGCCAGTGGCGCGTCGAAAAGCAGTACCTTTCTGCGCGTCACCTTGCCGCTGTTATTGCCTTCTTTCGTCAATGGCTGGCTGTGGGTCATCATCCATGCTCTGCGCGAAGCCACGATTGCCATACTACTGATGACTCCGGGCAATGTTGTGCTCGCCGCTCTCATCTGGGAGAAATACCAAGAAGCCGGCGACCATAGTTTGGTCGCCGCGATGAGTCTATTGTTGACGGCCGCTTCGCTGCTGCTCACATTTCTTGGCCGCCGGGCGTTGGCTCTATACGGTGTGCATTAAGCTTCCGCGTCGAGCTCAATACATTGAGGGTATGACGCTGGCTGTCCGGCCGGCTCGGATCGCACCGAGAACGACAACAGTGTCCTTGGGGTCAGGTCTTGCAATCCAATAGTGGATAAGATAGGCACAAGGCATGGCTCGGCCTCTGCGCTTGCAATATTCTGGGGCGCTCTATCATCTGACCTCCCGTGGCAATGCCCGCCAGAAGATCTTCTTAGATGACGATGACCGGGAGTTATTTATGAGCACCCTCTCTCATGTCATTTCCCGCCACGGTTGGCTTTGTCATGCCTACTGCCTGATGGACAATCACTATCATTTGATAGTAGAGACCCCCCGGCCCAATCTATCTTTGGGGATGCGTCAGCTCAACGGGATTTATACCCAGGCATTTAACCGTAGGCACCGTAGGGTGGGTCATCTGTTTCAGGGCAGGTATAAGGCCATCTTGGTGGAGAAGGAGGCCCATTTGTTAGAGCTTTGCCGCTACGTGGTGCTCAATCTGTCGCGGGTAGGGTCAAGGAGGGGGGTAGAGCAGTGGCGGTGGAGTAGTTATAGGGCCACGGCAGGTTTAGCCTCTGTGCCAGAGTTTTTAACTGTGGATTGGATCTTAGAGCAGTTTGGGCAGAAAAAGGGGCAGGCTCGGGCCCGCTACCGGGCCTTTGTCAGAGAGGGTTTGGAGAATCGGCTCTGGGAGAAGCTTAGGGGGCAGATCTATCTAGGGAGTGAGCAGTTTATAGAGAGGCATCAAAAGGCAGGGGAGGAGATAACGGAAGCACCGAAGGTGCAAAGGAGAGCGGTGAGGCCCGGCTTGAAGCATATCTTTAGCAGAGGCAGGGATAGAGGAATTGGGGTAGCGTACCTGGAGTATGGGTATCGGATGAGGGAGATTGCAGAATATCTTGGGGTTCACTATGCTACGGTGAGCCGCAGGCTGAGAGAGCTGGAGAAGAAGAGGAAAAGAAATGTATGATTGCAAGACCTGACCCTTTTATTGCCACAAACTCGCTGGCAAAGGGCTCACTGAAGAAAATTTTGCGTCCTTGGCAGTTGGCCCCAAAAAGGAAATTCCTGTCACTGGTAAATTATCTCAGGGCAATTTGTAAGCGCTGTACTCGATGAGCTTCTCGATATCGCGCTCCATCTCCCCTTCCCACTTCTCCACGAGAATATCGGCCGGACATTTTCCCTGAAACAGCAGATCCTTGAGCGGCTTCAGATAGATGGTCTCATCATCTCCGTTCTCGTCCAGCGCCCCTTGCCGCTTTAATCCTTCCCAGGCGATTTGAAAGAGTTCCTTGGCAAGATCGAGAAGCGAGAAACGGCGGATGCGCGCCCCCAGCGCCTGACGGTGCGAATCGTGATAAAGCCCCATTCTCTCGTCCCAAGACCATCCCTTGACTAAATCCCACGCGGCCTCAAGGCAGTCGGCATCGTAGAGGACTCCTTTAATGAGCGCGGGCAAGGCCGGCATGAGTTCCGGGGACTGGCTGTCAGCAGAGCGGAACTCTATATAGCGCTTGATCCTCACTTCGGGAAACAGAGTTGTTAGGTGGAGTTCCCAATCCTCCATCGTAGCGTAGTGACCTTTATATCCATGACTCAGAAAGTGGCGGAAAGGGATGCCGGAAAAATCGATGTAATTCCCATCCCGCATAATGAAATACATCGGGACATCCAGGGCGTACTCCACATAGTGGGCAAAAGAGACATCCGAAGAGAATGCGAAGGGCAGCAAACCGCAGCGATCCTTGTCCGTCCCGGTCCAGATATGTCCCCGAAAGCTCCTGTAGCCGTTGAGACTGCCTTCGCAGATAGGAGAGTTGGCAAAAACGGCGGTAATCAGAGGAGAAAGCCCCATGGCCGCGCGGAACTTTGCCATCGCATCTTTTTCATCGCTGTAGTCTACGTTGGCCTGAACGGTGGCGGTTTGCTTCATCATCCGGTGACCCATCGTACCCACTTTCTCCATGTACGGGGCCATGATCCGGTAACGCCTTTTTGGCACCCACTCGATCTCTCCCAGGGAACTGACGGGCTGAATCCCCAAGCCCAGAAACACCACGTCCAACCGCTCCGCCACCTCCAGCAACTCACGAATATGCTGAGTGAACTCTGCATGGCTACAGTGAATGCTCTCGCACTGTTCGCCGCTAAGCTCGATCTGGCCGCCAGGCTCCAAGTGGATTTGAGCCTTCCCTCGGATAAGGGCGATCACATGGCCATCGTCTTCTTGCGGTTCCCAGTTGTATTGCCCGACCAAGGCCCTAAGAATGGTCTCAACTCCTCGCGGTCCTGAGTAGGGAATCGCCTTGCCGCTTCGGCGCTCGATTGCTACTTTTTCGTACTCGGTCCCGACGCGCCATTGCCGACGCGGCTTTCCCGAGCTATGAAAAAATTCCTCGAGCTCTTCCTTACTGCGGATGGGAGACATGGGCGCGGATGTTTTGCTGAAAGGGAGGTGTAATCACGCCTTTCTCCGTGATGATGGCCGACACCAGGTCGTGGGAGGTGATATCGAAAGCCGGGTTCACGATGCGCACACCCCTCGGCGTAACGGGACGGCCGAAGATGTGGGATACCTCCCGAGGGTTCCTTTGCTCGATCGGGATCTCGCTCCCGGAGGAACATTTAGGATCGATGGACGAGGTGGGCCCAGCCACATAAAAAGGGATATTATGGCGCCGCGCCAGCACCGCGACACCGTAGGTTCCGATCTTATTGGCCACATCACCGTTCGCCGCTACCCGATCGCAACCCACAACGACCGCGTCCACCTTGCCACGCTGCATGAGGTAACCGGCCATGTTATCGGTGAGAAGCGTTACCGGAATCTTATCTTTTTTGAGCTCCCACGCCGTCAGCCGCGCGCCCTGGAGGAAAGGACGGGTCTCGTTGACCAGCACCTCCACATCCTTACCCGCTTCCTTCATCGCCCGAATCACCCCGAGGGCCGTTCCGTATCCGGCAGTGGCCAAGGCCCCCGCATTGCAGTACGTCATCACGCGGCGCGCATTTCCCAATAGCTTCGCGCCGAATTTTCCCAAAAGGCGGTTGGCCGCAATGTCTTCCGCGTAAATCTTCAGTGCTTCTTCCTTGAGAAGCCGCTTCACCGTCTCAACCCCCAGGCTTCTTTTCTCGATATAGATTCTGCGCATACGCTCGAGCGCCCAAAAAAGATTCACGGCAGTTGGCCGCGTCTTACCAAGTGTCCGAAAGATGCGCTCGATCTCGCGGTCAAAATTCTTGCCCTTAACCCACAGGGCTCCCAGAGCAACGCCCATCGCTGCCGCCACCCCAATGGCGGGCGCGCCACGGATCACCATATCCCGGATGGCCTGCGCCACCTCTGAGTAATCCCGATAGCTCCGGTAGACCTCCCTTTGCGGCAAAAACCGCTGATCCAGCATGACCACGTGATTGTTGTTCCATTGAATGGTCTTAACAGCCATCGACAGGTTTCCTATTTCTGCGGAGGTCGAGTATATTAGGGAGAAGAAGGGAGCGTCAAGGGCCGGAAGGCTCGTTATGAAAGACCTGTGCCGGGCCAAGAAACGAGCATAACAAGGGGCGATAAACGAAGTTAGGCAACGTTAATCGGACTGGCGCTCTGGTTCACTCGCCTTGGGCGATCACGTACGCCATGGCATAGCGCCCGGTGTGAGTGATCGAAAGGGACCAATGGTGGATTCCGCGCTGCCGGGCTAGCACGGCGGTCTTATTATGGAGATAGAGCTCGGGCTTTCCTCCCGGGGAGGGAAGCGCTTCAATATCCAGCCAGCTTACCTTTGATCCCCAACCCCTTCCCAGAGCCTTCATGACCGCCTCTTTGGCGGCGAAGCGTCCGGCATAGCTCTCGTATTTGCCCCGTTCTTTTCCTTCGCAATACTCGATCTCTTTTTCCGTATAGACACGGTGCCGAAATCTCTGGCCGATCTTGGCGTCCTCCAAGGCACGCCTCACCCGCTCTACCTCGATCAGATCCACGCCCACACTGACAATCATGCCAGGAAATTAGCCCTGCTCCCGCGTCAGTGTCAATGGCAGCCGATTTCAGGACTTAGGCCCCCTCCGCTTCTTTGGCGTTGACTGCGAGGATTTGTTAACGTAAGAATGATGTCGACTGGGGGAATTCATACGGTGTTCAAGCGGCTCGCGTGGTTCCTGATTCTCTGCTTTTTCATGGGACCTTTTTTGATCTCTACCAAAGTCTGGGGTCAAAAAGGGGTGATCAAGATTGCCACCCAGACCCCTCTTTCGGGAGAGCAAGCAGCCGTAGGTGAACATATCAAGCTGGGCGCGCAGCTTGCGGCAGAAGAGGCGGCGAAAAGTTTTCGGGCCCTGGGCTTCGGGTTGATTTTTGTCCCCTACGATGATCAGGCAAAGCCTGAGGTCGGCGTGGTGAACGCCAGAAATATCGTGGCGGACCCTGACGTCCTCCTCGTCGTCGGCCATTTCAACTCGGGTGTGGCCCTTCCCTCCTCGGAGATCTACAAGGACACCATGTTAGCGATGATCTCGCCTGCCAACACTGCGACTGAGATCACCGACCGCGGCTATCCGAATGTCAATCGCGTCTGCGGCCGAGACGACGTTCAGGGACCCGCAGGGGCGAGATTCGCCGCCCAGGACCTCAAGCTCAAATCCGTCTATGTCGTTCACGACAAGACACTGTACGGCCAGGGGGTGGCGGATACCTTCCGGGGCGAGGCGACCAGGCTCGGCCTGAAAATCCTCGGCTATGACGGCACCGAGGAACGCGCCAATTTCGCCCCGATGATCATCCCGATGAAGGCCAAGAACCCGGAGCTGGTTTACTTCGGCGGCATCTACCACCAGGGAGGCCTGCTCTTGAAACAGATGCGGGAGAAAGGAGTGAAGGCGATCTATATGGGGCCGGACGGTCTGGACTCCTCGGAAATGGTGAAAATCGCCGGAACCCAGGTCGCTGGCACGTACTATACCACTGTTGCCGGCCCTATGGACGCCTACCCGGAATCAGCCGCCTTTGCGAAAAGATTCAAGCAGCGCTTTGGCAAAGAGGTCGAGTCCTTCGGGATGTATGGCTATGACGCGGCAATGGTGGGATTGAAAGCGATCGAGCAGGTCATCAAGGAGCTCGGAGGTAAAAAACCGACCCGGGCACAGGTTTCAGCCGCTGTCAGGAAGCTAAAAAACTACAAGGGAATTACCGGCTCCATCACCTTCGACGACAAAGGAGACCCGGTGAAGGCCAAGTACTTTGTCCTCAAGTTTGAAAAAATGCACTATCCCGGAAGGGTTGTTAAGGTGGTCGAGCAAGCGGCGCCGCAGAAAAAGAAGCTCTAGTGCTGGGCCCATCAACTTCGCCGCCATATTTCCTCAAACCTTAGGAACATTCAGAACATGAAGAGAAAACTCCGGGTAGCCATCCTTTGCGGCGGGAAATCGGCGGAGCATGAAATTTCGCTCCAGTCGGCCAAAAACATCGTCGAGGCCATAGATGAGAAAAAATATGAGGCGATCCTGGTCGGCATTAGCAAAAAAGGAGAGTGGACTGTAGTCGAGACGCCAACGAAGGGCTGGCCCAAGTCTATTCAAAAGGCAAGCAGAAGTCTCGCGTTGGCCCTTGGGAGAAAGACGGGGCCGTTGGTCGGGCCTTCAGGCCGCGAAGCCGTTGGACCGGTGGATGTGGTGTTCCCGGTTCTCCATGGGCCATTTGGCGAGGATGGCACAGTCCAGGGGCTGTTGAAGCTCGCCAATGTGCCGTTCGTGGGCGCCGGCGTCCTGGGTTCCGCTGTTGGCATGGATAAGGACGTCATGAAGCGCCTGCTCCGCGACGCCAGGATCCGAACCGCCAGCTTTGTCGTATTAGACCGCTCTTCGTCGGCTGAAGAAGATTTTGAAACCCTGCGCCAGCACTTAGGGCTTCCCTTCTTCGTCAAACCAGCCAACCTCGGCTCGTCCGTGGGAATCAGTAAAGTCAAGGCGAAAGGGCAATTCAAGGCCGCGCTCCAAGAGGCGTTTCGATACGACAGCAAGGTTTTGGTGGAAGAGCACATTCAAGGGAGAGAGATCGAATGTTCCGTCCTGGGAAACGACCACCCTATCGCGTCCGTGCCCGGAGAGATCATCACGCGGCATGAATTCTATTCCTACGAGGCCAAGTATCAGGACGAGAGGGGAGCGATCCTGGAGATCCCCGCAAGACTCCCTACCGAAATCACGAAGGAGATCCAGGAGATCTCGATCAAGACCTTCAAGGCGCTTTGCTGCGAAGGGATGGCGCGGGTGGACTTTTTTCTCAGAGATAACGGCGAGGCCATCGTAAACGAGCTCAACACCATACCGGGCTTTACCAAAATCAGCATGTACCCCAAACTCTGGGAGGCCAGCGGAATCTCCTACACGGAACTGATCGACAGACTGATCCAGCTTGCCCTGGAGAGATCGAAAAGGGAAAAAAAACTCAAAACTTCCTATCTGTAAGCGCCCTGTAACGCTTCTTCGCTTAAGTTTCTCCCTTCAAGTTGAGATTTGACATAAGAGCTCTTTGAAATATAACCTTTAGGTCATCACGATCCTTGAGGGCGCTAGCGTCAAAACCCAAAAAGGTGTCAGGGTTTCAAGAGGGGATGAGCGTCGTAGTTAATCTTCACAGCCCGCCCGAGAGGGTATGGGGACTCCTCACCCATATTTCTCCAGCAGGGATTCAGATGCGCGGCATCAACGTCAAAACTTTCGATGACTGGGTATGCGCGATTCTTAAAAACGAACGCAACGTAGGGCCTACCCATCTCTTCCTCCCTATGTGGCGAGTGGAACGGATGTCTATGGACGAGAGACTGGGGAATATTCTTTCGCTGGAGGAGCAGTTTCGCGCTCGAGTCGGCGTGACTCTACAGGAGTACCTGGGTTGGGGTGGACCGATCCGTTAGAAGCGGAATCCCTTGAATCGGATACTCTTGAGTCTGATCCAGCTCAATCCATCTGCTTCCTCAAAAACGTCGGGATGTCGAACTTATCCTCGTCGTCCTGACTGAACTGCATCCCTACCTTGTCGGTTGTCACGGTCTCCACTTCGCCAGTGTCTTGTCTTTTACGCTGCCAGGTAGGAGAGTCCAGGTCGTCCACGATGGTGCCAAGGTGGACCACCTTCTTCGCTTTAGTGTCCTTATTGCCGTTGTAAGTGACGGCGCTAAGCACAGGCTTTCGCTCTTCCTTCTCGCCAAACCCGGTTGCAATAACGGTAATGCGGATCTCATCCTTCATCCGTTCATCGATCACTGCGCCGAAGATGATGTTGGCGTCCTCGTGGGCCTCCTCCTGGATCATCGTGGCCGCCTCGTTGACCTCATAGAGGCAAAGGTCCGGACCACCCGTAATGTTGATCAACACTCCCCTGGCGCCGTGGATCGAGATATCTTCCAGCAAGGGGCTTGATATCGCCTTCTGCGCCGCCTCCACGGCTCGATTCTCGCCAGAGGCACAGGCCGCGCCCATCAAGGCCAGTCCCATCTCGGCCATCACGGTGCGGACGTCGGCAAAATCGAGGTTGATCAGACCAGGAGTGATGATGAGATCAGAGATGCCGCGCACCGCCTGCAACAAGATATCATCTGCCTTCTGGAAGGCCTCGAGCATGGTGGTGGTTTTTGCCGCGATGCTGAGCAAGCGCTGATTGGGAATGACGATCAGGGTATCCACGCTTTCTTTGAGCTCGCGAATCCCATCTTCGGCCTGCCGCATTCTCTTCTTGCCTTCAAAGACAAAAGGCTTCGTCACTACCCCGACGGTGAGCGCTCCGATCTCGCGCGCAACCTTGGCGATAACCGGCGCCCCACCCGTGCCCGTTCCCCCGCCCATCCCAGCGGTGATGAAGATCATATCGGCGCTAGACAAAAACCCGCGGATCCTCTCCTGGTCCTCTAAGGCGGCACGCCTGCCGATCTCGGGGTTGGCCCCCGCGCCAAGTCCTTTCGTGATTTTCTCGCCGAGCTGGACCTTGACCGATGCCCGGTTTGCCTCGATGGCCTGGGCATCGGTATTAGCCGCGATGAAGTCCACGCCGGTGAGCTTGGCCGCAATCATGGTGTTGATGGCGTTGCATCCTCCCCCGCCGATTCCAATTACCTTGATCCGCGCTCCCAAATTAACGTGTTCTACGAGCTCAAACATATGTTTTCCTCCTTTTTATTCGTGCTCGTGCTCGGATTTCGTGCTCGGTACGAACACGAGTCACGGACACGAGTAACGATAATTGTTCTCCGTTAGAAAAACTCATTGAACCAATCGACCATGCGGGTTCTTACCTTGCCGAAGAGATTCTCCTCGCGTATGCGGAAAAAGTTTTTATCCTGCCGCTTCATGCCGTAAAGGACCAAGCCCACACCCGTAGCGTAAATCGGGCTGGAGACGACATCGATGAGCCCGCCTACCCGGGCCGGGACGCCGAGGCGAACCGGCATGCCAAAGACCCCTTCCGCCATCTCGATCATACCGGGAAGCAGCGTCGAGCCACCGGTCATCACGATACCCGAGGCCAACGATCCTTCAAAACCTGACTTGGCAATTTCGCGACGAATGAGCTGAAAGATCTCTTCCAGACGAGGCTCGATAATTTCGCACAGGATCTGCCGCGAGATGGTCCGGGAATTTCTCCCGCCCACACTCGGCACTTCCACCCTCTCATCCTTTGTAACCATCGAGGTACGGGCATATCCATAGCGCTGCTTGATGCGCTCGGCCTCGCTGATCGGGGTGCGCAATCCCGCAGCGATGTCGGCGGTCAGGTGATTTCCCCCGATGGCCAGAACCGCGGTGTGCTTCACCGCCCCATCGTGGAACAGAGCAATATCGGTAGTGCCTCCACCCATGTCTATTAGGGCAACGCCCAGTTCTTGCTCCTCTGGAGTCAAAACCGCCTCAGCCGAGGCTAGCGGCTCCAACGCCATATCCGCGACATTGAGCCCCGTGCGATTGCAGCACTTGATAATGTTCTGCGCTGAAGTAACTGCTCCAGTTACGATGTGCACCTTGGCCTCCAGCCGCACACCGGACATCCCCAAGGGCTCTTTAATGCCGTCCTGATCATCGATGACGTACTCTTGGGGAAGGATGTGGAGCACCTCCCGATCCATGGGGATTGCAACCGCCTTGGCGGCGTCAATGACTCGCTCGATGTCTCGCTGCGTCACCTCCTTATTCTTCACCGCCACGATGCCGTGGCTGTTAAACCCCTTGATGTGCCCTCCGGCAATACCCGTAAAGACCGAGTTGATCTCACATCCGGCCATGAGCTCGGCCTCCTCCACGGCCTTCTTGATGGAATCCACCGTGCTCTCGATATTGATAACCACTCCCTTGCGCAATCCTTGTGAGGCATGGGAGCCCACCCCGACGATCTCCATGCCGCGCTCGGTCATCTCCCCAACGACCGCACAGACCTTGGACGTCCCGATATCCAGTCCCACGATCAGACTATTTTTGTTCTTCTTGGCCATAACTCCCGTTTTGAACCTTTGAACCCTTTAACCCTTCAACTTCCCGCTGTTTCGTATTTTTGCTACCACCTGATCACGGAAGCTTAAGTCCAGAGATGCGAGTTGGGCCTCCTTGCCCTTCCACATAGAAAGGACTCGCTCCGCCCGCTGCAGCTTCCCCTGCCAGTCTCCCCAACCCATCCGAAGGGCGACGCGATAGCCTATCGGGTAAAGGATCACTCCACCCTGTGGAGGGAAATGAATTTCAGAAAGGGAAAGAGACCCTCTCGCCATCAGTTCGCCAAGCTTCAGCGCCTCGCGGATCTTCTGCCGCGTAGCGTGAGCGTGGGATGCCAGATCGGCTTGCTGCAATCCTGTGAGCAGCGGAAAGTCCGTCTTTTCCCCTTCCGCAACTTCTTTAAAGACGAATCCTTCTGGATCGACGTAATAGAGCTTTCCCAGCACGACAATTCCCTTAGCCTGCCGCTCCTCAACCTCGATCACTACCCGACGGGGCAAGTCCCGTCTCACTAAGACTCGCTTGACCCAGGGATGTTTTCCTACCTTTCTCTCTATAGTTTCCGGATCGATCTTCCAGATGTTCATCCCGTAACTCATTCCCGCCATGCCTACGATCTCGCTTCCTCCTACCTTCTCTCCGCCTTTCACTTGGATCGCCTCCACAGAAAAATAGGCATTGTCGAGGAGCCGATCGCGCAGATGACTTCCCTGGCGCATCAGATGAGGCCAGCCTAGATAGAAGGCCAAGGCCGCAGAGAAAAAAACCAAGACCGCGGCCCAGGGAAGAAAGTTCGGCGGACTACCGGCCCCTTCCTTTTTTTTGTTCCCCCTGAAGCGACGAAAAATACCCATACCCTCTAATGACCGGCGTCGCTCAACGGCCACGCCCCTAACAATCGGACCTCGGGCTGCAGCTCGATGCTGAATCGTTTTTTAACTTCTGCCCGAGCCATCTCCATCAGGCGGCGGACATCCTCGGCCTTTGCCCCGCCGAGGTTCACAATAAAGTTCGCGTGGCGCTCAGAGATCTCGGCCCTGCCGATTCTTTTTCCCTTGAGCCCCGCTGCTTCGATCAACCGACCGGCAAAATCGCCTGGCGGATTTCTAAACATCGACCCCGAGTTGGGATGTCCCGACGGCTGGCTTTTTTTTCTCCGGGTCACTAACTCACGCACCTTCAGTCCCACTTCTTCCGTCTTGTCCTTCAAAAGCCGCACGCACACCCGAGTCACCAGGGTCCCCGGCGGCAGGTGAGAGTCACGGTAGGAAAAAACCATTTTATCTCTGCTAAATTGCACTGGCTCTCCTCTTTGGGTAACACCTTCGACTCGAACCACTATCTTTTCTATCTCAGAGCCGTAGGCGCCCGCGTTCATCACCAGCGCCCCGCCGACGCTCCCCGGAATCCCCTCGGCGAATTCCAGCCCGCTGTACCCCTTGCGCATTGCCTCACGTACTAACTGCGTTACCGGGTAAGCGGCGCCCGCCGTCACCAGCGCCTCCCCGCCTTTTTCCAGCCACTCGATTTGCTTGAACTCGATTCCTAAACGGATCACAGCCCCCCGCGCTCCCAAATCGCTCACCAAGATATTGCTCCCTTTGCCCAGGATGCAGAACGGAATCTCATAGCGGTCAAGAAGCTTTAATACCCGGGGCAAAGCGGCGCAACGTTCCACTTCGAGAAAATAGTCGGCTGGACCGCCAATCTTGATCGAGGTGTGGCGCGCGAGCGGCTCCCCAACTCGGACCTTCAAGCCCGGGATCTGCTTCAGCTCTTGGACAAACGGCGTGTCGCCCTCCTCTTTTCTCATCGGAACCATCAGTTTCGTGCTCGCGGCTCGTGTTCGTGCTCGCTGAAGCTCAGAGAAACAGGAATTTCCGAGCACGAGAGACGAACACGATCACGTCCTTTCATTTCCCCAGCGCCTCCACCAGCTCTTCTCCCACTTTGTATACGTCCCCCGCCCCGAGAGTGAGAACGATATCTCCGGGCCTGAGTTTGGAAAGGAGCTGTTTTACGACCTCGCTCCGCTCCGCGATAAACTCGGCCTCCAGATGGCCCCGGCGCTTGACCGCCTGATAGAGCGCCTCTCCGGTGATGCCCGGCATAGGCTCCTCTCCCGCCGGGTAGATCTCCGTGAGCACCAGCCGATCCGCGCCGTCAAAGGCGGCGAGAAAGTCGTCGAACAGATCCCTGGTGCGGCTGTAACGGTGCGGTTGGAAAACAACGGTAAGGGACCGTCTCCAGCCATCACGGATCGCTTGGATGGTCGCCTGGATCTCCACAGGATGATGCCCGTAATCGTCAATCACCATGATTCCTTTTGCCTCGCCCTTAAGCTCGAATCGGCGGTGAATACCGCTAAAGGACTCCAACGCCTCCGCCACAAGGGCGAAGGGGATCTCCAGCTCTTGGGCCACGGCCACTGCAGCCAGGGCGTTCGTGGCGCTGTGGCGACCGGGCAGGTGAAGCCTGAGTTTCCCCATGTGCGTCGAGCGATGCATCACGGAAAATTGAACCCCCATAGCCTCGGTTTGCAGATCCCGGGCGCAAAAATCGGCCTCCGGCGACAAACCGTAGGTAACGAAACGCTTTTTGACTTTCGGGATGAGACCCCGCACGTTCGAATGATCCAGACACAAGACCGCCAGACCATAGAAGGGCACTTTGTTGATGAACGTGAGAAAACTCTCGTTCAGGCGATCCATCGTCTGATAGAAATCCATATGCTCGCGGTCGATGTTGGTAACCACGGCGATCGTGGGCGAAAGCAGTAAAAAGGTGCCGTCGCTCTCATCGGCCTCAGCCACAAGAATCTGCCCCTGGCCCAATTTCGCGTTGCTTTCCAGCGACCTCACCCGACCGCCGATCACCATCGTGGGATCCCGTCCAGCAGCGCTCAGAACAGCGGCGACCATCGACGTGGTTGTAGTCTTGCCGTGACTGCCCGCGACGGCCACGCCGTACTTCATGCGCATCAGCTCCGCGAGCATCTCCGCCCGCGGGATCACAGGGATATTGCGCCTGCGGGCTTCCAATACTTCGGGGTTGGAAAACTTTACCGCCGTCGAGATCACTACCACCGAGGGGTCGCCGGAGAGATTCGCTTCTTTATGACCCATAAAAATCTGCGCCCCTAAGGATTGAAGCCTTTGGATGACCTCGCTCTCCCGCAGATCGGACCCGGTAACCGAGTAGCCCAAGTTCAACAGCACCTCCGCGATTCCGCTCATGCCGATTCCACCGACCCCGACAAAGTGGACCCGGTGTTTTTTCTCAAGCATGGTTCAAAACAATAGGCAGCAGGCAATAGAAAATTCGTTTATCGCCTCACGCCTCTCGCCTTCCGCCTTCCGCCTTCAAAAGGGCATAACACTCATCAACGATTCTTTTTGCCGCCTCCGGTTTCCCCAGTTTTCGGGCCGCCATGCCTATGGCCTCAAGCCGCTTGCGATCCAGATAGAGGGCCCGAATCCGTTCAGCCAGTTTTTCCCCAGTTAATTCCCGGTCGAGAATCATCTCTGCCGCCCCTTGATCTTGGAGCACCTGGGCATGGAAGCGCTGGTGGTCATAGGCGGCGTAAGGATAGGGGACCAAAATCGCGGCTTTCCCAAAAACCGTCAGCTCCGAGACGGTGCCTGCGCCGGCGCGGCAAAGCACAAGGTCCGCCCGCGCATAGGCCTCATCCATCCGCTCCACGAATGGCAGGACATCCGCCTCGAACGGAAGCGAGCCATAGGCTTCCTTGATCGCGGCAAAATCCGCCTGTCCAGTCTGGTGCATCACGCGCAGCCCTGTCGTCAAGTCTCTAAGGCTTTGCAGGGCCTCGATTACGCAGAGGTTGATTTTGTGCGCGCCCGCGCTGCCGCCGAAGACGAGCAGGGTGAACTTTTCACTCTTCGCGATCTCGGGAAGGGCCTGCCAGCGCACTGGATTTCCCGCAGTTATGACCCTGGCGCGAGGAAAATAGGGAGCGCTTTCTTCATAAGAGGTGAAGACACGATCCGCCAGACAGCTCAAGATCCGATTGGTGAAACCGGGACGCAGATTCTGCTCCATAATGGCGCAGCGAATCCCCTTCGATTTGCCCGCAAGGAGAAAGGGGCCGGACGCATAACCTCCTAAACCGATGATGCAATCGGGCCGAAAGCGGGCGATGATCCCAAGGGAACGGAAAAAGCTAACGGGAATACCGTAGAGGGCCTGCAGGGAACCACGCAGCCCTCTTCCCTTGAGGCCCCGGATCGGGATGGTCGCCAAGGGAAACCCTTCCCGGGGAAGGATCCGGCTTTCGATTCCCAGTTCGGTGCCGACGAACAGTATCTCCGTCATTCGATCTCTTCTCCGAAACTCACGCGCCACAGCCAGCCCGGGGAAGAGGTGGCCGCCTGTTCCCCCGCCGGCCATGATCAGCCGCATTTTTACATTCTCCCGCGCGACAGGCTGAGCAGTATCCCCGCGCATGTCAGGTTCATCACCATGGCTGAACCTCCATAGCTGATAAACGGGAGCACCAGCCCCTTGGTGGGCATCAAGCCCATGACCACCCCCATATGGATCAGTGCTTGAAGTCCCAGCAGGATCGTCAATCCAAAGGCCAGGTATTGACAAAAGGGTTCATCGATTCTCGATACCAGACGGAATCCCCGCACGACGACCACGCCGAAAAGCGCTAACACGGCAACGGCTCCCAACAGACCCAACTCTTCGCCGATAACAGAGAAGATAAAATCCGTGTGGGCCTCCGGCAGGTAAAAAAGCTTCTGGCGGCTCTCCCCCAGACCGCGACCCCATAGTTGGCCGGAGCCGAACGCGATATAAGACTGGATAATCTGGAAGCCCGTACTCGAGGCATCCCGCCAGGGGTCCAGAAAAATAAGCAGGCGCCGCAGACGGTACTCGGCGCCGACCACCGCAAGCGCCACAGCCGGCAGGGCCATCAGACCGATCACAGCCAGGTGGGAGAACTTGGCGCCGCCGACGAAGAGCATGAGAACGAGAAGCATGCCGAGAATGAGAGTTGTCCCCAGATCGGGCTCCAGCATGACGAGTCCCAAAAAGAGGCCGCCGATAATCAGGTGCGGCAGGAGTCCCATGGCGAAGGTTTGGACCTTTTCCCCTTTCTTCGCCAGAGAGTGGGCCAGGTAGAGCACAAGAGAGATCTTTGCGAGCTCCGCGGGCTGAAAGGCGAACCCTCCCAAGGGCAACCAACGTCTGGCGCCGCCGCGCGACAAACCAATCCCAGGAACTAGAACCAGTATCAACACAAAAAGAGTCAGGGCCAGAAGGGGATAGGCAAAGCGACGGTAAGAGGCAGGGGGGAGCAGCGCGGCAACGACGAGAGTGGCCAGTCCCGCCCCTGCTGCGGTGAGCTGTTTACGGAAAAAATAGGTCCCATCGGAGAAGCGCTCCTGCGAATAAAGATAACTGGTGCTAAGCACCATCGTGATCCCCACCGCCAACAGCGCGGCCACGGCGAAGAAGAGCCATCCATCTACCGCAATACCTTCTCTCATAAACCTTGAACCAGCGTCTTAAAGACCTTTCCCCTTTCCGCGTAGTTCTGAAACATGTCAAAGCTCGAACAGGCGGGAGACAGAAGGACAACTTCTCCCGGGCGAGCGGTGCGATAGGCCTCTTGGACCGCGGCCTCGAGACTCTCCACCACTGCGGTATCGCTCAGGTGGCCCAATGCCGTTCGAATCTTTTCCTTCGCCATGCCAAAGAGAACGAGCTTCTTGACTTTACGCTTCACTTCGTCTTCCAATATCCGGTAATCCCCTCCCTTATCGATCCCCCCAGCAATCAGAACTACTGGCGCGGAAAAGCTGGCCAGAGATTTTACCACCGCTCCCACATTGGTTCCTTTGGAGTCGTTATAAAATCGGATGCCATCCTTTTCGCGCACGAATTCAAGACGGTGCTCAAGCCCGGGAAACTCTTCCATGACTCTTTGAATAACCTCTGCCGATACGTGGGCTGACTTCGCCGCTGCTATCGCGGCCATTAGGTTCTCCACATTGTGGACCCCTTGGATCTTAACCCGGGCAAGAGAGAAGCTCTCTTCCCGATTCTTCCCGCGCCAGATAATCTCGCTGGATGTCGCATAGACCCCCTCGGGCACCTCCGCCCATCCAAAGGAGACCGGTCGCGAGCGGATCCGCTTCCTGATGGGCCACACCAAGGGATCATCTCGATTAAGAACCGCGACGTCCGCGCCGGTCTGGGCATGAAAAATCCTCTCCTTGGCCTCGCAGTACGAGGCAAAGTCCGGATATCGATCCAGGTGATCCTCGGTTAAGTTCAGCAGCACCGCGATCCCGGGACGGAACTGCTCGACCCACTCGAGCTGAAAACTGCTCACCTCCACCACCCCCCAGTTCCACTGGTCGCCAACAAAGCCAATCAACGGCGCGCCGATGTTTCCGCCCACAAAGACCTTGAGACCACTCGCTTCGAGCATCTCGCCCACGAGCGTGCTGGTCGTGCTCTTGCCGTTGGTCCCGGTAATGGCCACCAGAGGAGCCGTGAGAAACCGACAGGCTAACTCGATTTCACTGATAACCCCAATCCCTCTCTGCCGTGCGCCCCGAAGCAGAGGATTTCCTGCCGGGACACCCGGGCTAGCAACCAGCAGTTCCACCCCCTCTAGCCAGGCAGCCTCTTCTCCGCCTAGCAAGAAACGTACAGGAAGACCGGAGAGGGCTTCTGTCTCTCGTTTCAGTTCCGCTTCACTTCTACAATCACTCACCAAGACTTCCGCTCCTTTACGGACGAGAAACCGGGCCGTTTCGCTTCCCGTGCGTGCCAGGCCCAAAACCATGACCTTTTTTCCCTGTAGCTCCATCTTTCCGGTCGGCAACTCAGAAAAAAAGTTCAAGTCGTTAACCCTTTGAACGGCTTGAACGTTTTGAACATCTCTTGCTGCCTCCTGCATACTGCTTTCTGCCTTCTCTCCGTTTCATCTCAGCTTCAGCGTGCTCAGTGCGAGCAGCGAGCAAATAATCGAAATGATCCAAAAACGAACGATGATCTGAGGCTCCGGCCATCCTTTGAGCTCGTAGTGGTGGTGGATCGGGGCCATGAGAAAGACCCTCTTGCGCCTGAGCTTGTAAGAGGCGACCTGAAAAATCACTGAGAGCGCTTCCAGGACAAAGACCCCGCCGACGATAACCAGGAGAATCTCATTCTTGGTCATGACCGCTACGACGCCCAAGGCCGCGCCTAGCGCTAAAGAGCCGACATCCCCCATGAACATCTGAGCCGGGTAGGTGTTGAACCAGAGAAATCCCAGACCCGAGGCAACGATGGCCGCACAGAACACCGTCAGCTCGCCCACGCCCGCGACATAAGGGATCTGGAGATAATCGGCGAACTTGAGATGGCCGGTCACATAGGTCACAAAGGCGTAAGTCCCGGCGGCGGTCATTACCGGCCCGATCGCGAGACCGTCAAGGCCGTCAGTCAAGTTGACGGCATTCGACGCGCCCACGATCACCAGCATGGCGAACGGGATATACCAGAGGCCCAGGTCGGGACGGATGTTCTTGAAGAAGGGGAATCCGAGGACACCACTGAAACCGGGTTGTTTATAAAGGATAAGAAGCGCCACCAAAGAAACGGCCATCTGGGAAAGGAACTTGGCCCGGGCGGTAAGCCCGCGGCTAGTCTTGCGCCTGAGCTTTAAGGAATCGTCAATGAAGCCTATGACGGCGAAACCCGCGGTCACAAAAAGAGCGATCGTGATATAGAGGTTCATGATGTCAGCGAGGAGCACAGTCGAGAGAACGAGGGCGAGAATAATGAGCGTGCCTCCCATCGTCGGAGTGCCAGCCTTGGCCGCATGGCTAGCCGGACCATCTTCGCGGATGGGCTGGCCCATCTGCGTGGCTGCCAGGGAGCGAATCAGGTAGGGGCCCAAAAGGAAAGAGATCAGCAGCGCCATCAGCGCGGCCAACGCCGCGCGAAAGGTAATGTAGCGGAAGACGTTAAAGGCCGAGTAGGTCGTGTGCAGGGGATAAAGTATATAGTAAAGCAAGGGTTACTCTCCCGTCTCCTTGAGCGCCTCTACGACCTTCTCCATTTTCATGCCACGGGAGCCTTTGCAGAGAAGCCAGTCTCCCCGCCTTACCTGTCTTTGAACTATCCGGGCGATTTGTCGGTGATTTTTTCCGATAACCACTCGCCCTTTTTCCATCCCTGCGAGCAGGGCCGCTTGTTGAACCCGGCGCGCCTGCTCCCCGAGAAGATAGAGGCGATCAATGCCGTAGCGCGCCACCTGTTTTCCCAGCTCCCGGTGGCTTTCGCCGCTCTCTCTGCCCAACTCGAGCATATCCCCCAGAATCGCAATTTTTTCTCCTGTGGTTCCGATCTCGACCAGTGTTTTGAGCGCGGCTTCCATAGAAGCCGGATTGGCATTGTAGGCATCATTGATGATCCCGATCCCTCTCCACGTCTCCAACGACATCCGCATCAGAAAGGGCCGCACCGCTTCCAGTCCCCTGCCTATTGTCTCCAGGTCCACTCCAAGTCCGTAGGCCATCGCCGCGGCTCCCACCGCATTGGAAAAATTGTGCTCGCCGCAGAATTTGAGCCGGATGCGCTGCCGACCGCTACCCGCGCGCAGTGTAAACTCCGCCCCCTGTGTCCCCAAGGATACCCGCGATTCCCCTCTCACCTCGCCGCTTGTCCCGTAGGTAATCTTGTCACCTTTAAAGCTTCCTGCCAGACGGCGCACCCACGGATCGTCCATATTCACTACAGCGAGGCCGCCGGGATTCATCCCGCGAAAGAGTTCCCCCTTCTCCCGCGCGATGCCTGCAAGGTTGCGAAGTCCGGTCAAGTGGGCCGGCGCGACCGATGTGATAAGACCGATATCAGGGTCGGCGATTTCGGTCAGGCGCCGGATCTCTCCCGGCCGACTTGTTCCCAATTCCAGCACGGCTACCCTCTCTCTGCCCTTCAGACGAAGCAGCGTTAAAGGTAACCCCACGAGGTTGTTAAAGTTCCCTTCGGTTTTTAGAACCCTGCCCCGAAGCGATTTTCCGTGAATCGCAGCCCGGTCTAGAATCGCCGCCACCATTTCCTTCGTCGTCGTCTTCCCGTTTGATCCTGTAATAGCCAAAACCTTAGGCGCCACCATGTTGCGGCGATGGCGGGCCAGATCTCCCAGGGCCTTGAGCGTGTCCCGAACCCGAATCACAGCCGCACCCTTCAAATGGAAAACCCCTGGCCGCTTGTGAACCACCAAGCAGGCCGCCCCGCGGCGAGCCGCCTCCCTCAGAAAGTCATGGCCGTCAAACCTCTCTCCTTTCAGCGCGACAAACACGGACCCCTTCACGACCTTTCCAGAATCGGTAACGACCTCGCCGAAGACTACCTCCCTTCCCTCGCGCAGGATCTTCCCGCCGGTCGCCAAGAGGATCTCTTGCTTGCTCCATGACATTACTTTAGCTCATAGACCGCCAAAAAGAACTGTCGGCTCATTGCAAAATGAAAGTGCAAAATACAAAAGTCAAATTTTTCATTTTTCACTTTGCATTTTGAATTGAGTCCAGCTCTTCTCTCGCCACTTCCCGGTCATCGAAGTGGATGCGCCTGGGTCCCAGGATTTGATAATCCTCATGTCCTTTTCCTGCTATCAGCACCAGGTCACCGGCGTGTGCCAGCCGCAGAGCTAAACGGATAGCGGCGCGACGATCCGGCTCGACATAATAACCTTTCTCAGTTTTTAGTTTTGAGTTTTTAGTTTTGAGTTCCGAGTATTGAGATCTGAGATCTGAAATCTGAAATTTTTTTATGCCGGTCTTTCGCACTCCCGCTTCGACCTCTTCCAGGATCCCGAGCGGCTCCTCGGTGCGCGGATTATCTGAGGTCAGGACTGCCAGGTCGCCGAGACGCCCCGCGATCTCGCCCATGAGGGCTCTTTTTCCTCGATCGCGATCTCCGCCGCAGCCAAAAAGCACAATCAGCTTCCTCCGGGTCAAGGGCCGTACGGCGCCAATCACCCTCTCCAAGGCATCGGGGGTATGGGCGTAATCGACCAAAACCGAGACGCCGAGGTCGTTCTTGATCCTTTCCAACCTGCCGGGAACCGATTGGAGCCGGGCGATCCCGGTCGAAATAGCGCTCCCCGGCAAGCCCAAGGCGAAACCAACGCCGACGGCGCCCAAGATATTTTCCAGATTAGCCACGCCTATCAGTCGAGAGGAGAAATCGATCTCTTCACCCTTCACCCGGATCTTTCCTGTAAGCCCGTCAATGCCCCCTTCAAACTCCGCCGGGTGAACATCCCACTCTCTCCCCCGGCCGTAGCTCCAAACCTCAAACCCCAGATTGCGGATTTTTTCCAAAAGTTCTTTGCCCCTGGAGTCCCCGCCATGAATGACCGCGAACTTTTTCTCCTTAGAGCTCGCTCCAAGGTAATCCGTAAAAAGCTTGGTCTTGGCGGAAAAATAACCCTCCATATCCCGGTGGAAATCGAGATGGTCGCGCGTGAGATTGGTAAACAGAGCCCCATCAAATTCGATTCCCCGCACCCGTTCCATCTCCAATGCGTGCGAGGAAACTTCCATGGCCACGGAGTTAACTCCGGCATCAGCCATCTCGGCCAGAAGCCCCTGGAGATCCACCGACTCCGGAGTCGTGTACGGCGCGGGCAATGCCCGATCCTGATACCTGTAATTGATCGTGCCAACCACTCCCGGCGCCATCCCCGCCGCCGAAAAGATCGATTCCAAGAGATACGTGACCGTGGTCTTGCCGTTGGTGCCGGTGACTCCGATCAACGCTATTCGACTACTCGGGCGCGCGAAATATAAGGCTGACCACATTCCCATAGTCCGCCTTACGCTGCGCACTCGGACCGAGGTGGCGCCTTGAGGCAGTGGTATCCTCTGCTCCACAACTACAGCGGCAGCGCCTCGCTCGAGGGCCTCGGCAGTAAACTGATGCCCATCCGCCCGCGTCCCGGAAACCGCAAAGAAGAGATCACCTTTTTTTACTCGCCGCGAATCGTAGGCAAGACCCGTGATAGTCTGATTCATATCTCCCTCGGCCTCTTCTACTTGCCCCGCCTCCACGAGTTCCTTGAGCCTCATCCTGGTCAACCCTGCAGGTTCAGAGTCAGCGGTTCTCCCTTCCCCCAAACTGCGCCAGGAGCGGGCGACTGTTTTACAACGTACCCGTTGCCGCGCAACTCTACCTTGAGCTTCAGGGTCCTTGCCTTCTCGACCGCCTCGCGCAGGCTGAGACCAACAAAGTCCGGAACCTCCAGAACGCCGTCTCCCTTCTCCGCCTCATTCCCACTCTTTCGCTCCACGCGCACCGAAGTTCCCTCTTTAGCCGCCGGCAAGGGCAGCGGCTGAGGCTTGTCTGGCACGATGCCCAAATAGCGCAAGGCGCCGCTTGCGATATTGCGAAAGGCCGGTGCGGCAACGACGCCGCCATAAACGCTACCTTCCGGTTCATCCACGATGACGAGCAAAACTAGCCGGGGATCATCCGCCGGCACAAATCCGATAAAGGAAGCAACTCTCTTCCTGCCCGAATATCCGCCATGGACCAGATCCGGCTTCTCGGCAGTCCCAGTTTTGCCGGCAACTTCGAACCCTTCCACACTGGCCATGAGACCGGTCCCACCATCGCTTACAACTCCCTTGAGAATTGCCGTAAGCAAGCGGGCGCTCTTTTCCGAAACTACGCGACGCACCACATGGGGCTGGTTGGCTACCAACACCTCGCCGTCAGGGGCAACCACGCGACGCACGACGAAAGGCCGCATGAGGATACCCCCATTGGCAACCGCTCCATACGCCATAACGAGCTGAATCGGGGTCACTGCAATTCCCTGCCCGAACGCGTGAGTGGCCAAATCAATGGGAGACCAACTATCCGGGCGTCGCGCCATGCCGGCCGCCTCTCCGGGCATGTCGATCCCTGTCAGATGACCAAAGCCAAATCTCTCGATGTATTTGAAATACCTCTCCTTCTTAAGTTTCTCCGCCACTTTGGTTACGCCAATGTTGCTGGAGTATTGGATGATCTTGTAGAAGGGCAGCCACCCGTACTCATGGGTGTCGTGAATAGTCCTGCCTGCATAAGAATATTTGCCAAATTCACAATAGAAGAGGTCTTCTTTGCCGACTACGCCTTCCTCCAAGACAGCGGCGGCTAAAATCGTTTTGAATGTGGAACCGGGCTCGAAACTGTCTGTCACTGCCCGATTGCGCCACTGCCGGGATGACTGCCGGGCAAAGTTGTTGGGATTAAAAAACGGATAGTTTGCAAGCGCCAGGACCTCGCCGGTAAACGGCTCCACTACGACGGCGATACCCGCTCTGGCGCGATATTTGGCAACCGTCGCTTCTAGCTGTTTTTCCGCGAGATGTTGGATAGAGGTATCTACGGTCAGGTGGATATCCGCTCCGGGCGGTATCTGAATCTCTTCCACGCCTCGGGCGAGGACCCTGCGCCCCAAGGCATCGCGCTCGATTACCGGCGAGCCGCTCTCGCCGCGGATATAACTGTCGTAATATAGTTCAATGCCTTCCAACCCTTGGGAATCCCTGCCCACAAAACCCACTACCTGTCCCGCAAGCTGGCCTTGCGGATAGTAGCGATTGGGTTCGGAGGACATTCCTACCCCTTCCAGGTTGAGTGCTCTTATTGTCTCCGCCTCTTTGGGGGTTATCTGCCGTTTGAGCCAGACAAAAGGTTTCTCTGTCTTGAGCTTCTGCTGCAGCTCAGCCTGGTCCAGACCCAAAGCCTGGGCCAAACTCTGCGCCACCCTCTCCGGTTCTTTAATACGCCTGGGACGGGCATAAACCGACTGGACCTCGAGGCTTAGCGCCAATGGCTCGCCGGCACGGTCCAGAATGGTTCCCCGCTTCGGCAACACAATCCATTCCTTCAGGTGTTGCCGCTCTCCAAGTCGTTTGAGCTTTTCTCCTTGGAGGATCTGAAGCTGAAATGCGCGCACCAGCACCGCCAAAAACATCACCAGGAAAAAGAGCCCGGCGATGGCCAAGCGGAACCTGATCCCTTGGAAGGATCTTCTCATGGCAGGAGCACCACCTGACCTTTCTGCGGCTCCACCAGCCCTAGCCGCGTACGGGCCATTGCCTCCAGACGGTCCGGAGAGGTCAGGGTAGCCAGTTCTACTTTCAGTTCCCGGTTCTCCTGCTCCAGTTGATTGTGCAACTTACTGGTAGTAGAAAGCACATAACCCAAATCGACCACCTGCAACCGCAGCCACACGTGCAGCAGGGCAAGCCCGACCAGGCATAATCCCAACAGGAGAAAAGAGAAAAAGAAGTGACGTTGCCTGTGCGGATAAAATCGATCCATCCGCTGCCTCTTCAGGAAGCCTAGCCCCCATACCTGTCTGCTTAGGGCTGTGGCCACGATCGATCTCCCTAAACTCGTTCCGCCGCCCGCAGCTTGGCAGAGCGGGCACGCGGGTTGATCCGAGTCTCCATCTCGGAGGGAAGAAGAGGTCTGGAGGTGAGAAGCCTGGCCTTTTGACTCCAGCCACAGTAGCAGAAAAGAGTCTTAGGCGGGCAGATGCAGTCCCGGCTCCATTTACGAAAGGCCTTCTTAACCAGCCGATCTTCCAACGAATGGAAAGAGATCACCACCATGCGTCCTTTCAAGAGCAACAGTTCATAGGCGTTTTCAAGAAAGCCTGCGAGCTGGTCTAGCTCGCGATTCACCGCTATCCTTAACGCCTGAAATGTCCTGGTAGCGGGATGGATATGGCTCCGTCCGCCCCCAAGCGCCCGCGTCACCAGCTCCGCTAACTCTCCGGTGGTTCCGATCTTTTTTCTCTTGCGTTGCGCATCGATAGCCAAGGCGATACGACGCGCACGGCGTTCTTCACCATACTCCCGAAATATCCGCTCCAATTTCGAAACGGGATAGGTGTTGACAACCTGATAAGCATCTATAGATTGTCGCCGATCCATGCGCATGTCGAGCCTGCTGTCGAATTGGAAACTGAAGCCCCGTCCCCGAGACTCCAGGTGATGGGAGGATAATCCGAGATCCAAAAGGATCCCATCCACTTTGTGCCAGCCGACTTCTCTCAATATCTCACTTGCTTCCGTAAAATTGGCGCGCCGAATCAACAGACGCTCCGCGAATCTCTTGAGCCGTTCCCGAGTCGCAGCGATCGCCTCGTCATCCCAGTCCAGACCGAGGACCAAGCCATCCGGGCTGCTGAGCGTCAAAATCTGTTCGCTATGACCTCCGCCTCCCAAGGTTCCGTCAAGGTACCTTCTATGCGCCTGGGGTTGCAGGAGTTCCATCACCTCCCGCACCATGACAGGCGCATGCGTGTAAGCCGTTAATGGTATGTTCCGTCTCCCTCCCAGTCTTCGTCAAAACTCTCGATGGCATCCTCCAATGAGGTATACTCCTCGAAGAACTGATCCATGCCGACGACTCTGAAGATATCCCGCAGATAGGAGCTCATACCCGCCAGTTTTAGATCGCCATTCAGATTCCTCAGAATCCTCAGTCTCTCAACCAACACTCCGATGCTCAGGTAGTTGATGTGGTCCACGGCTTTGAGATTCAAGACGACCTTGATTCGGTCCTTCTCGATTAAGGATCCGATGACATCCTTAATCCTTATCATCTCGCGAAAATCAATGTCGCCGGTGATATCAATCACCGAAATATCCTGGATCACTTTACGCTGCAGCATTCGTTATCCTCCTTTCACCTACCGGGCTAGAGTCCCAAATCGCCGAGAGAATCGGGGTCCTGCATCAATTTTTCCTCGGCCTCTGCGAAGACTTTCTTCCAGGCTTCCTTATCCCACACCCGAAACTTATCCAGCGCTGACACCAAAACCACTTCCCGTTTGAGGTTGGCATAGTGGCGGAGCAGCGGCGGAATCAGGATCCGTCCGTGCTTATCCACTACACACTCACAGGCGCCCCCTAGATAATAGTTCTGAAAAAGAACCATACGGCGATCGAACTTTGGCTTTTTTCTGATCTCTTCTTCGAAACGAAGCCACTCGTCGAGGGGATAAACATCCAGGCACCGTGCGGCGTCGACGACAAAGTTAGTGATGACGATGCGCTCGTCCCCTTTGCCCAAAAGGACCTCACGAAATCTCGAAGGGATACTCAGTCGCCCTTTGGCGTCCAGGGTATGCTCAAAGCTTCCACGAAACATGTTCTTATTGGGATGCTATGGGAAGTTATCCCACTTTTTCCCACCTGGGCCTGATTTATAACCCCCTACAACCTATATGTCAATAAAAAAATTCGCTGTTTTAAGACGATTCTTGTGCCGGGACTGGAGATACCACAATATATTGGTGCTTTTTGTAAATCCCCTCGGGCTTAGCCACAAGATATTGACAGTCAATAGTGAAATTTTATGAGGGAGGTAACAACTGCCGGCTGATCTGGGGCCGCTGGTATTATTTCAGACAAAGTTGGGGGGAAATGATTCCGATCTTAGAAGGGCTAAAGTGGATCGATAAGCCGGATTCTGTGGTGGCTCCTAGGAGAAGCCACAGCGATCATTCATCTTGCCCCATGATTGCTCACGGGGTCTAGCGACCTTACCCGAGGGCTAAGGGCGGACCACCCAACCCTCCTATTTGGTCTTGCTCCAGGTGGGGTTTGCCTAGCATCTACCATCACTGGCAGACCGGTGAGCTCTTACCTCGCCTTTTCACCCTTACCCACCATCAAAATTGGCGGGCGGTATTTTTTCTGTGGCACTTTCCCCCGATCGCTCGGGGCCGCCGTTAACGGCCACCCTGTCCTGTGGAGTCCGGACTTTCCTCTCCCGGCCATGCTTGTGGCAGAGCAGAGAGCGACCGCTTGATCCACTTTAGCCCGGAATTTAGTAATTCATTACTCGTATATCGGTTAGTCGAATAACGGGCGCCGCGCGTCGTCAATGGCGCGATTGGCCAGTCGGTCAGCCAACCGGTTGTGCTCCCGGCCTACATGAATGATATGATAAGCCTCAAGCTGGCGCAATAACCCCAATGCCCGCTGATGAAGGCGCTTGAGCTTTTCGTCCTTGACCCGATAAAGACCGTTTAATTGACGCACCAAGAGCTGGGAATCGCTCTGGACCCGGAGTCTTTTTCCGCCCAGTCGAAGAACCCGTTCAAGCCCCATGAGAAGCCCTTCGTATTCGGCGACGTTGTTCGTTGCGTGACCGAGGTAGCGGCAGAGCTCATCCAGCAACTTGCCACTCTCGTCAAAGATGGCGGCGCCACACCCCGCATTCCCTGGATTTCCCCTGGCCGCCCCGTCCACCATGAGCAGCCACTCTCCACCGGGGGCTGACATGGACGCTAGAGTTGCCTGTCGCTTGGGACAGGCGGTTTGTAGTAGAGGATCCGGTGGCAACTAGGGCAGAGAATCAGCTTTTCACTTTTGATAATTTCATTCCAGAGCTGAGGCGGGATATTCATAAAACAACCCTGGCAAATTCCCTCTGAGACCGCGACCACGGCCATGCCGCCGCGTCGGGAAAAAATCAGCTCATACCGCCCGATCAGCTCTCCATTGAGCTGGGTGGCGATCGACTGACGGACCGCCGACGCATCGGCGACAGCCCGGTCGATCCCGGCAACCTGCGCTTCTATCTCGCCCCGTCTTTCCCTCCAAGCGTCCTCCAATTTCTTCAACTCCTCCTCTTTCGCCCCGAGGGATGCGGCGCATGCCTCCAGCTCCTCCATGAGTTTAATCAGCTCCTCCTCCAACTGGGCATTGCCCAGTTTGGTCTGATCGATTTCTCGCTGCAGGGCCTGCAGTTCTTTAATGCTTTTGATGCGGTTCATACGCATCCGCTTGTCCGTCACCTTCCTACTTTCTTCCTGCAACAACTGCTCCTTTTCCTGCCGCAGCTTATCTTTCTCGGCCCATTCGGCTCTAACCGTCGCCAACTCTGCATTCTTCGCCTGGACCTCTTCTTCCCTCTTTTCGATTTCAGCTAAGAGCTCTCCCTTGGCCCCGCTTTTTTCCTTGATCTCGCGGTCCGCGTTCTGGAGCGAAGCCAAAATCTCTATCTGCTCCCGCAAGTTCTACCCTCCAACCGTCCAAAAAAAGAAATGCACCCTCGAGGGTGCATTTCTCCGTCCGTAATCCCAATCCAGTGTTGGTATTTGACTCTTGTGCTTCTCACTCCTCTATCAAGGCTCCAAAAAAGACACTTATCTGGATTTTTGCTTGTTGTCAAAGGCGTCAGAGCTCTTGACAAACCCAGGGCCATGATGAAAAGGATAGCAAAATCACAAAAATAGTTTTGAGGAGGCATCATGGATAAAATCAAATTTCCTTACCGCTCGGATGGCCACTTGGCCTTTCTGCACGTTGTCCATGAATCGGGAAGCTGGGAGAAACACGGCCTTCAGGTGGACTATGACTTTTTCATAAGCGCCGACGACGCCCATCAGGCAGTGACTAAGGGAGAAGTAGAATTTGTCAGCGGCAATCACCTTTCCCCTTATGCAGCAAGACTCAAAGGAGATCCCTGGGTCTATGTGGGCCAAACCGTCAATCTGAATTACCACCGGCTGGTAGCGCAGCCAAACTCAGGCATTAACAAGATCGGGGACCTCAAGGGAAAAGTTGTAGCCCACAAAGGGCAGCACCCGGGGCTCAACAATTGGCTTTTTCTTAGAGATAACGGGCTTGATCTGGACCGGGGTGATGTGGCGATGAAAAAATGGCGCAGCGAAGATAAAGGATCATGGGAAGGAGTCAGGATAGGAGAATTTGACGCGGCCCTGGTAACCCCGCCGGAGGATATCCTGGCAAAGAGGGCCGGTCTGAAAGTTATTGAGATTCCTTTTCAGCCGATGATCTGGTTTACCACGATCTCCACCAGTTGGACCTTCGTCCAAAAACACAGCGATATTGTGGAAAGAGTCTTAAAAGGAATCGCCGAGGGGACTCACTTTTACAAGACGCAGAAGGCAAAGACCATTGCCATCTTAGAAGAAAAATACCGCTCGGAAGGCTGGGATCGAGAAATCGTAGAGCACGTTTATACTCAGATAGCGGCGATCTTGGAGAAAAAGCCCTATCCCGCGCTGGCCGCGATCCATAATGTTTTTGAGCTGGCAAAGAGGCAGGACCCGGAGTCCGCTAAAGTCAACCCTTTGTCCCTCTGGGATATGCACTATCTCAGGCAGATAGACGACAGCGGCTTTATTGACAAGCTGTACGCTTAGACCAAGGACGAAGGTGGAAGGCGAAAGGATAAAATTTCATCCTTCATCCTTATCGGAGTCGGCGGGGAGCAGCAGGCTGGCTGCGCAGTTGGCTTTGGATGGACGCGGCCGTGCGCCGGAGATCGCCCATCCAGGAGATCAAGTCTGTCAGGCGTGCCCCATGCATCTCGCTAAGCTCCGACCAAGAGAGCCCGTTCTGGTAATCGCTCACGACACGGCGTAAGGAGCTCCTTCCAAAGGAAGAGAGGGCCCGTAAGGCGCCATACTCTCCGTAGCTCAGGCGTAGTTGCTGCCTCTCCCGGTAGACAACGTTAGGATCCATTCGTAGACCGTAACCCAAGGCTTCCACAACGGCCCGCTCACCGCGAGGATCCCCTGCGTCTCTATTGATCGCCTGGATTCTTTTAAGCAGCTCTCTTTCCGTTCTCGCCTTTGGAGAGTCGAGGCTTTGCAGCGGAGGCAAAAACTCTGCGGCTTTATCCTGGGGCTGATAAAATTTCATCGCTTCAGGGATCCACGATTTAAGCTGCTGTGTCCGGGTCTCGTAACCAGGATGAGTCGAGAGGTATTCGGGCGGCCCCCCGTGCTCTTTACGTTCCATTCGTTCCCAGACTTCCAGCGATACCCGGGGATCATAACCTGCTTTCGCCATCAGGATCAGACCCACGTGGTCCGCTTCCGATTCTTGCGAGCGGCTGAAAGGCAGGATGTATCCAAGTCCCGCGGTTATTCCATAAGCCTGCATCACCGTGTTAGCAAGCTGGGGATTGCTGCCTAAGCCGGCCGAAAGGAGTACTCCAAGGCCCTGAACGAGCTGACCCTGGCTCAGCCTCTCGCCGGCATGGCGCAGCAAGGCGTGAGCCACCTCATGGCCGAGCACAACGGCTAAACCTGCTTCATCCCGAGCGACAGGAAAGAGCCCAGTATAAACTGCCACTTTGCCTCCGGGAATAGCAAAGGCGTTGACCATTTCAGGGTCATTGATGACACGGAATTCCCACCGGTAATCAGGTTTATCCGCTGCCCGGGCGATCCGCTCCCCTACCTTGCGCACTATCCGAAGCGCTTCGAGATTATTGGAGAGAACGCTGCTCCGCAGCTCATGGCGGTAAGCCTCCTCGCCCATACTTATTTCCTGGCCCTCGGAGACAAGCATGAGCTGGCTCCTTCCCGTAAAAGGCGCTGTGACGCAGGCGACGAGCCAGATAAAGAGAAGAGCTGGGAGCAAAGACGGACGCATAATGATACCGACCTAAAGCGTATCTATTTCCTTAGACGTTGGCAACAATCGGGTGTTCAAACCGTTCGAGTCGTTCAAAAGGTTAATCCGGTGAAAGAGCGATTTGCCTGAACGATTTGAAGGTTTCAAACTTTTTGAACAACTGATTTAAAGTCCGAGTTTCCCCGGATTCATGATATTGTTTGGATCGAGCACCTGCTTAATCCGGCGCATAACCTCAATCCCATAACCGTGCTCTTCGGCCATGAGCGACGCCAGCTTCACGCCTACGCCGTGCGTGTACTCCATTGATCCCCCCATCTTTTGGACCAGACGGAGCAACTCATCCACGGTCTCTTCCAGGGCCAGTTGAGCATTGTTCGCGCCCTCATCTTCGATCCCCAAGCGCATGGAAAAAAGCTCCGGCTGAATCCAGAGGCCGCTCTCCTGAAGTTGAACTCTACGCCTCTTAATGATCTCTATTGCTGACTTTCTAAAAGGCAAGACCTTGGATGCCGGCAACGCCACGTGGATCCAATCCCAGTAAACCCCATCCATGCCACGCTCTCTCCTTTGCCGCCGGTTCTGGATAAACCGGCGCGCAATGATGTGGCGGTTACGCCAAAACCTTTCCGCCTTCTCCTGCGGCAACCTCCTACCGCCGGCCTGATCACAGATGGACGATGCGAGTTTCTCCTGCGCCTCAACCACCTGCCTGTTCCCCTCAAAAGCCAGATAGAGAACCGCTCCGCCCTGAAACTCGTCATCGCCATCGCCAAAATCCACCAAAGCGGGCCTCAGGCCACGAGCGAAAATTGCCTGAATCGCTTTGTAGCCCTTTTCAAAAGACTCAAAGAGAACCGCATGGAGGGCGCGCTGTTCAGGCTGCGGAAATGTTCTGATCGTAGCCTCTGTGATGATTCCAAAACAGCCCTCGCCGCCGATAAGAAGAAATTTGAGATCGATTCCCGCGGAAGACTTCGGTACGGCCCGAGTGCGCAGAAGCTCGCCATTAGGCAAAACGGCTTCTAGGCCCATGACCTGCTCCCCCATCGAGCCGTAGATCCCAGCGCGATAACCCATGCTGTTGGTTGAGATCGCACCGCCGACGGTCGCCACAGGCAGAGTCCAGGGATCATGGCCGAGAATAAACCCTTTCTTGTTTAACTCCTTCTCCAGCGCCTCGAGCACGACCCCGGCTTGAGCCGTGGCGGTGCGCGCCTCGCTATCTATCTCCAGAACCTTATCCATTCTTCTCAGGTCCACGACGATTCCCGGCTTGATGCTCAGCGCCCCACCCATGAGCCCCGAGCCGCCCCCATAGGGCACGATGGGGACCTTCTCTTCGTTCGCCAGCAGGACGATCTCGCGCACCTCACGCGTCGAAACCGGCAACACGACGCACAGAGGAACAGCTACATCCGGCTTCCGTAACGGGTGGAGCCTGCCCTTACTCAGGGCGTCCCATGAGAGCATGTCCAGCTGTTCGGGGTCCGTAACGATCTGATCAGGGCCAAGAAAGCGCGAGAACCTGCCGAGAATCTTTTGATCGAAGCTCAAAGTAAACACCTTTCAAGAAAAGAAATTTCGCTGGAAAAAAGCCTAAGCTGGGCTAAAATATAGCCCAAAGGCCGAAAATGAGAAAGCCAGCAAAGAGCGCCCGGCTCGCTTTTTCCCTTCTTTTCCTCTTTCTCCTCGGATCGCAAGGCGCTTTCGCACAGGAGGAGTCCAGGGAGAAGAGGGCCGAGCAGCTTTACAATACGGGGTACCTCCTTACCCTTTTAGGCCGCTACGAAGAAGCGATCCGGCTGTATGATAAGTCCCTCGAGACCCTCCCTACGGCAGAGGCTTACACTTACAAGGGCTGGACTTACGGCCACATGGGAGAGATCAAGCACGCCATCGAAGAGGCGGAGAAGGCGATCCGCCTCGATCCCGAATTCGGCAATCCCTACAACGATATTGGGGTTTATCTGATCGAGCTTGGACGAGAGGAGGAGGCGATCCCCTATCTTGAGAAGGCCAAAAAGGCCAAGCGCTACTGCTGCTACCAGTTTCCCTATTTCAACTTGGGAAGGATCTATGTGAAAAAGAAGATGTACGAAAAGGCGCGAGAAGAGTTCAAAAAATCCCTCGAGATCGATCCGACCTACGCCCCGGCCCTCGAGGGCTTAGAACTATTGAAACAAACCGGCATGGAGGAGACGTAGCCCTTAGGGATAGAGCTCGTTATGCGCGGAACAACACCGAGACGTGAGCAGGGAATGGCCGACCCCGCGCTGGCCTCGATGGTCCGTGCAATGGGGTTGGAGAACGCGCGCCACTACACGGCCGCGACGCCCAAAATAAAGGCATACCGCGATCGTTGGGCGGAGCTGGCGAAATATCGCGACGGTCCGGTCAACCCACGGCGGGTCGAAGTAACGGCTCCGGCGGAGATGGCAACGCAGATCAAAGCCAAGGCCTTCGAACTTGGAGCCGATATGGTGGGCATCTGCCGGTTAAAACCTCATATGATCGACCTCGGAGAAGATCTACCCCACGAGTACGTCATCGCCGCCTGCGTGGCGGAGGATTACGAGAAGGTGCTTCTCGGCGCCAACGCGGTGGAGGAAGAAGCGATGCGGGTCTACGCCACCTGCTCGGACATCGCCACCGAGCTAGCAGCCCACATTCGCGACCTCGGCTACCCGGCGCTGGCTCATCACAACGGTGGCAGCGCCGTCCAGGCCATTCCGATTTTTTACCAGGTGGGCTTCGGGGAACTCGGGCGCCACGGCAGCCTGATCCACGAAAGATACGGCGCCAGTTTTCGCCCCGGCTTCGTCACCACGGATCTGCCCCTCGCCGAGGACCAGCCCCGCGAGTTCGGTGTCCAGGACTTCTGCATGCACTGCAACGCTTGCATGCGCAACTGCCCCGGCGACGCCATCCCAAAAGACCCCGTCATCACGGACGGCATCAAGCGCTGGCTCATCGACCTGGAGAAATGCTACCCCTATTCGCGCCTGCGCGATGAATACTGCCACCTATGCGTCGACGTCTGCCCGTACAACGTGAGGTCCCACCCGAAGACTTACAAGAGCTTTATGAAGCAGCGAAAGCAGTCCGGCTACAAAACGCCGAAATCCTGGTAACGATACGGTGGAAAAAATTTACGTCAACGAAATTCGCCCGAATGGCGAAGTCAGCACCGTGGGCCTCTTTTACTCTCGCGGGGAAGCGGAAGCGGTCGTGAAAAAGCTCCAGGATCTCCCGGAAAAGAGAGGGTGCAAATACGAAATCACCGCGACCGCGCCTGCGGCCCCAACAGCTCCGAGAGGATATAAATTTCCCCGGCAGTGAAAAACGAGTGGCCACCGAAGGAGACGTTGAGGGCACCGCCCGCACGGGACGCAATCTGGGTTATTACATGGTCGTGTTAAAGGACTGTGCTGGCTCCAAAAATCCCGATCTGCACGACCTCGCTTTAAAATTAATGGAAAAGAGCCATTTCGATGTGGCGACCTCCAAAGAGGTCGCAGATATCTGGCAGCAGAAGGGTTAGCCCTAATCCGACAATAATTTACCCATTCAGGCAGCCATTTTGAGCTTTTGGTCGATCATTCGAATCAGCGCTTGGGCAGGTTTAGCCACCGAAAAACGTAGAACGGAATAGCCTTGAGGTCGTAGGAGCCGAGCCGGTTGATGGATTAGCTTGAAGCGAAGGGTCTTCAGACTCTGCAGGAGAAAACGGAAGGTCCTTTTACGCGACCTGGGCTTTTGGGTAGCTGTGGTCTGAATCTGAAAGCTCCTCAGGAGGTTATGTCCCAACACGGAGATTTGCTGCCAAGCCGAGTTGGCGCCGTAGTGATGGGTGGGCACGACATCGAAAGCCCATTCCCCCTTGAGCTCGGCGAAGGTCTTCTCCTGCGCTCCCCGTCCAGCCATGAAGTCCCACAAAGCGGCGGCAGAAAGATCCCTGTTGGTGGTCGCAGCCGAGTACTCAAAGTAGCCGTCATCGGGGTCAAACAGATCAAGCTGGTAGTTCTTCCTGCTTTTATGATGCACGGGTTTTCGGTAGATGACCACTCGCAAGATCTTTTCCCAAGCGGGAACCGTCAGAGACAGCTCGAAGAAGCCCATCCCTTCTGGGAGAGGATGCCAGCGGCTGCGCTCTCGGATCAAAGGCACCAGACCCAACCACTTGAAGAAGGGGACCTTGATCGCATAAGAAGCTCCTCTTCTCTCCAACAGACCGATCACCTCCCTCTGGAAGAAAGCCCCGTCCATGCGAAATTCCAAAGGCAAATGTCTTCCCAGGCGGATTCTCAAATCTTCGATCAGATCACGCAGGAAGGCCACCGCGCCTTTGGAGTCATGGACATTGCCGGGCCGATTCTTGACTCTCAGGATGTGTCCGGTCTGAGCCAGATGGGCGAGGATGGGATAGTAGGAGGAATCTTTGCGATGATGGGGATTGAACCCCCGAAAGGCCCAAGAGACACTGGCGCCTGTGGTGATGACGCTGCCGTCGATATCCAGGGTCAAACGAGCAAGCCCCTCTTTTTCAATGGCCTCACAAACCATTTGACTGTTAATCTCGACCAGGGCCTGAAGCGACTTAAGCGTGAAGCGCTTGAGCCAGCGGGCAACACTGCGATCCCGGGGCAGACGCATCAGACCGCAGAACCGCTTCACCAGAGGATCTTCACAGACATAGCCCAGATGTTCCAGCCTTCGGCCACCTACAAGAACAAGGACCAAGATCACCAAAATCATGTCGATCGCCCGGTAGTCTCCTCCCAGACCATGAGCGGCAAACACCGACTGGACACGGCGATGAAGCTCGATGATCCGAAAGTATCGCCGGATCAACTCCAGCCCTCCATAAGCTGTGATATCCTGGGAAGCAAATTCGATCTTGAGAAAGCTCTTGCACGGAGAGTAAAAATCGGCTCTACTGAGTCTCACTTGGAGTGGCCTCCTTGTAGGGTGATTGGGTCGGTGTTGCAACTGCTTTATCTCCTATAATGGCAGGCCATTTCAAGTTTTAAGGTCATCTGTAAAGAAAGTGGTGACGTGCTAAATTTCCTGTAAAAGTGAAGAGGCGTTGAGTATCCTCTCGGGTGAAACAAACCAAAGAGGCTCCGTGATAGCGGAGCCGGGAGGAGGTCAACGCCATGAAGAGAATACCACCGAGTGTACAGATGAAGGAAGAGGTCACAGCGCTGCTTCGAGGGGAGCCGCCAGCAGGCGATGGTGGCCAGGGACCGATGGAGGGTTTTGTGCGGGGCACGGCGCGCTACATGCTGCAAGTGGCTATTGAGGCGGAAGCCACCGCGTTTTTGGGCCGGGGGCACTACCGCCGAGGGGATCGCATGCGCCTGGGCTGGCGCAACGGCTATGAGCCCAAAGGCTTGCAGACGGATGGGAGCGGGGGGGCGCATCTTTACCTTTGACATTCGCTAAGGTGCCAATGAGAGAAAGCGTCAATGTCACAGTGAAAGATTTGACCCTCAAACCCTAGTTTTCAAGGATACTTAGTCTTTGCCTCAAGCGGAGTCAAAATTTCTCTCACGGAATGATCATCAGCGATAACAGTCACTTGTTGCGTATGAGTACTGTCATGAGCCAAATTTTTAATTTGGATCGCAGGATGTACAGACCTCCAGAAATAATGGACGAATTCTTTGATCTGCTCACTGCTCATTCCTTTTCCTTGTGCCCGCAATATCTCTTCGGCTTGATCCCTCCATTTAAGTGAAACCTGATAGTGCGGCACGAACAAAACGTTCATAAATTCAATCATATCCCACAAAGGCTCATAATCAGAAAGTTTTTCATTGATATCCTTGGCAAACTGGATATGCTCCGGTGTGTCCAAAGCCGGTAAGCCAACTTCAAATATAGACTTATCTAAAACTCTCCTTGCCCCAAGCATCCAACCGTCATAAAAAATAAAATCAGGCTTTTTTGTAATAACCTTCCAACCTACTCTGTCTCCATCTCCATGCTCTGCTCCCTTATCGTATATTGGCACCTCAACTTCCATGCCGTCTTTCATAGTTCTTAGATCAGTCAAGTTTTTCATTGCCAGAGGTATGTCATGGGTTACCCCCCTTCTTATAAACCTTGGGCCTTTTTCTCTTAATTTATTAAGTTCTTCGTGTGTAACGTAATGGTCATCAATTGAGAGAGAAACACAAGTGTAACCTGAAAATTTAAGTAAGATTTCTAAAACCTCTCCTTGAGTTGTTTTGCCTGCGCCTTGGATCGCTGAAATTCCAACAATCAAACCATCCAAATTTTTCTTCTGCTTTTTTTTATCAATTAATTTTTGTATGTATGGAAGGTAGTAATTCCTCAGGTCTTGTTTTAAATTGTCTTTTGATATTTCAGGACGCTTTTCAAATATTGGATTAAATATTGTTATATTTTTCTCTATATCAAAATTCATGATACATTAGATTGTAACGCAACGGATTACCTATTCAATAACCCTCTGTTTTCAACAAACCTAATAACAGGTTTCGTCCTTGCCCTCGTGCCTGAGCAAAGGCTACCTTCCGAGAAAACTCTAAAGAGAAAGATTGGTTGGATTAGCCAGAGGCGGACAGAGGGGACATTGGGAAGCTCGACTACGCGGCCGCGAAATCGGGTGTGTCATGGAGAACCATCAATTGATCGGGCCGAAGGAGTAAGATGGCAAACGCGCGGCCGGAGCGGTCGGCGAACTCAACCTCGCACGCGCCATCCTGGTAGGTCATCACAACAGTGCCGATCTGGCCACGGCGCAGAAGCAAAGTCTGACCGCCCTCGAAGTGCTTCGTTCGCACATCTTGCAGCAAGGCAACCACGTCATGCATTTTGAGTTCGGCGACCATGGTCTAGAGTAAATAGCAAGTTAAAGAGCCAGGAGTCGATTACTCTTACTCAGTCCAGCACCCAAATTCCGCGTTCTCGAATCGCATCATACATCGCATCCGGAGCGAGGTCGGCGCCATTCGGCCACTGAATCGCGCCCAGCACGACTCGGACTTGAGCGAGGTCACACGCCAGGGAACGGCATGCCGTATCGCCGGCTCTACTTCAGCGGTTCGATCGGTTTCGGGCTTTGCATTCGGCTGCATAGGTTCCAATCCTCCATCAGTTCATCGCGACGTTCCGCGGCCCACTCCAATACTAACACCATTGCCCGGCCGGGCAAAGAGCCGCGGATTACCTGGAAGTCTCGCAGGTCAATCAGTGCTTCGTGCTCGGCGTACAGAGCATGGAAGTGCGGAGGCGCATGATCCCGCCAAAACATTTGGATCACGATGCCGTAAAAGACGCTGATCGTCGGCATAAGAGTTCAAAACAAAACACCTGCTTGACAGGATCTTTTTCAGGATACTACGCAGGGACTAAATTCGCCAACCCCGTTTAGACCCAGAATCCGCGGACACATAACGTAGGCCCGTCTCGGTTCGCTTCATCCCTCACCTTTCGCCTATATCCTTTAACTCTGACGCCTCACGGCTCACGCCTTTCGCCTAATTTTATAGAGAAAGATTGGTTGGATTAGCCCGAAGCGAAGGAGGGGATGTTCTGGGCTGCCGCTGATTTACCGGCCTAACGGCCGGAGCATCCTGCACTTGAGAGCCGGCTAAGCCGGTGCGATCCACGAATGCCAAAATCCAAGACTTGCCCCCGGATCCCCAAGATGTGTAACCCTACTTACCTACTACCCCCACAGGTATTACGGACAGGGGAAGGCTGTCGTGCACGGACTCCTGCCGAATCAGATGTATGGTTGCAGCAGCTAGCAGTAAGAGAGTGCTTAGAGAAAGCCAGGCACGCCGTATCGGAGGTAGTTCCTCCGGCTGATGAATTCGAAGCATGGCTACAGCGAAAGAAGTATGCATTTCCAGTCTGGAATCTAGGCGGCCTTAGGGACGCCGTATCAGAAGCGGTTACGCCGGCTGCTGAGCAGTTTGCGAAAGCGCTCGGAATTTACGGCGCCTTAGTCCTCACCAAAGAAATCGTCCGTGAACAGATGGGTTCTGCTATGACTGCATTTCATGTGGACCGGAGAGATGACCCTGACGAGAGTGAGTTTTCTACTATCTGCTTCACAATCACCACTCATGAGTCAGTAGACTCAATGCTGCGAAGAGACAATGATTTGCAAGATGTGCTCATTAGTCAAGTTCCACCAAATGCCTGTCTACACTTCTCATTTGCTTATCAATTCGAATAACTAGTGGACCCAACCGACTTTCTTGTTGTCGCACAGAATCTCCATCCATCTGCGTCAGAAGCGGAAAGGCGCACGTCTATCAGCCGTTTGTACTATGCCTTATACAATCTGATCCACGAAGCGCTATCAAGCGTGGGCGTGTCGCTTAGCAGGAACGCCGAAGACCATAGGTTGCTTGTTTACTACCTTACACATTGCCGTCCTCCTGCGCCGGCGGCTGGTGTTGGGCTAGCACTCAATAGTCTTCGAACAGCTCGCAATATTGCGGATTATGATATGAGAGTAACTGTTGATCCTAAGCAATCAGAATTCGCGTACAAACGGGCACTCGATGACTTCGGAAAATTCAAAGCCTTGGATCAAAGGGCATTAGACAATCTTGCCAGATGCATCCAACATCTACCGCCGCTGAAGATTTAGGGTCATGCCTGAGTATTGATTTATTCTTCTCGCCGATTCGATTTCACCTGCAACGTGGGTCCAAAGCCGTTTGCCAACCGAACCACCTCAGCTTTGGAACGACAAGCCGTACCGTCATTCCAAGAAATCATTCAACGGTTTGTAGTATTCTACTTTGGTTCCTTTTTGGTTTTTGAACGGGCAGCGGTCTTCGGTTCGACCGCCAATCGGAAACCGATGGCGTCGAGAACAGTGGACAAACTAAAAAACTCCGGATTCCCCTTCGTTGAGAGCATCCTGTAGAGATTTTCTCTGTTAAGGGAAGTAGACGCCGCGAGCTTGCCCATTCCACCATACGAATCGACGACATCCCTCAAGGCCAGAAGAAAGACCTCAGGCTCCCCGTCTTCCAGAGCCGCGTTTAAATACCCTACAGCTTCGGTCGGATCTTTGAGCGCCTCCAAAAGATTTCTTTGATAACTCCTACTTTTAGCCATTGTGAACTCCTACTTTTTATAGTCCTCCCAATAGTCGATAGCTCTCCTTATATCCTCAGCTTGTGAACTTTTATCTCCGCCGCAAAGCAAAATAACCAACTTCATCCCCACCTCGCCGAAATAAACACGATAACCGGGTCCGTAATCGATTTTGAGTTCCAGGACGCCACCACCGACCGGCTCACAGTTGCCCAAGTTTCCCAATCGGATGCGAGCGATCCTCGCACGAACTATATCTCTGGCTCGTTGGTCCCGGAGCGAATCCATCCAATCGTCAAAAGGACAACTGCCATCAGAGCGAACGTAGTTCTCAACCTGTTTCGCTGAAACTTCCATTGGCCGTATTGTAGTTTAAAAGCTACAGGTTGTCAAGGGCAAAATCATGCGCAAAACGATGTAGCGAAACGGAGAGAAATCCTGGCGGGAGTCGTGGAGTCTTTGAATTTTGCGCTACGTCGATAGGGAAAATCAGCCTGCCCTTACCAGCTCAAGCTTTGGGACGACAAGCCCTACGGTCATTCCGGGAAATCATTCAAAGAGAACCAGGAGCACTCCGTATCACCGGGATTTACAAGAGGAGCGTTTTCGAGTTATCTTCGTCTGGCTTCGCGAAGTCGGTAGAATAGTGTTCACGTCGTCACGCCTTTACGGGGGCGGAATGCGCCTAACGAGAGAAACCTACGGCGGCTATGTGATCCAGGCAGCGTCCTTTGATGGAGCGCTGCGCCATCCTACGCGGAACAAAAAGTGGGGAGAATGGTATCCCGCCTACCGGATCTATAGAGAAGGGAGACCCGGTAAGCTGGTTCATCAAGAAACGCTGGACCATCCTTATCAGAGCCAAGATGAAGCAAATAGAAGCGCTTTCAGAGCCGCTAAATCGTGGATTGATAACCGAAACAAAGGAGCGTAATCGGTAAGGCCGTCTATGTGCCACATTTCCGGAATTCCGGAAACGCGGAAATGTCGGTATTCCTCGTTCCGGAGGTGTAGTTATGCTAAACTTTAAGCCATGGCTCTCAACATAGTTTCACCTAAAAAAGAGAAATTCCTTTTAGAGCGTATGCAGGCCTTGGGTGTTCGGGAGCAGGACATCGAGGAACAATTTGTCCGCTCTTCGGGAGCCGGCGGTCAGAAGGTCAACAAGGCGTCTACCTGTGTTGTGCTCCGCCATCGGCCCACGGGCATTCGAGTGAAGTGCCAAAGAGAACGCTCGCAGGCCCTCAATCGTTTTTTGGCGCGAAGAATCCTGCTGGACAAAATCGAGGCGAAGCTCAGAGGAGCCGAGTCCGCGGAACAGCAAGAGATTGCCAGGATTCGACGGCAGAAAAGAAAGCGCTCACGGCGCGCCAAGCTTAAGCTCCTCGCGGATAAGCGCCACCAGGGGAAAAAGAAATCCCTCCGAAACGCCGTGCGACCTGACCATTACGACGACTGAGCAGCGGTTGGGACCGGCAGACGCTTCGATCCACGATCACTGTAACTCTACCCTCCCAGATAAGCTTGCCGCACCAGATCGTTATGGATTAGATCAGCGGACCGCCCCTCCAGGATGGTGCAGCCGGTTTCCAACACATAGCCCCGGTGCGAGACCGCCAGGGCGATCGCCGCATTTTGCTCCACCAGCAGGATCGTGACCCCCTCTCGATTGATGCTTTGGATCGTCTCGAAAATCTGCTCCACGACAATCGGCGCTAATCCCATAGAGGGCTCATCTAGCAGAAGCAGCTTGGGTCGGGCCATAAGGCCGCGGCCGATTGCCAGCATCTGCTGCTCGCCTCCGGAAAGGGTTCCGGCCATCTGGCGGCTTCGTTCTTTAAGCCGGGGAAAAAGAACAAAGACATGGTCCATGTCCTCGCCGATGGAGCCGGAGCGGCGCGAGTATGCCCCCGTTTTCAAATTTTCAAGAACGGTGAGCCGGGGAAAAATCTTCCGTCCCTCCGGCACATGCGCCACTCCCAGCCGCACGATCTCATGGGGTTCCAATCCCTCTAAGGCCTGGCCTGCCAGACCGACGCTTCCGCGGCGCGGCCGCAACAATCCCGAAACGGTCTTCAGGGTCGTTGTCTTGCCGGCGCCGTTCGCGCCAAGGAGCGTGACGATCTCACCCCGGGCGACGGAGAACGATATGCCCTTCAGGGCATGGATGGCGTCGTAGTAAACATGCAGATCCTGAACCTCAAGCATGGGCGCCCCATTGCCCGCGGCCCAGATAGGCCTCGATCACGCGCGGATCCTGCCGCACCTCTGCCGGGCTTCCCTCCGCGATCTTCTCCCCGTAATCGAGCACCGTCACCCGATCCGAGATCCCCATAACCACACGCATATTGTGCTCGATCAGCAGAATGCTCTGAACATATTTTCCCAGGAGTCCCTTGAGTAGCATCATGAGCGACCGGGCCTCGGAGGTGTTCATTCCAGCAGTCGGTTCATCAAGGAGAAGAAGCTCCGGCGCCGAGGCCAGCGCGCGCGCGATCTCCAGTCGTCTCTGGTCCCCGTAGGAGAGCTGTTGGGCCCATTCCCACGCCTTGTTCTCAAGCCCAACAAGTTTTAGGAGCTCCATGGCCCGAGTCTCGGCCTCTTTCTCGCGCGCGCGCAAGCGTTTGGTACGAAACAGAATATCCGAGAAACTTGATTCGACGCGCGAGTGCATCCCCACCAGCACGTTCTCGAGCGCCGGCATCTGGGCAAAGACTCGGATGTTCTGAAAGGTGCGGCACATTCCTATTTTTGTGATCCGGTCGGGGCTCAGTCCAACAAGCGAACGATCCTGGAAGCGTATCTCCCCATAATCCGGCTGATAGATCCCCGTCAGGATATGAAAGAGCGTGGTTTTTCCTGCGCCGTTGGGCCCTATGAGCGAGGCGATCATCCCCTCCTCCAGGCTGAGGTCCACCCGATCCAGGGCGAGCAGCCCTCCAAACCGCTTGGTAACGCCCCGAATCTCAAGCAGCGCCATCGGATTTCACCTCGCTTCGGCGCGGCGGCAAAATGCCCTGCGGTCTAAAGATCATCATGAGAATCAAAATGAGGCCAAAGACCATGCGCTCGTATTTGGCCGGCTCAAATTGTGCCGGGATCTGGCTCAGGTCAAAACTCCCAAGCAGGGGAAGCGCAAGGATGATCCCGGACTGGCGCAGCGTGTTGAGCCAGAGAGAGAGCCCTTTGAGGAGCTGGAGGTTCAAAATCGTCACCGCGGTCGCCCCCAAAATCGCGCCTGGAATGGAGCCCATTCCTCCCAGGATCACCATGGCGAGAACCCCGATCGACTCCATAAACGTAAAACTTTCCGGATTGATAAATACCTGCTTGGCAGCGAAGAGAACTCCGATCGCCGCGGCGAAAGAGGCGCCGACCGCAAAGGCGAGGAGCTTCATCCTCACGACCGGGATACCCATTACAGCCGCAGCAATCTCATCTTCGCGGATCGCTTTCCATGCCCTGCCGACAGGCGAGCCTTCCAGCCTGCGGGCAACCAAAATAACAAGCAGCACCATCAGGAGCACAAGAAAGTAAAAGTAGAGCGGATAAAGAACTGCCGCATCCAACTTGAGGCCGAGCAATTCCAATATCGGTTGGAAGAAAAGCGGCGGTCTTCGAATAGGGCTAATTCCCTTGGGGCCGTTGGTTAAGTTAATCGGCTTATCGAGATTGTTCACCAGCGCGCGGACCACCTCGGCAAAGCCCAGGGTCACAATGGCGAGATAGTCGCCGCGCAGACGGAGGACCGGCAGGCCGAGAAGAACGCCCGTGAGAGCCCCGACGAGAACACTCAGAAAGAGAAAGACAAAGAACCAAGAGGGCGCGAGCGGAAAATGCGCGCCCGGTAGAAACTCGTTGGCGTGGGCAGAGCCAAAGATCGCCCAGAGATAGGCCCCGATCGCGTAAAATGCGACAAACCCGAGGTTCAGCAGACCAACGAAGCCCACAACGATATTCAAGCCGAGGGCAAGGGCAACGAATATTCCAACCTGAATCGCCACTTCGAGATAGTAACCGTTGACAATGCCCAAAAGTGGCATGAGCAAAACCAGCGCCACGGCGGCAAAAAAGAGCTTCGTTGTGCGTGGCAGAGCCGCATAGTAAATGAGCAGGAGAGAGGCCTCAAAAAGAAGAAAGGCCAAAACGGATTGGGGAAAGTAAAAGACCAGAGCGCACGTCAGGCCGATATAACCGATTAGACCAATATGAACAAACCATCTCTTCATCCTTTCGCCTTTCTTCACACCCCTTCCTCCCGCACTTTTTCACCCAAAAGTCCCTTAGGCCGAAAAATCAGAATAAGAATCAGGATCGCGAAGGCGAAGACATCTTTATATTCCGCGCCAAAGGCCCCATTCGTGAGAATAGAGAGATAGGAAGCGGCAAACGCCTCCACCAGGCCCAAAACGATCCCTCCCAGGACAGCGCCGGGGATGTTGCCGATTCCCCCGAGGACGGCAGCGGTAAATGCCTTGAGCCCTGGAACAAAGCCGCTGTAGGGGTTGATCAGGCTGTAGTGGAGCCCGAACAGGACTCCAGCCACACCGCCCATCGCCCCACCGACAAAGAAGGTGAGAGCAATAATTCGGTCCACGGGAATGCCCATCAAAGAGGCAGTTTCAGGATCTTGGGCCACAGCGCGAATGGCGATGCCGACCCTGGTGCGATTGACAAAGAGGTGCAGAGCCAGGAGCATCACCAGAGCGGTGGCGATGACCAGGACCGATTTGATCGGCACTTCCACGGCCGATCCGATCTTGAGACTTTTTTCGAGACTGGGCAGCGTCGGATAACTCAGATAAAACGAGTTGCGCCAAAGGCTCTCAACGAGACGGATAAAATCCTGCAAGAAAAAGGACGCCCCGATAGCTGAAATCAGGGGAACGAGGCGGGGCGCCCCACGCAAAGGGCGATAAGCGACACGCTCCAGCGCCATCGCTGCCAGGCCGCTAATCACCATCCCGGCGAAGAGCACCACCAGGAGAACAAACGCAGGATGGAGCATCGCGAGACTCCCGGAAGCCTCAAACCCCAACAAGATCTCCACCCCAACGAAAGCGCCAATCACAAAGATCTCGCTGTGGGCAAAATTGATGAACTCCAAAACGCCGTATACCATGGTATAGCCCAGGGCGATGAGCGCGTACATAAACCCCAGGACAATCCCATCTACGAGCACTTGGAAAAATATGCTGAGCGCTAGATCCAAAACAGCGATGCCCTTTGAAAGTCGCTATGCTAACAAATCCTTTTCACCGCCGCCACCCTACACGCAATGTCGTTCAAATCGTTCAAAATAGTTTGATTTGTTCAAGTCGTTGGAATACCGCTGCGAACGGTTTTTGACGCTTTGAACAGTTTGAACGGCTTGAACGGTTGACACACGCGGGGGCTAGCAGATACTCTCCTAAAAGCGGCCTCCAATGAAAAAGCTATTGCTGATCGGTCTTGCGCTAGGTGCGCTCGTCATCGTAGCGGTCCTGGTCGTCCCGCCATTTATCGATTTGGGCGCTTATAAGGCGCGGTTCCTCCCTCTTGTAGAAGAAAGCCTTCAGCGCAAGGTGGATGTCGGAGAGGTCCGTTTCCGTATCCTTCCCGCGCCTGCCATTCGGATAACCGCCTTAAACGTTTCCGATAATCCCGCGTTCTCCAAAGATCCCTTCTTTACCGCTCAGCAGATTAAGCTCCAGCTAAAGTTCTGGCCTCTTCTCAGGGGAGAATTCCGGGTGGACGAGTTCATTCTTGAGAAGCCCGCGATCAGCCTGCGCAAGCAGCCAGACGGGACCTTCAATTTTGCTGACTTGGCTAAAAAAAAGGATGCGGTCAAAAAGAAGGAGGTTTCGCCCAAGAAGCAAGGGCCTGCCAAATTTTCCGAGCTGATCCCTGCTCGGCTTCGCATCCAGGGAGGAGAAGTCACTCTCCAAACCAAGGGGCAGAAGGCGCTCGCGATTGGCGGTGTCGATGTCTTGCTGGAAGATTTCTCCGCGGAGCGGCCTTTTCTGTATCGGATTTCATTGAACCCACCCGGCCTCAAGACCATCACCCTGGGAGGGCGCCTGAGTTACGAAGAATCCCAGACAACCCTGAAGCTGATGGAGAGCCACCTTAAAGCCCAAGATCTGGACTTTGCGGTGAATGGCGCCGTCACTGAGTTGAGCGGCGTCCCAAAGGTGAATTTGACCCTTGCCAACGAGGGATTTGAGACCAAGCCGATCTTTCAGCTTTTTTCCGCCGCGGGTTTTACGCCGAAGGAGCTGGAGGTGTCCGGCCAGATGGGATTACAGGTCGCCTTGATAGGCCCCTCCCATAGCCTGGCGGCCGCGGTGGCCGCTCATTTGAAGGAGCTCAAAGTCAACGATAGGCGCGCCTTCGACGGGACGCTGGTTGGAGAAATCCTGTTGTCCTTGCCCTTGGGTGGTGAAGCGCCGATAACTCACACCCTCAGCGGAAACGGAAAGCTCGTTGCCAAGGATGGAAAACTGACCAGCGTGGACCTTATCTCCAAGATCCAACTGCTGACAGGCCTTATCGGGTTGCCTAAGGAACAGACGAGCGGCGCAACGACTTTTAAAACGCTAGAGGCCCAGTTCGGATTGGGAGGCGGCATAGCCGAGATCCAGCGGCTATTCCTGTCAAACCCGCTCATGGAGGCCTTGGGCGGCGGCAAGATAGGCCTGGCGTCGCTCTCGTCGGACGTGGGACTCGAAGTGGCCTTAGCGCCGGAGGTTTCCGGCCGGGCTGGCAGCGGCAGAGCCGCCACCTTCTTCAAGGACAGCCAGGGTCGGATCGTGGTGCCTCTCAAAATTACCGGGCCGGTGGGTAATCCGTCCGTCTCCCTCGATGCCAGTAAGGTGGTGAAAAAAGGCATCGGCCAGTTGTTCGAGCGCTTCTTCAAGGCCAGGTAAGAAAGTCAAGCTGCGAAACCGCGGGAGACAAACCGGGAGAGAGTCTCTTATTCTAAGCCAGCCGGAGATTGGCTCTGGCCAAGGACGAGAGTCTTCAGGCTTTTCCCCTTGAGAGCGGCAAAAACCGCGTCGTCGATCTCTCGGATCACCCCGGCGGCTGTACCGTGTCGCTCTCTGGCCACGGCGAGGTCGCCGTAGCTTCTGATCGCGTCCAGAATCTGCTTGATGCCGATCTGATCGAGATCACGCGACGGAACGTATCCCTGCCCGTCGGACGTCTGGATGAGCAATGCCTGCCGGTTCAGGATCAACAGCATCTCTTTGACCTGCCGATCGGAAACATTCAACTGTTCTCCTAGCTCCTTGACGCTCCACGGCCTCTTCCCCAAATGAAAGCTCATTCCTATCAGGGTCATAATCTCCAGGACTAGCCTTTCCCGTCCCGCGGGACTGATCACGCGCGGTTTGCTTTCCACCTGACGGACGGGCGCGCTCTGGTGGACAAATGCCACCTCCGCCCCAAACAACAAAATCAACCACCCCACGTAGAGCCAGAGGAGGAACAGCAGCAGAATAGCGAAGCTCGAGTAGACCGCATAGTACCTGGCGGAAGAGGCCACAAATGCGGCAAACCCCCAGCCCACAGTTTCCCAAAGCACGGCTGCCACCAGGCCGCCCACCAGGGCGGATCTCAGGCTGACCTTGGTGTTGGGTATGAAAATGTACAGAAAGGCAAATGCCCCCCAGATAGTCACATAGGGGACAACCCTGAGCAGGGCGATGACCATCGTGCCGAAGGGCTCGAGAGAGATGAGCTGCCGAACGAGATAGTGGCTCTGCATCGAGGCCGTAATCCCCAGCGCCGAAAAAGCCAGGACCGGGCCGACCAAGAGAACACTGAGGTAATCGCTGAATCTGCGCGAGAGCCTGCGCGGCGTCTTGACTTGCCAAATCTGATTGAAGGCGCGCTCGATGTCTCCCATCAGCGACAACACCGTGATAAACAGAGCGACCAGACCCAGGGCGCCCAGGGTTCTGATATTGATGTTGTTAACAAACTGGATCAGTCGGTTGGTGATCTCCTCGCCCAGCGGGCCAAGGGGATCAAAGACTTCTGCCAGGGTTGGCCTGAGCCGATTGTGTACGCCGAACGCCTTCAGCACCGAAAAGGTCACGGCCAGAAACGGCGCAATGGAGAGAAGGGTCTTGAAGGCCAAGGCCATGGCGTGAAGTCTGGATGAATTTCCAATAAACATCCTGCCGGCGACATAGCCAAGCCTAAGCTGCCGATGCAGGAATCCCCGAAACCGGCTGCCCTGGAAAGGCGCAACCTCCCAGATCTCCTCGACCGCCTCGTTCTTGAGTTGATCCTGGTACTGTCCGCTTGCTTGCATATATTTTGCAGTCTACCAGCTTGGGCTTGCTTGCACAAAAGGGGGGGAAAGTAATAGTCTCCTGAGTCTGCCAAGATGCATCCCCGAAGGACACTGGGTATTCCCGGCCTTGTCGCCCTGGCTTTTTTTTGCGTGGCCGGAGGCGCTTACGGTCTGGAGGACGCCGTTGGGAGCGGGGGCCCGATGCTCGCCCTGCTGGCAATTCTTATTGTGCCCTGGCTCTGGAGTTTTCCCACGGCGCTGATGACGGCGGAGCTGTCAGCCGCCATGCCGGAAGACGGTGGTTACGTCGTCTGGGTAGAACGGGCCTTTGGCAGGCTCTGGGGGTTTCAGGAAGGCTGGCTCAGTTGGCTTTCCGCTTTTGCGGACAACGCCCTCTATCCCGTTATGTTTGTGGACTATCTCGCCTATCTCCGCGGAGATATGGCGCCGATGGAGCGCTGGCTTATCGGATTCGTCTTAATCAGCGTTACCACCTGGCTGAATATTCATGGCACACGGCTCGTCGGTATCAGCTCCGTGATCTTCACTTTCCTCGTCCTCGCGCCCTTCGCCGCCATGGTCATCATAGGCGGCCCGCACATAGAACCGGCATCCTGGTTAACCACAACCGCCAACGTTGATTGGGCGCTGCTCTTGAGCACTATTCTCTGGAACACCAACGGCTGGGACAATGCAGGATGCTGCGCAGGCGAGGTCGAGAATCCAAGCCGAACTTACCCGCGTGCGATGGCTGCGGCGGTGCTTTTGGTTATGGTTGCCTACCTATTGCCTGTTGCCGTCGGGGTCGGGGTGGACAGCAACTGGGGTGATTGGACGGAGGGCTACTTCCCCAAGGTAGCCGCCAAAATCGGCGGAGAATGGCTAGGGACATGGCTCACGGTTGCAGGATTAGTGAGTGCCGTGGGGTTATTCAACGCGCTGCTGTGCACTTCCTCGCGAGTTCCCTACGCAATGGCAGTGCGGCACACCCTGCCGGTACCTCTTGCAAGGCTTCATCCGCGCTACGGGACACCCTGGGTTGCTATTCTCGTGAACAGCGCCGGCGTCGCTGCGCTCATCCCTTTCTCTTTTCAAGAACTCGTGCAACTAGACATGTTTCTTTACGCGCTGTCTCTTGTCCTTGAGTTCGGCGCGCTGGTGTGGCTGCGCCTTAAGGAGCCGGAGATGACGCGCCCCTATCGCATTCCATTCGGCACAGCGGGCGTCATCGCCATGAGTCTCCCGCCGGTGACGCTCTGCGTCATCAGCATGGCAGCGGCTAATAATCCCACAAAGGCAGTCAGCATCGCTGGGATCTGCTTGGGCCTGATCGCCTATCGCCTCCGGCCAAGGCAAGAACGGAACGCCGTGCCTGTCTTAAAATAGTTACTTGACACTCAACTCCCTCATTCGATAGTCTCCGCGAAAAAGCAATCAGTCATCAGGTGAACGCTGAGCGCTGAAGGCTGAGTGCTCGTTTATGGCGAAAAGAATGCAGCGAGAGAAATGGGCGTCCAAGATCGGGCTTATCTTGGCCCTGGCCGGAAACGCCATCGGCCTGGGGAATTTTCTCCGCTTCCCGGTCCAGGCCGCCGAAAACGGCGGCGGCGCCTTCATGATCCCCTATTTCGTGGCGCTGATCGTCATCGGGATTCCCCTCATGTGGGCCGAGTGCGCTATCGGTCGAATGGGCGGGCGCCACGGTCATGGCCACACCGCCGGGATGTTCGAGGTCATGTGGCGGCACCCGCTTTCCAAGTATCTCGGCATGCTTGGCGTTGTCATCCCTTTCGCGGTGGCGCTCTATTATATTTACATCACCGCGTGGACTCTAGCCTACAGTTATTTCTCACTCACGGGTAACTACTTCGGCATCACGACCCGTGAGGCCATGGGGGCTTACCTGAGAGGTTTTCAGGGCGTCGAGCCGAACCAGTTCTTCTCCAGCATCGGCCCGGCATATCTTTCTTTTCTTATCACTCTGGGACTGAGCTTCTACATTGTTTATCGCGGAATCCCCGGCGGTATCGAAAGACTGGGCAAGATTGCCATGCCCCTTCTTTTTCTGATCGGAGTTGCGCTTGCCGTCCGGGTCCTCACTCTGGGCACTCCCGATCCGAACTACCCGGAGAACAACGTGTTGAACGGCCTCGGGTTTGTGTGGAACCCCCAGCCAGAGCGGCTGACGGACGCCACCATCTGGCTGGCCGCAGCCGGACAGATTTTTTTCACCTTAAGCGTCGCCACAGGGGCCATCCCGACCTATGCCAGCTACATGCGCGAAGAGGACGACGTGGCCCTCACCGGGCTCTCCACCGCCAGTCTCAACGAACTCGCAGAGGTGGTTTTAGGAGGAACCATCGCCATTACCGCCGCGGTCGCCTTTTTTGGTCTCGCCGAAACCGAGGAGATCGCCAGGAAAGGGGCCTTCAACCTCGGCTTCCAGGCTCTGCCGATGATCTTTCAGCGCATTCCTTTGGGCCAGCTGTTCGGCGGCCTGTGGTTCTTGCTGCTCTTTTTCGCCGGCATCAGCTCTGTGGTCGCCCTCACACAACCGGCGATGGCGCTCTTTCAGGACGGATTTGGCTGGAGCAGGGGAAAGACAACCGCCGTGGTTCTTGCCGCCCTCTTCCTCCTATGCCAGCCTGTTATCTTTTTCCTTAAGCACGGTTTTCTCGATGAACTTGACTTCTGGGTGGGGACCTTTGGTCTGTCATTGTTCGCCCTGATCGAGACGATCCAATTCGCCTGGGTTTTTGGCATGGAGAGAGGTTGGGAGGAGATCACAAAGGGCGCGGCTATTACCGTGCCCCGCATATTTTATTACGTTATCAAATATATAACTCCTCTTTTCCTCCTCTTTATCCTTGCTGCCTGGGCTATTCAGGACGTTCCAGAAAAGCTTCTTATGGCAGGGGTCAGGCCGGAGGATGTGCCATATGTATGGGGCGCGCGGGTTCTTATGATCGCGATTCTTCTTGGATTCGGGGTACTGGTAAAAATCGCTTCAAGCAAAAAGGAGAAGGGAATCAGGCCGTGACCACCGGAGGCTGGATCTTATTTGTCCTTTCCTGGAGCGGCATCATCGTCGCCGCCGCTTATTGCATGACCAAAGTGCTCAAGAGCAAGGGAAAACCGTGACGCCAAAGTCGGCACCGTGACCTTACTCTCCTCTGCGGACAGCGATTCCGTCACCGGACAGACGATCAACGTCGACGGCGGACAGCACATGTACTAACCTACGGTCCCAGAAGCTCCTTGATGCGCTGGATAACCTCGGGTGGCTGCTCGATTACCTCCTTCGCCAATGACTCCAGCTCCTTTGCACTGATGTGCTCTAATTGCCAATTTCTCTTTTTTGCCTCTTCTAAAAGATCAGGCTCTTTAAGTGCTTTGGCGTATGCCTCGCGCAGGATCTTGACTTGATCCGCTGGGATCCCCGGAGAAGCTGCCGTAGGAAAATTTCCGAGGCTGTCGTTGCGCAGTATCACCAACGCGACGCGTCGATTTTTTTCCGCTACGCGATACCGGTCCAACAATTCATAGATGGTAGGGACCTCCGGCAGTCTGGGATTACGCTTTTGCGCCGTTTGAACGAGGACCCGGATGAACCCCTTCTTCTGCCAGGTGTGAAAAGGCTCGCGAGCGAGGAAGGCAGCCGTGCTGACGGCCCGGCACTGGACTTCTCCCTTTTCGATGGCAAGGTCTTGCTCGTTTCCTCCTTTATAGCCGCTGACGATTCTAAACTTCAGTCCGAGCCCTTCTTCCAAGACCTTGAGGTTTATGTGACTTTCTGCCCCAGGAGCGGTGGTGGAACATTTCGGCGGCTCGCTAGCCGCGCGGATGTCCTCAATCGACTTATAAGGAGCGTCAGCGCGCATAATCAGTAAAGCGCTGCGCTGCCAGGTGGAGCCTATCCAGGTAAATTTCGCCCAATCAAACTGAGCCTCTTTACGCCCAATGAGCTGGTGAAAGGAGAGACCCGGAGACACGGAGCCAAGGGTCAACCCATCCGGTCTGGCCACGCTGTATAGGTAGTTTGCGGCAATCATAGTGCCCGCACCGGGCATGTTTTGTACGATGATGTTTGGGTTTCCTGGAATATGCTTTACCGTGTTGCGGGCAAGAGCGCGCGCCCAAAGATCGGTAGAATCTCCCGCGGGCAAACCCACTATGTACGTGATCGTTTTTCCCTGATAGAAATCGGTCTGGGCCGACGCAGGATCAAGAGTCAAGGAGACGAAGGGGCAAAGGAACAGGAAAAGAAACCCTTTAATCCTTAGACCTGTAAAGCTCTTCGACCTTTTTCCCTCGATGTTTTCAGACATAACAATCTCCATTATAGCTATAGCCTAAAGCTTTTCGCGAGTAGGGCCGGACATTTGCTCCACCTTTTGCACGCCTGGCCTCCTATGTTAATGTGTGCCAGCGAGCACGGATAGGTGACTGACGATAGTCTAAAGAGACTCAACGGTCAATAAGATAATAAGGGAGGAACGCGCCATGAAGATCATGAATCTGGGCAAGAAACCGAGGAAGGCGACCGACTACGACATCGCGGAAGTGGAAAAGCTCCTGAACCGTTACGCGTCGCCAGGCACGCGCGTGGAGGTCGTTTTTCCCGACGACTTCGAGGGGTCCCAGGTCGAGCAGGCCCTCGGCCGGCAGAAAATGCTGAATGGCCTCGATCACATCCTGGAGGCTCCCGCCATCATCAGGAAGATCGTGTGGGCCGCGGAGAACGGCTACGATGCGGTCATCCAGAGCAACACGTTCGATCCAGGCATCGACGGCGGGCGGCTGGCCGTTCCCATCCCCGTCATCGGCCCTTTCCGGACGACTATCCACATGGCCGCCAATCTAGCAGATCGGATCGGCGTCGTGGTTCCGCTCCCGTCCCACGTTCCCTACACGTGGCGCCTTCTACGCACCATGGGCATGGACGGGTTCGTCACGGGCATCCGGAGCCTCGGCATCTACGGCTCAGACCTCAACGAACGGAAGCAGGAAATCACCCAGAAAACGGCCGACCTGATTCGCGGCCTCGTCGACGAAACCGGCGCGCAGTGCGTGATACCGCTGGGCGGCGCGCTCATCCCCTACGTGGTTGATCCCGCGGATCTTCAGGCGATGACCGGCGTGCCAGTCTACAACACCAAGGCCATCTCGATCCGGGTTGCTGAGATGTGCGTGGCCTTGGGGATGACCCACAGCCCCCTCACCTACCCGCGCGCCAAGCTGACGTATCAGGATTTCGTCGGCACGGTGTGACGACCGGCGAGTTGTTGAGCCTCATCTCAACGCGTCCCCGAGGGCCTAACGGCGAAATGAAGAAGAATTTTAGCCTCCAACCGAATTCCTCTAGCTCAGGATCTGGTTCTACAACGACCTTGTCTATCAGCTCCCGCACCCTGGGATCTCGCAGCTTCTCCTCTGTGAACTGATCGGGTCCTACTGCCCGCTCCAGAATAGCAACCGCCGTACAGTAATAAGAACTGTGGTCCGCCGTAATGGTAGAATCTAATGTTGGAAGCTACGAAATGATATTACTTCTACGTTTCCCGATGGAGTGCCCCCTGTGATGTCACCAACCACGTCAGTGCGGGGAGGACCGTTTTCCCAGTGCGCAGATCGCGCTAAAATTGTGGCGTAGTTTTTCTATCCCCATGACATGACCTGGGCTTACATTGCCAAGATTCACGTTTGGACCAAAATGGTCAATAAACAGAACCAGATAACGCGAAAGCTCCTCCCATGTGCCCACCGCCGGCACCTCAAGCATGATATTATCCTTTCCAACTGTACCGACCACTTCCGACAGCCTTTCAAGTCCTCTATTTTCTTTTAGCAACGATACAGTCTCGGTGAACTCATATATAACCTTAAACGCCCCTGCATTTAGGAGGGTTTGCATCTCCCGGATCACGTCATCCGGAGACATGTGGTTTTTCGGCCCCCCTTCCCAACCAATATGCTTCTGCCCTACTTCGGCAAATACCGTAAGTCCCCGGTCTTTCCCCTTCTGTATGACCTCCAACATTTGTGGCATAGTCAGCACAACACTCGACGCTTCGACCACGCTGATTCCCAACTGCACGAGTTCATCCAAGCACACGTCTATGCAATCTTGCTTAGCAGCTTTTCCGGCGACACCTCCCGGAGCATACGGCTCAATCCCATGCTCCTTCAAGAAGGTAAGCCTCTTCATAACAACCTCTCGGGGCTGAAGCCTCATCTCAGTACCCATTTTGTAATAGTCGATGTAATCTCCCCCCCCACTCACAAGGTCCTGCAGCATGTTCATCCCCTCGATCGCAATATGGACAGCCACCACCATATTCAGACCGGTGGTCCTCGGCTTACTTGTTCTCTCAGGAACACTCATCCAGCTGAAAATACTTTTGTCCTCTGACATACCTTCCTCCTTTTAGATTTAAATATCTTCCACTAGGCACACCATTTTAGAAATACTGCTGCGGTTCTAACGCAGCAAGCTAGCGTTAACCGCCGACTCTTGGTCCCCCCACCCTTACACATTAAAAACGACAAGCTTTGGCGGGTTCGACTCGCCGTGGTGTCCGAGAAGGATCAGTGCCTCCTTTGTGAGGTAGCATCTATCCATGTAGTCAAGGTAGCGGGCCATAACTCCGTTAGCCAAGGTGGCATACAGACACGAGGTCTTGAGTCCGCTGCCGAAAACCGTTGATTCGGCCGGCCCATTCACCTCCTTAATAATCAGGCTCTGAATGATCTGGCTTGGCTCGCTCAGATAGCCGCCGAAGCCAACACCCACGGTATCCAGCACCGAACGCTTAGCTTGATGAACCACCTCTAGTGGCAGTTCACGGAAGGTCAACCCCTTAGCCTCACACGCCAGTCGCTCCGCAATTGTCATTTCTGATCCCCCTTAGGTAACGCAATTTCCTTACCAGAAACAATTTCTTTCTCCTTTATTTATCCACTTTCGGGAAACCGTAAGCTGCTAAGATCTTCTCCATATATTCCTGAAACTTGGTGAAATGATCCCAGTCTACCACCGATAGCTTCTTTTCCCGGGTCATCTGTTCTGTAACCGAGCCAGGAGTAAACATCGAGGCTCCAAAGGGTTCGTATTTATCTATTATCTCCTGACCCTCAGGAGAGGCGAGAAACTCCAGCCATAAAAGAGCGGCATGAGGGTGGTCGGCCGTATTAAGAATACCGCTGGGGTGCCCAACATTCGCGATAGGGACAGGCTCAATGATCTTGTAGTTAAGGCTTCCTGTGGGATCCTTGCTCATGGCCCTCCTAACCGAATAGAAACTAGAATTCAAGCCGAGGGAGTACTCTCCGGCAGCCATGGCGGTGTTAATTCTGGTGACGCCGCTACCCCACACAGGCTGCTGGGCAGCTAGCTTCCGGGCGAAATCCAACGTTCTTTCCAGCCCCCAGGCAGGCACCTGGGCAGCTACCCCCGTGGGCCGAATACTCGAGACGAATTTCTTTCCCTTGAACTCAGGTTTCAGAAAATCCTCCCATTTAGCAGGGACCTTATCTTCCGANNTTCCCTTGAACTCAGGTTTCAGAAAATCCTCCCATTTAGCAGGGACCTTATCTTCCGAAAGAAGCTTCCTGTTGTATGGTACGACCATGAAGCTGCTTGTAACGCCCACTATGTTCCTTTCAATTGGATGTACCATCCCGGGATGGATTTTAAGCACACCCTGCTTGGCCATGCCCAGGATGTCATGCTTCATTAGATAAGCTATATACTCGTTGGCAAAGTCGCCGGGTATATAGGTGATATCCCACCCCTTGGCTTGTCCTGACTTCATCTCCAGAATAAACCTCTGGAAAGCGTCTCTACCCTGGATCTGCTCAACATGGATATCAGTGATAAAGGGATACTTTTGCTTAAATGCATCAACCAACGGCTTATAATTCGGCTGCTCCAGGCCAGTAATTACCTTGAGTTTTCCCTCTTTCTTTGCCATGGCCACAATCTC
>JACPSE010000020.1 GCA_016193465.1 Deltaproteobacteria bacterium
CTGGCGCCGAAGAATGTTTTGGCCGTTATGATGCCCTACAGGAATTCAACTCCCGAAAGCCTGGCCCATGCGGAGCTGCTGGTCGAGAAAAGTTCGATAGAGAGTCTCACCGTCGATATCACGCCTGAGATCGATGCCTACTTTGAGCGTTTTCCTGACGCGGACCAGAAGAGACGCGGCAACAAGATGGCGCGCGAGCGGATGACGATTCTCTACGACCATTCCGCGCGCTGGAACGCCCTGGTCTTGGGGACGAGCAACAAGACGGAGCTGCTCCTCGGCTACGGGACTCTTTACGGCGACATGGCTTCTGCCATCAACCCTCTGGGGGATCTGTACAAGACGCAGGTTTGGGCCTTGGCCGAGGCGGTTGGGGTGCCGGAGGTGATCGTGCAAAAGAGGCCGTCGGCGGATCTCTGGGCCGGCCAGACCGACGAGGCGGAACTGGGATTCACGTACCGCGAAGTGGACAAACTTCTCTACCTCATGGTGGACCTGCGCTATTCGCGAACGGAGCTCGTCGCCGCGGGCTTTCCGGAAAGCTTCATTGATGAGGTGACGCTTCGAATCATGAATTCGCAATTCAAGAGGCGTCTGCCGGTGATCGCCAAGGTCTCACACCGGACCATCGATCGGGACTTCCGCTACGCGAGGGATTGGGGAAAATGATGGGCTGCGCGGCAGTAGCTTTCGAGGCCGATGCGATACGTCTCTATTACGCTCGACATTTTTGGAAGGAGATTTGCCTAGATACGGTTGTACCTTTGCGGTCAACGCATCGCCCTCTCAATCTCCTCCCGCGCAGCCCGAGGGGGGAGAGATCGAAGGACAGGGAAACCGAGCGAGGAGGTTTCGTTCAAGGCAGCGGCTTATTTTCCCTGGCCTGAGAGCTTTTCCCCCGAGGGCGGACCGGTAATTTGAGCAATGCCCGGAACCCTTTACATCGTTGCTACTCCGATCGGTAACCTCGAAGACATCACGCTCCGGGCGCTGCGCGTGCTCAAAGAGGCAGACCTTATTGCCGCCGAGGATACCCGCCACACGAAGCATCTGTTAGATCACTATGGTATTCGCGCCCCGCTGACGAGTTATCACGAACATAACGAGAAGACCAAGGGCCATGCCTTGGTGGCGCGTCTGCAGCGAGGCGAAAAGATCGCCCTGGTTTCCGACGCTGGCACCCCGACCCTATCCGATCCCGGCTACAGGCTCGTGCGCGAGGCCGCAAAAGCGGAAATCCCGGTGGTCCCCATTCCGGGTCCCTCGGCCATGACCGCGGCTCTCAGCGTCAGCGGACTCCCTACCGACCGTTTTGTTTTTGAGGGTTTTCTTCCGGCTAAAAAAAAAGAACGGCGAGAAAGGCTGAACGGGCTACGGGAGGAGAAGAGAACCATGGTCTTTTACGAGGCTCCCCATAGGCTCAAAGAGTCTCTGGGGGATCTGTTCGAGATTCTGGGTGACCGGGAGGTGGTTCTGGGAAGGGAGATAACCAAAGTCTTCGAGGAGTTTCTCCGCGGCCGCCTCAGTGAGGTGATTGCCGAGATCCAGCGCAAAGAGCCTCGTGGGGAGTTGACCCTGGTGGTCAAGGGCTCGGAGGAAAAGAGGGCTCCTTCGGAGGATGATCTGATCGCTGAGATCCGGAGGCTTCGGAGAAAGGGCTTGCGGGTTAAGGAGATCGCAGAGCTTTTGGGTGAGAAGTTTTCCTACCCCAAGAGAGAGATTTATCGTTTGGCATTGGCAAGCGAGACGGGGAGCCTCCATAATGCCTAAGGGTCTTCTTAGGAGCGTTATCTCAACTGACGTCGAGAAATTACCGCTTGGTCAGTGCAGACACCTACGACTATTCCTTTGTTTTCGCCTCTTCGAGTTTCCTGTAAAGCGTCGTTCTATCAACTCCCAAAGTGTTAGCGGCCTCAGTTTTGTTTCCTTTTGTTGTCTCTAAGACTTTGCTGATATAGATCCGTTCGAGCTCCTTAAGGGTATAACGATTCGAAAGGGCCTCCTCCAGGAGACCTTCCTTGGCTCTTTTGTTGAGGAGCTGAGGCGGGAGATCATTCCCGCTGATCATCTCTTCTTTGCCCAAGAGAACGGCCCGCTCTATCGTGTGCTCGAGTTCCCTGACATTTCCCGGCCAGTGATAGTTCAAAATGGCGGCGAGCGCTTCCTCGGTGAGACCCTGCACCCTGCGCTTTGTTTTCCCGGAAAACTTTTGAATGAAGTGTTCTACGAGTAGGGGGATGTCTTCTGACCTTTCCCTCAAAGGGGGAAGTTCGATCCGAATAACATTCAAGCGGTAAAAAAGATCCTGCCGGAATCTTCCCTCACCCACGAGCTGGTCTAAATCCCGGTTGCTTGCCGCAAGGATTCGGGCATCCACCTTTTCGCCTCGGCTTGCCCCTAAAGGCCGGACCTCCTTGTCCTCGATTACGCGGAGGAGTTTCGCCTGCAGGTTCACAGGTATCTCACTAATCTCGTCGAGAAAGAGAGATCCCCCGCTGGCCTCATGAAAAAGCCCTTTTCGGTCCCTCTTTGCGTCCGTAAAAGCTCCCCGCAGATAACCGAAGAGTTCGCTTTCCAACAGGGTTTCGGGTATGGCCGCGCAATTCAGAGGAATGAAGGGGTTGCGGTTGCGAGGGCTATTATAATGGATTGCCCGGGCGACAAGCTCCTTTCCGGTCCCGCTCTCTCCGATGATCAGAACATTGGCCGGGACATCCCCGATATGCGCGATCATCTCAAAGACACGACGCATGCTATCGCTTTTCCCTACTATATTTTCAAAGCCGTAGCGGCTCTGGATCTCTTTGCGGAGCCTCTGCAGCTCCATCCTGAGGCCTCTCTGTTCCAGGGCGCGGCTGACGCTCAATAAAATCTCGTCCGTCCGAAAGGGCTTGGTAAGGTAATCGAAGGCGCCGGCGCGCATGGTCTCCACGGCGCTCTCGATGCTGCCAAACGCCGTGATGAGCAGGACCAGGGCGTCCGGCTCGATTTCCTTCAAGCGCTGCACGAGCTCGGTTCCCTTCATCCGGGGCATCATGAGGTCCGTAATCGTGAGGTCAAAGCTTTCCTGCCTGTATTTTTCCACTGCTGAGGGCCCATCATACACCACAGCCACCTCATAACCCTCTTCGGCGAGCAGCTCGGAGAGAAAACGGCACATCTCCCGGTCATCCTCGACGATCAGGATTCCCAAGTTCATGCCCGCCCCGTGCGTTCCTGACCTTCCCCGCAAGGGAGGTCTGCTGGCAGGCGGATTACGAAGCGGGTAAAGCGGCCCGGCTCGCTCTCGACACGGATGTCGCCGCCGTGTTCCTTGACGATCCCATAGCTCACCGATAAGCCGAGCCCGGTACCTTCTCCGATATCTTTGGTGGTGAAGAAAGGATCGAACACGCGATCGATGTGCTCGGGAGGGATGCCCGGGCCGTTGTCCTCGAAAGAGACCTTCAGCCAACTCCTCCCATTCGTCCGGTTGGGCTGAGACTCCTCGTCCTCGGCCAGATCGGCCCTTATGGTGATGGTTCCTCCGGCGTTCAACACGTAGAGGGAATTTAAATAGAGGTTAATGAAGAGTTGCTGTAACAGCTCGGGGTCGGCCTGTATCTCAGGGAGAGTGGCCCTCAGGTCGAGCGCCACCGCGACATGTTTCTCCTCGATCTGGTGCTGCAGCAGTCTCTGCACGTTGGTCAGCAGGGCGGAGATATCGACGCTGCGCAATACAGGCTCCTTGCGCCGGGAGAATTCCAGGAGCTGACGCACGATGCCCGTAATTCGGTCGATCTGGGAGCGTATGATCTTTAGGTTTTCATTGGCTTCTTCCGGACTGCGCTGTCGCCGAAGGAGATGCTCGGCTCGTCCGGCGATGATGTTTAGCGGGGTGCCGATCTCGTGCGCCAGCCCTGCCGCCAGCTTGCTCACCGAGGCCAATCTTTCAGAATGGCGGAGATTTTTTTCCAGGCCGAGCCTTTCCTGCTGCTCCTGAACGAGCCTGTGGTATGTCTCTTCCAGCCTCGCGCACATACGATTGAATTCTTCTGCCAGGTAACTCACCTCATCCCGGCCGGAAACTTCGATGCGCTGCTCCCATTGACCCTTGCCGATTTCCCGAATTCTGTCCGTTAGCTCCCGGATGGGGCGGGAGATATTCCGGCGAACGATGATAAGGATAAAGAGACAGAGCAAGAGGATAAGGGCTGAGGTGGTCAGAATGATGCGGTTTCGCCTCGCCTCTATGGTTCTCGTCAGGCCCCAGCCGCGTCTACCAAGGACAAACGCACCTGCCAGTTTATTGTCCGAGCTGAAGATCGGCTCTCCACGATAGTAAACCAATTGGCCCGGCCTGTTGGCATAGCCTTCCATTCCTTTGCCGTTTTCGAAGACCGGACTAGGATCAATCCGGAGTATAGGTTTGGAATCTAGGTCGGGAAACTCTTGGGTCTCTTGGAGGGACACAGAAACAGCTACAGGCTTTCCCGACGTGTCGTAGACTACGATGCCATGAATATTGATTCTACTGCCCACCCGATCGATGAATTCCTGCGTTGCTTCTAGGTCTTTCTTGTCGCCATAGATGTCGTTTAGCGCGGCTTGGATAGCGCGGGTAAGCCCCCGCATTCCCACCCTAATTTCCCTCACGATGTTCTCCCTGTCCTGCTGGATACTCAAGTATCCATGGACGGTCATGGTGACAATGGTGGTTATAACAAGGGAAACAACGAGCTTGGTCCCTAGCTTCATCCCGGTTTCCTATAGACGAGCAATTCAGGTGCCAATGAAAGATGATGATCTGGCATCCGTAAATGAGCTATATGGATGTAGATTCTGCTGCCCAGGGCCATACATGAATTTGAAAGTTACTGCAAAATACATCGGCATGTTGTTTTTTGCAACGTCTATAAATCCTGATGCTGTAAAAAAGTCTTTGTTTTTCGCGGCTGAGGAATCTTCAAGGGGCTCATTTTGGCTGGCATAGGGCTTGCTCTGCTTCATCTCACCAAAAGAGAAAGGGGGTGAAAGACGATGAAGAAGCTAGCCGTTGTGTTGGCGATAGTTTTGGGACTCAACGTGATCGGTTGGACCGCGAGCACTATCACAAAGCTGAGCTATGCTCAGGAGAGCCCGCAGCCCGAGCCGGAGAAGCCTGATAGAGATTAGATCTTCTCTCGAACGAGTTTTAATTGATCAGGAGCGAAGGGGGATTGGTTTCCCCCTTCGGTTTTTATGGGTCGGTTCGTCCGAACCTATGCCCCTTTTTTTACTGTCTCCTGATGCGGAAATCCTGAAACTCGTTCTGGAAATTCTCCCATTGGAGCTTCACATTGCCCACATGGGCCCGTGGCGGGCCGTGATGGCACCAGCTCACAAGGTCATCAATTTTTTTCTTCTCGCCCTCCGCTACAACCTCGACGGAGCCGTCCGGGCAATTTCTCACCCATCCCTTTAACCCCAATTGGGTGGCCTGCTCAAAAGTGGAGGCGCGGAAAAATACCCCTTGCACCCTTCCTTCAATCATTAAACGGACTCGGCCGCGCTCCTCGACCTGTTGCATACCATTCTCGTGAAGTAACCTCTTATTAACGAACATTGAGGCAACAGGCAATAGTAAAAAGGCAATAGCAACTGTCTTAAAAGTCAATGAGCCTAAACTATCACTGGAGACCAGCGAACCTGATGTTTGATCATCGCGTTAAGGATCGTCAGCAACTTGCGCATGCAGGCCACCAGGGCAACCTTGGGCACTTTGCCAGCTGCACGCAGCCGTGTGTAGAAGTCTCGGATCACGGGATTGCGCCTGCTAGCAACCAAGGCGGCCATGTAGAGCGCAGCTCTCACATGAGCCCGGCCACCCCAAATCGCGCGATGCCCCCTAAGCGTGCCGCTGTCGCGATTAAGCGGGGCCACACCCACCAGCGCGGCGATCTGCTTGCGATTCAATCTACCCAGCTCCGGCAAATCGGCCAACAAAGTGTGGCTGATGACAGGGCCTATCCCAGGCGCGCTCTTAAGCAGATCCTCCCGCTCACGCCAGATGGGACTTTGACGAATCGCTTGGTCCAGATCTCCATTGACTCGCTTAAGTTCCGCTTCCAACCAACGGATGTGGGTCTCAATGCGTTTGCGCACGGGTTTAGGAGCACCGCTGAGCCGGTTTTTTTCCGCCGTGATCATCTCGACAAGCTGGCGACGCCGGGCAATCAGCGCCCGCAGCTCTTCGCTGGCCTGATCGGGCAGAGCACGCAAGGCCGGGCGCACCGCCTCTCCAAAGCGCGCCAGGATGTCCGCATCAATCTGATCGGTCTTGGCCAACTGACCGGTAGCTTTGGCGAAGTCCCGGACTTGTCGGGGATTGACGACGATCACCGGCAGCTCGGCAGCGGCCAAGGCACGAACTACCTGGCGTTCAACGCCCCCGGTGGCCTCCAGCACAATCAAGGCAATCTTCATAGTACACAATCGCTTGACCAACCCTTGGATTGCAGCTGCCTCGTTAGGGATAGATTCTCTGGTAGCGCACGGACACAGGGCGATGTCCAGCTTTGCTTTGGACACGTCGATACCAACAAAGATAGGGGTGTCTTCCAACATCCAATCCTCCTTTTTTCTAGATGCCTCCAGCATAGCTCAACCTTGCAAATGATACGGGCTTCAAAAACCCAGGCAACTGTTCGAGCTTTCGCAGAGGCAGGACGGGACGACCCATGCTATCGCACGGCCTCGGACGACCAAGGCAACAACGATCTATCCCGTCCTGTTTGGTTTTAATTATGTCCATACACACGCAAAGTGAAGATACAAGGCAACAGGAAAAAAATCCTTCCTCAAGCCTGCCGCCTCAAGCCTCGCGCCTCCCTGTTGCCTCATACCTCTTGCCTAGTGCCTTCCAAGCTGTTTGACAAGAGGGTCAATCATGGCTAAGCTTGCGCCGTTTTGCGAGGGTCCTTTTACCGAAGAGCGTGCCGAG
>JACPSE010000129.1 GCA_016193465.1 Deltaproteobacteria bacterium
TGCCCGATTGTCGAGTCCATGCCTGATTCCCCAAGCGCCCGTGCTCTCTTTCGACTCGCCGAGAATCTCGCAGCGCAGATCAGCACCCTCAATATGGGTGGAGCCTCCACCGATAGACCTGAGATAGCAGAGATTACCCGTCCATCCCAAAACGAGGTCCGGATTCGCTGGAAGGACGGGCATGAAGGTGTCTATACCGGCTATGCCTTGCGCATGGCTTGTAGCTGTGCGATGTGCATCGATGAGATGTCGGGCAAGAAGCGGCTCCGGGATGAATCGATAAGCAAAGATGTCTATCCGCTCTCAATTGACCCGGTGGGCAGATACGCGGTCTGCTTCCAGTGGAGTGACGGCCACTCGACCGGCATCTATACGTTCGAGCACCTGCGTGAGCTATGCCCCTGTCCGACCTGTGCCGGGAAGGTTGAGAGGGCGTTAACGGTAGAGGACCGAACCGATCATGCTTAGCTATCTTCAAAATATTTTCGAGACAGTTGTGACTATCTTTGAGGGGCTTTCGATTACTTTTTCCCATCTTATGCGCCGTCCCGCCACCATGCGCCGTCCCGCCACCATTCAGTATCCTGATCGGATCGATCGACCGGTTCAGGAGACATTGCCGAAACGGTATAGGGGGCACCTTGAAGTCGATATGGCGATTTGTACGAACTGCAAGGCATGCGAGCGGGAGTGCCCCATTACTTGCATCGCTATCACAGATAGCGAAGAGCCGGATAAAAAACGCTGGATGACTCAGTTTGATATCGATCTTGCCAAATGTATGTACTGCGGCATCTGTTCTGAGGTTTGTCCTACCGGCGCAATCCGTCATTCTCCAGAGTTTGAGGGGTCCTGTTACAATCCTGCTGCAATGGTTCGACGTTTTGTGTTGGATGGAGCCCCAGTTCCCGCCTTTAAGCCTAAAAAGGGCGGAGAGACGGACACCGAATTGGCGAAAAAAGTTGAAATCGGAGAAGAGTTTATGGATCTTTTTGCACAACCAGAAAGATAGCAGGATGTTTCCTTGCGGTAGCTGATAGCATAGGAAACGGTATGGAACCTTGCGAGCGCACCGACATCGTCATCGTCGGCGGTGGCTTTGGCGGGATGAACGTCGCCTTGGCTCTGGACAGCCGGCTCAAGCGAGGGCTCCAGGCCTAGAACTTCCCCACTAGAACTTCCCCATAGGTAGGAGCAACGCCATGAAAAACCGCGACCTTCAGGCCACGTGGGCTTATCATAACGGAACCAAGCACTCCTACCAGAGTATCCGCACGAACCCGCATTACCTAGACTGGGAAAACCAGCCGATTCCCTTTAAAATCTATTCCAAGCTGGCGCCTCTTCCGCTGTCACAACACCTCCCCTCTTCAGGGGTGGCGGCGCTTTCTGCCATTGCAGATCCGGGCGCTGCAACACTCAGTCCCTTGATTCCGAATATCGCGACCTTGGCCGAAATCCTTTATCTTTCTGCCGGCATCACCAAACGCAGGCGCTACCCGGGTGGGGAGATTTTGTTTCGGGCCGCGGCCTGCACCGGGGCGCTCTATCACATTGATTTGTACCTTGTCTGTGGCGACCTGTCGGGTTTGGAGGCGGGGGTGTATCACTTCGGGCCCCATGACTTTGCGTTGAGGAGGCTGCGTGCGGGAGATCATCGGGGTATTGTCATGCGTGCGAGCGGGGCAGAGCCTGCCGTAGTGGGCGCGCCAGCCATTGTCATCTGCGCCTCGACTTACTGGCGCAACGCCTGGAAATACCAGTCCCGGGCTTATCGGCACTGTTACTGGGACAACGGCACCATTTTGGCAAACCTGTTGGCGGCCGCGGCGGCCCGCAATGTGGCGGCTAAGGTCGTGATGGGTTTTGTAGAAGCTCCGGTGAAGCGGCTTGTGGATCTCGATGATAAGCGCGAGGGGGCACTTTCACTGGTAGCTCTGGGAAGTGCCCCGGCTATGGCAGTGGGCCCTCCCTCGGAGGTTGAGCCGCTAAGCCTTGAAACCGTCCCGCTATCAAGGGAAGAGATTGATTATCCTGCGATCCAGGAGATACATAGGGCTTCTTCTTTGGAGAGCGAGGAGGAGGTGATTGCCTGGCGCGATGCCAAAGGCAAAGGGCCTGCCCTGAGCGCAGCCGAAGGGATGAAGGCGGAGGGCGAAAGGTCGGAAGAGCGACTCTTTCCGCTTCGGCCACCCGGTGACCACGAGATCCCTCACGATACGGTTGAGGAGGTCATCCTGCGTCGCGGCTCTACCCGCGAGTTCTCCCGGGAATCGATCACCTTTGCGCAGCTCTCAACCATGCTGGACCGAGCAACCCGTGGAATACCGGCTGATTTCCTCCATCCCGGAGAGCGGCCGCTCAATGATCTTTACCTCATCGTCCATGCGGTGGAGAATCTCCCTCCTGGTGCCTACGTCTTTCACCGGGACAGGCTGGCACTTGAGCAGCTTAAGGAAGGTAATTTTCGCCGTGAGGCGGGATATCTCGGCCTGGGCCAGGAGATCCCAGCCGACGCCAGCGTAGACGTCTTTTTATTGACGGATCTCAATCGTGTTCTGGAGCGGTTTGGCAACCGGGGCTATCGGGCAGCCCAGCTTGAGGCCAGCATTACCGGCGGCAAACTCTACCTTTCAGCCTATGCCCAGCGCCTCGGGGCCTCCGGGCTCACTTTCTTCGATGACGATGTGACCGATTTTTTTTCGCCCCACGCCGCGGGGAAGAGCGTCATGTTCCTTATCGCCCTCGGCAAATCCGCAAAACGGAGCGAATAGCGGGTCGGCGTTGCGGTTAATTTTACGAGGCCTGTTCCTTGATTTTCTGCTCCAGCCAAAGATTGACGAGGGTGTCGGAGGAAACACCTCGCTTGCGGGCCAGAAACTGGATCTTCTCGGAGAGATCCCGTTCTATGGGGTAGTAGGTAACCTCGGATTGAATATCCACGTCAAACTTAACCTTTTTGGTCTTGCCCCAGAAATCGCTTAAGTCGTGCACCTCCCAGAACTCCCCGATTCCCGCATACGAGCGGGATTTAGAGACTGAACTCTTACTTTTTCGCATATCTCTTCCTTTCATTATGATGCCCGATATCTTCAATCATGGACTCCTGAGATCAAAAGTCGAGTAGAGCGATGCCGCATGAACGCAACTCCCTTGGCCAATTTAGCTTGCATTGCGACCGCAAGCTGCGCATTGTCGATTAAGTGCCTGCGCCAAAGCGCCCAGGGGTTACTCATGTTTCCATCGCCCCCTCTAAAATTCCGTACGGCGAGTTTTCCCCAGTACGGCTTCAAGCAAGGAATTACTCAGAAAGGCCCTGCCGGTTACCACCGTTTGACCTCCCCTACGCCGCTCAAAGAGTACCCGAGGCTTTTTCGCTCTGTCTCTAGCTTTTCAGCAATCAGAGCACCTTCTCCCCTTTGATCACGAACACCCTTCGCCCACGGGTCCTTCGCATCGGAAAGGCATTACCCCTCCCTCAAACGCTACTACAACCCGATCCGCCAGCCTTGAAGACCTCCACCGACTTCCCGCTTCTAACGGTTATACAATGAAGCCTCACGCCCTCAAGACCTTCCCTTCTTTGACTGCGCATCTTTCCTCGGTTGACGCCATCCTTACGCCGGAGGGTGGTCCGAGTGCTTCTGTCTGTTTCTTCCCCGGACCTGC
>JACPSE010000021.1 GCA_016193465.1 Deltaproteobacteria bacterium
CATCATTTTTTATCTGATCACGGGCTTCGCCGCGGCGGCGGCCCATCTCACATTGAATCCTACTTCAATGGTTCCAACCATCGGGGCCTCCGGCGCTGTTTCGGGAGTGCTCGGCGCCTACCTGCTACTCTTTCCCCACGCCCGGGTACAGACCTTAGTTACCTTCGGGTTTTTTATCCGTATCGTTTACCTTCCTTCCTGGATCTTGCTGATTTTTTGGATCGGGCTGCAGCTACTCAACCAAGCCCTGAGTCCTGTGGATCCAGCGGCCGGAGGGGTGGCCTACGCCGCCCACATCGGAGGATTCGTGGCAGGGTTTGTACTGATTCCTCTCTTTCGCAAATACCGGCGCAGGACCCACTTTAGGTACCACCAATAATTGCGTACCCATGAGCAGCAGAGAAAACTCTTGTAATCTTCAGAGGTTTGTTGTTTGATTGCCGAAAGGAGGAATAGTTATGAGTAGAACCATATCTCACTTAATGTTCCTGACGGTAGCTATCCTAATCGGGTTGTCGACGTTGGCACCTGTCCAGGCGTGGGAGCCGAGTAAGCCTGTTGAGTTCATTATCCCTGCGGGCACTGGCGGCGGTGCTGATGTTATGGCACGGTTCATTTCCCCTTTGATCGCTAAGCACAACCTCTCCCCGCAACCTTTCATCGCCGTTAACAAATCTGGAGGGGCGGGAGCTGAGGGCTTTACCTATGTCAAGGGTAAAAAGGGAGAGGCGCATGTTATCATCATCACTCTCTCCAATCTTTTCACCACCCCGCTTGCGACGGGTGTCCCGTTCAACTGGCGGGACCTTACCCCGATCGCCCGCCTAGCCCTAGACGAATTTGTCCTCTGGGTGAACGCAGAGACGCCTTATAAGACAGCGAAAGAGTATATCGACGCGGTTAAAAAATCGCCTGGTACTTTCAAGATGGGAGGGACAGGAACCGCGCAAGAAGATCAGATCATCACAGTTCAGTTACAACAGGCATTGGGTCTTAAGTTTATCTATGTGCCGTTCAAGGGAGGCGGCGATGTGGCCGTAAATCTGGTCGGAAAGCATGTGGATTCCACCGTAAACAACCCCAACGAGGCTGTGGGCCACTGGAAGGCAGGGCGGGTGAGGCCCCTGGCGATTTTCGATACCGAGCGGCTCGATCTGCCTGACTGGAAAACCATCCCGACGGTCAAAGAGGCCTTGGGTCAAGACATCCATTACCTGATGCTGCGGGGAATATTTGCCGCTCCGGGGATCCCGAAGGAAGTCCAGGAGTGGTATGTCAATCTGCTCAAGAGGGTTACGGAGACCCCCGAGTGGAAAAAATTCACCGACGACGGCGGACTGAAACGGGCTTTTCTGACCGGACCTGAATATGTCAAATGGCTCGAGCCAACAGAAAACCTTCACAAGGGCCTCATGACCGAAGGCGGGCTGATCAAAAAATAACCGGTCGAATCAGGGGCCAAGGGGAAAGACGGGGGGATGCGCAGGGCAGACATTGCGTGCGCGCTCGTCCTACTGTTTTTAGGCGGGCTCGTGCTGTGGGAGTCGCTTAAGCTCAAGATTGGCTGGGGACTGAACGGTCCTGAGGCTGGCTTCTTCCCTTTTTGGCTGGCCACGGGCCTTGTGGTATGCAGTGCCGTTATAGCCATTAAGGCATTTCTGGATCGCTCGTCTTTCGCCCGCTGGCCCTTTGTCCAGAAGGGCGCCTGGGTTCCAGTCATCAAAGTAGCCCTGCCAGCCTTCGTGATGGTAGCCCTCACTGAGGCTATAGGTCTCTATCCAGCGGCCCTTATTTACCTTGCCGTCTATATGCGGTGGATCGGGAGGCACCGTTGGATCACTACCTTTCTTGTAAGTGTCCTTTTACCCGTAGTTAGCTATTTTATCTTTGACAAGTGGTTCCTCATACCCATGCCGAAGGGTTACTGGACCTGGATCAGTGGACTTTACTAGAAAGGGTGAGACTATTTGATGGAAGCCTTCGGTAACCTTCTCATGGGATTTCAGATTGCCCTCTCGCCCTATAATCTCTTCATAGCGACCATTGGGATCATCCTGGGAACCATAATTGGAGTGCTCCCAGGCTTAGGAGGAGCCAACGGTGTGGCTATCCTTCTTCCGATTACTTTTGTCATGCCGCCGACCTCGGCGATCATTCTCCTCTCTTGTATCTATTGGGGCGCCCTGTTTGGCGGGGCCATTACTTCTATTCTCTTTAACATTCCCGGCGAGCCGTGGTCGGTGGCAACTACCTTTGATGGTCATCCTCTAGCAAAACAGGGTAGGGGGGGAGAGGCTCTGACGGCCGCCTTTATTTCCTCTTTTTTTGGCGCTGCATTCGCGATCATCCTAGTAACATTTTTCGCTCCTCTCATTGCCGAGTTCTCGCTTAAATTTGGCCCTCCCGAGTTTTTGGGAATTCAAATGCTTACCTTCAGCGCTTTTGTCGGATTAGGAGGCGGTTCTGCACCCAAGACGCTGGCTTCCATTTTTATTGGGTTCATCATGGCAGCCGTAGGTTTGGATATTGTCAGCGGACAGTTGCGTCTCACCTTTGGGACAGTCGAGCTGATGCGGGGATTCAATTTTGTCGTGGCGGTGATTGGTCTTTTCGGCATCGGTGAGATTTTGCTAACCGTTGAGGAAGGGCTTGAGTTAAAAGGCGTTCAGGCAAGGGTTACCTTGCGCACCGTCACAAGGACTTTGAGAGAGCTGTCGCAATACTGGAAAACTTTTATCCGTGGAGCGATTATCGGCTCCTGGATGGGCATTAAACCCGGCGGGGCTACCCCGGCATCCTTTATGAGCTATGGTTTTGCCAAAAAGTTTTCTAAAAATCCTGAGAAGTTTGGCAACGGAGCAATTGAAGGCGTGATTGCCCCCGAGACTGCCGCCCATGCCGCCGGGGTCTCCGCGCTCCTCCCCATGATCACTCTTGGCATCCCCGGGTCGCCTACGGCCGCCGTGATGTTAGGAGGGCTAATGATCTGGGGGCTACAGCCTGGACCCATGCTCTTTAAGGAGAAACCCGAATTTGTCTGGGGCCTTATCGCCAGCATGTACACGGGAAATGTCATCGGGGTATTGATTGTACTGCTCTTTGTCCCTTTCTTTGCCGCGATCTTAAGGCTTCCGTTCGCTGTTTTGTTTCCTTCGATCGTCTATGTCTGCGCTATTGGTTCGTTTGCAGTCAATAACAGCACAACGGATATCTGGTACATGATGCTTTTTGGCATCGTAGGTTATGTCTTCAAGAAACTCGATTACCCTATCGCCCCGATGGTTCTCGCTCTAGTCTTAGGAGACATGGCGGAGTCGGCCCTACGGCAAAGTCTCATTATGTCGCAGGGATCGCCGGCGATCTTTTTTGCCAGTCCGATCAGCGCGGTGTTGGTGACAGCCTCCGCCCTTCTAATGGTCTGGCCCTTCATTAGCCCCTTCCTTCACGGGAGAGGAGGAAAGTAGAATCTGCCTACTGCCTTCTGCAAACTGCCTACTGATATGGACTACCTGCGAGACGATTGAGAAGATTCAGGTTGGATGTACTGGCGCGGGCCGCCATCAAAGACACTGGGGTGGATGTACCTGCGGTCGTCGAAATTTGGCCGGAAAACCTGCGGCTGGCAACGTGCCGGACCCGGACAAGGATGCCTGCGGGGGCGGTGAACTATAGAGTTAACCACCACGATGGTTGTCTGTTGAGGATTATAGTGAACGATTTGTGGTGCAGCCTTCGCCGGTTCAACCTCTCTCGGGCTAAGCGGCTCCTCAGGAGGTAGGGTTTCGGGAGGGGTTGAGCTAAGGGAGCTTTTCTCAGACCATGAGTCCTGCCGGATGATGAGATGAGGCGAGTTTCGCAATAGCTCCGGGACCGTGTGCAGGTTGTCGGTAAAATGGACAGTTCCTCTAGCATCGGTCCATTGATAGAGCTCGGCCCTCAAAGAGGTTACGGGGAGTAGCAGGAGAAACCAGGATAGTAATCCCACCATACTTGTAGGCATCACAGAATTAGACGCAAGGATAAGAAGTTTATTCATTTCTCGCCTCCGGAGTCTGCATCCGGGTAATGATCCCGTTGGTGAAGGTCAAAACAGGTCCTTTGTCATAAATCCATTGCTCCTGCTGTCCCATCAAAGGATTGGTGTTTTTTATCTTTACCACCCTCGCCGGTTTGCCCAGCGCTTCCCTGGCCTCCTTCATGTTCATTCCCATGATAGCCTGCCTTTTGAGCACCGCCTCTTTCACATGCTCGGGCCAGGGCTGAGCGCGTATCCGCGCTTCACGCTTTCTCTCTTCTCGAGTCTCTTTTGCCGACCTCATCTTTTGCCCGCGGTCCGGATCCTGGGTGAAGAGGGTAGCGTTGAGCTCTCTCAGAAAAGAATCGACGTCGATATAGCCTTCCCTCCCGGAGCCAAACCTCACCTTATAGTAGTGGGTGGGCTTTTGCGCCGAACCCTGAACCATTTCCGCAATTCTCAGAGATTCCTTCGGCTCCGGCATAAAAGAAGACGCGGACGGGGACGGGGCAGAAAAGAAAAGGGGTCTTCTGCCGTCCTCGGCAATGGCCCAGTACGTTTTCCCGACATATTTTCCGAGGGCCTCCAGTTGCTTTTCGCTAAACAGCGAGGAGGCGAATCCTATGGTGTGGCAAAAAAGGGCTGAAAGCACGAGGAATGTTGTGCTCGCGCGAGCTTGGAGAAACAATAGATTCCGTCCGCCTGCCATGAGGGGCTCCGGGGAACCAACCGATCAAATTTGATTCTATCAGACCACGGCCATCCAGACCAGGGGTAGCTGAGGGAGTATTCCGAGAGTTGACTCTGATCCTCGCCGGAGGTAATAACCGAAAGCCTGACGCCGTCTTGGGGTCGAGTCCGGATCGGTCAATAGAAAAGGGGCCGCTGGGGCCCCTTTCGTGAATCTTGGTTGCGGGGCCGGGATTTGAACCCGGGACCTCAAGGTTATGAGCCTTGCGAGCTACCAGACTGCTCCACCCCGCGAGAAATGTAATCTTTACTATTATCTGGCGCCATGAAAGAAGTCAAGGAAGGCTGGAAGCGTGACTCGAAAATTCAAGAATCCTTTCCCTACGGTAGATATTATCGTTGAAGTCGAGGGCCGCGGAATTGTGTTGATCGAAAGAAAAAATCCGCCTCACGGCTGGGCCTTGCCCGGCGGATTCGTCGATTACGGCGAGAGCCTGGAAAAAGCGGCCCTGAGAGAAGCCAAGGAAGAAATCTCTCTGGATGTGGAATTGATCGAGCAGTTTTATAGCTACTCCGATCCTCGACGGGATCCCCGCCATCACACGGTCTCCACAGTTTTCATCGCAAGCGCCAGCGGCGAACCGAGAGGCGCCGACGATGCCAAAAACGCACGGCTCTTTACGGAACAAAATCTCCCTTCCCCCATAGTCTTTGACCACGCCGGGATTTTACGGGACTATTTTCATTACAAAAAAACAGGGAAGAGGCCGAAGATTTAACCAATCTTAGCAAGCTATTTTCGACGCCTCGTAGCACAGCAAAGATAGCCTAATGTTTGGGGAATGGATCACAGAGGAGATTCTCTATCCCCTGCCTCACAGGCAATATGTCTTTACTGTCCCGAAGATGCTCAGGCCCGGCGAGACCGTGGGAAAAAAATCATGGAATGGACCAAGCTCCTTTGGGGCCCCGTCGTCCTAACCGAAATAATGAAAGCGCTGCCGGAGATTCCCAAAGCCTTAGATCATGCCTTCAAGCAAATCGATCATGCCCTGGATCGTGTTCCCGCATGGATGGAGCGCGAAAGCGAGACGATCGAAGGCGTTCTGACAAACATCATTGTCGAAGGGCTGAGAGGATTAGACATCAAACAGATCGGAAAAGCTCAACTCGATAAAATGGATGAGCGGGAGCTGGAAAGAATGTTAACCGGCAACGTGACGACCGAACTCAAATTCATTCAGACATCGGGAGGCGTCTTCGGCCTCCCGGCAGGGCTATCCCTTGTTGACCCCGCTAGCAGACCGGTGCTCTTGGTAGCCGCTCTCAGTCTATGGTTAGCGTATCGCGTAACCGTTAAGAAGCAGACCAGGATCTTCCCGCCGATCCATCCTACAGCCAGGCCACTTAAAAGCCTCGTACCCCCATTAGGGGCAGATGTCCACCCCTGTCTCCAAACCAACCCTGAGATTTTCTTGACATTTCCTCTGGCTTGGGGTAGCGGGAGGTTAAACTAACTGGGTATAGGGAGGGTCAAAAGTGATCTCTCTTTTATCAGGGTTCGTATCCGGAGGGGCATGAGACTCTTCCCAGAGTCCTAAGTATTAAGGAGGGATTTCTATGCTTAAATTTTACCTTGTTCTTCTTTTGAGAGCAGATAAAAGGCGTCTTTATACGGTGATGATAAGGAATGCCAAAATGCTTCCGTTGGGTGTTTTAACGGCACTTGGGATTTTGGTTTGCTCCAACCATGCGCTTTCAAGCCCGCCGGGTTTTGGCAGTAGTCTCGATGAGGTTGTCAAATTAGCCTCAAAAGAAGGCAACGTCCGCATAGCTGCTTCACTGGTGCCGGGAGATGTAAGGGTCGTTCTTGAGGGGTTCTATCAAAAATACCCGCAAATTAAGGTGGAATACATCAGAATCACGGGTGTTGATGAATCGGAAAAGATCCTAACCGAGACACTGGCAGGAACGGTAGAATACGATGTGGTCAAACTTGTCGCCGAGCAGCAAGGTCGGTTCGTAAAGGCTGGAGTGCTGGCTGGGCCCTTTGAATGGCGGAAGTATTTCCTGGATATTCCTAAGCTAAACATAAGCCCTGAGGGTCTCATGGCTGGCGGTTCTTTGTACCCGGAAGTCATTGCGTACAATCCTACGATGGTCCCGCCTGAGCGAGTTCCCACGAAATGGGAGGACTGCCTCGATCCGTATTGGAGGGGAAAATTTGTAATGGACGTCCGGCCATTCATCCTTATTGGTCTTTATCCTGAATGGGGCGAGGAAAAGGTCCTCGACTATGCCAAGAAGATCAAGGAAAACCGCCCAATTTGGAAGAGAGGAACAGAAAGCCTGACTCAGGTAGCTGCCGGCGAGATTTCTATGGTTTGCGGCACTTATTACGGATCTGTCTTCAGGATGCTAAGGCAGGATCCACAAGCCCATATAAGGGTTGCTTGGCCTAAGGAAGTGCCCGTGCTTCTTAATGAAGTGCTTGGAATAATGAAAGGTGCTAAGAGCCCGAATGCCGCCTTGTTGTTGGCGGGCTGGCTCGCCTCTCCGGAAGGACAAAGAGGCTACGACTTGGTCGGGAGAGGATCGCCTTTCCTGAAAGGGACCAAAACCTGGAACGTGTTTCAAAAGGCAAAGTCCAAACCTGTCTTTGTGGGGTGGGATGAGGCCAAAATTGCTTCCCTAGTTACGAAGAAGGTATCAGCTATTTGGGGGAGATGACGTAACATTCATCCCGTCTTCTCAGTGCGTCTGAATTCGTGGCTTTCTGGAATATTAAGTCGCGGATTCGAATTCCTTTCTCAGGGTACTCCGAGAGCGAGGACGGAGGCTCCTGCTATGTGGATTGTCAAGGGATAACGCCAGCCTCCAAACCTGTTCCCAAGATAAGCAAGTGGCATTGTTCCAGCCTGCTTTTCTTGATCAGAAGCCACATGAGATTTGTTCGAGCCTTCTTCCCTCTTGCCAAGGTCTTTCCCTTTTCATAGTATCCCCTCATGATAGCCTCCTTATCTCGGCCTAAGATTGCTGGTTTTCTAGGTCCGTCTGTGGCTTAGATAACTTAGAAGAGCTATGCGGCTTTTGCTTTACGGAGCCCCATACTTTTTCGCTCATAGGAGGTATGCCATGAACGTTCTGCTCATCGCGCTGGTGGCCGCGTCCTGCTGGATGTCGTCAGTGTTTACCTTCCCTGCCTTTAGTGCTGACAGCGCCGCCTTGCAGAAAGCAAGGAAAGAAGCGGAGACGAAGGGGTTCATCTTTATCACGAGTCGTGATGAGATTATCGCCAAGGCCAAGAAAGAGGGAAAAGTTAAGATTGGAAGTACTCTTGACCCGGATACCTACAGGCCCATGGTTGAATCGTTCAAGAAAAAATATCCGTTCATAGAGGCTCAGATGGAGGAACTGAGCGGTGCTGTTTACGGAGAGAAGTTCTTGATGGAGCTGGACGCAGGAAAAACTACCGACTGGGACCTAGTGCACGCGCCCGAAGACTTCTATAGTCGATTTGCGGAGAATGCGATGAAGTTGGATCTCTTGGGCATGGCTCAATACGGAGTGCTGGCCATCAACCCGAAGATGGTAGACCCTAACTATCGCGGGGTGGTTTCCGTAGGCAGCGCCCTCTGCGGGGCTGTCTATAATAGGGAGCTTATTCCACCAGAGAAGGTTCCGAACAAGTGGGAAGACTTCCTCAAGCAGGAGTTCAAAGGAAGGAAGTTTCTCGTTGATATACGTCCTTATTGTAATGCGGCGCTGGTCTCAACGTTGGGAGATGAATGGGTAAAGAATTACGCGGGCAAGCTGAAAGACCAGCAGCCGGTCTGGGCAAGGGGCCAGACTCGATCTTTAGCCACTATCGTTGCCGGGGAAAACCCGATGCACCAGCTTGCGAACTATCATTCCTGTGTTAGGGCCCAGCAAAAAGACCCAAGGAAGGTGTTGGTTTGTAAGGTCATCGAGCCGGTGCCGGTAAGACTTCAGGAAAATGATTTCGTGATGAAGACAGCTCCTCACCCTTACGCGGCCCTCCTCTTCCTGGAGCATCAGGTTAGTCCTGAAGGTCAAAAGATCCTGGATGAAGTGGAGCCCGTTAAATCAAGCATCTATACGGATGGCGAGGTGGCCAGGCTCATAAAAGGAAAAAAGATCGCGCTTAACGACTTTAAGACTTACAAAGATGGCGCGAGGCGGATGAAAATGATTCTTGAAGCTTTCGGCTTCCCTAAGGCGGAACTCAAATAGTTCAGAGGCTACGTAAACGACAGCGAAGGAGAAAAGCGTGCTTGCTACTTTACCGTATGAGACCGTGACCTTCCTTCCCTACTATGTGGGTAAGGAGATGGGCTTTTTCAAACAAGAAGGCGCGGACCTGGATTATCCTTACACCTTGAGCGGCGGAGTCGAGGGAGGAAAACGCAAGACGGTGGATCTTTGCGTTAGCGGCGATGGTTTGTTTTTTACGTCGGTTTCGACCGCGATTGAAGCGCGCTTGTTGGGCTGGGCAGACGTCAAGGCGTTGGCAGCAAGCAACATGCGAGGGTCGTCCATGTTTGCTCGCCCGAGTATCCAGTCCGCGGCAGATCTCAGAGGAAAACGCGTGATGACAGGGGGCGGCACCTCCCGCAACGAGATACTCTACCTTGCGCAGTTAAAGAGTCTCATGCCCCACCCAGAAGAGATCCTGCGATAAAAGAGATTACCTTCGATCCATCCTACAGCCAGCTAATTTAAAAGCCTCTTACCCCAGTTGGGGGCAGATGTCCCGCCCTATCTTCGGGCCAGGCTCAGTTGTTAACATAACACTACCTAAGGCTTATCCGCTTGACCCCACAAGCCCCAAGATGATGAGGCAGCCTGGCACCCATGGCCCTGCTACCCACAGGCAGTTGTATGGTGTGGAGCTAAGCGGATAAGCCTTACACTACCTTATTGG
>JACPSE010000153.1 GCA_016193465.1 Deltaproteobacteria bacterium
GGACGAAAACGTGGAGCACTACAAGGCAAAGCTTAAAGAGCTGTATGAGAAGTTCAGACCGTTTATTGAATGAAGAAAGGAGATAACCCGACAGGGGCCTCCCTGTCCTCTTGGCTCACCGGCTCGTCGCTGGAAGGTCCGCTCGGGGACTTACCTCGCTCCCCGAGAGCAATAGGTCCGTGGGTTCTTTGAACCGTTTACGCCCGGTGCTTTCGGCTCGCTCGGCAAGCCCCCTCACTTATGAAGCGCGGCCCGCAGGGAGTTCCGACGCAGCAGACCGGGAGCGGATTGAGGGCGCGATGCACCAGGCGTGCAGTTCCAAGCGTATGTAACCGTCGAGCGTACCACAGGTCTATTGCATCGTGCCCGAAAGGCGCTTCCGGTCTGCGTTTCAGCCTGCGGTCGGAAGAGTCGTCCCCGAGGAGCGAAACCTTTGGAGGAATCATGAACGACAAAGTGGCTTTAATTACCGGTGGGGCAAAGGGTATCGGGCGGGCAGTGGCACTAGACTTAGCTGGCTCAGGATGGTCTGTGGCCATATGCTACCGTAAGAGCGCCGACGAAGGGGCAAAGATCGTCGAAGCGGTTGAGAAAAAGGGCTCGAAGGGCATGGCGTTCCAATGCGACGTATCGGATGCCGGCGCGGCTCGGGAGATGGTAAAGCGAATAGAAAAAGAATGGGGGCGGATCGATGCCCTGGTCAACTGTGCCGGCCCCTATCACCGAGTCAACCTCCTCGAGGAAAGCGTCGAAGGGTGGCACTCGATGTTCGACAATAATCTCCATCCCCTCTTCTATCTAAGTCAGGCGGTCGCTCCGGGCATGATCGAGCGCAGGTGGGGACGCATTGTCTGTTTCAGCATGGCCAACGCGGATCAACTGATCGCCCAGTCTCAGTTGACCGCGCACTACATCGCCAAGGTGGGGCTTCTGGTGCTGGCGCGCTCTTTGGCTCGCGTACTGGCCCCCCACGGGATCACCGTCAACGCGGTTTCTCCGGGTTTCATAGATTCCGGCAGCGCCCCAAAGGAGGAACTGGACTCGATGGCCAAGAAAATCCCCGCTGGATACGTGGGAACGCTTGAGGACGCTGTTTTGGTTGTCCGCTTTCTGGTGTCAGAAGAGGCGCGCTATGTCAACGGCGCGAATATCCATCTGAGTGGGGCGTGGGGAATATAGAAAGACAGGCACGAGGCAACAGGCATTAGGGAACGGTCAAACGATAATCGGATCCAACCCTTCCGCCCGCAGGCCATATCGTTCAAAGACTCGATCGTGAGATACGATACGCAGTTTCTCTACTCTGGCTTGGGCGATAAGCATCCGGTCGAAAGGGTCGCGATGGACGTCGGGCAGCCGGCCAACACCGACAGCGTGTCGAAACCCCATCACTAAGGGTTGAAATCCGCTTTTGACAATCGCCTCCTCAAGGCCGTTGAGTTCGATCTCAATCCTTCCCAAAGCCGCCTTGATCGCGATTTCCCAAACCGAGGCTGAACTGACGAGGATGTCGTTGCCCGGATCGGCAATAATCTTTCGGCCCTGCGAAGACAGCCTGGAGTGATCGGACAGCCACCAGAGAAGCACGTTGGTGTCGAGGAGCAAACGCACGGCTTAAGATTTACCTTCGAACGAAGCGAGAATTTCCTTCGGCAGAGGTTGGTCGAAATTCTTCTTCATTCGCAGCTTCCCGCGCAGTTGTCCCGGCCGGCGAATCTTCCCTTTGGCAGCGTAAGGAACCAATCGAGCGATAGGCTTTCCGGCCTTGGCGATGATGATTTCTTCGCCGCCGGCAGCCAGTTCGACCAGCCGAGAGAGATGGGTTTTCGCCTGGTGAATGTTGACTTGGCTCATAACTAGACTAAGCTTAGTTCACCGACGCTGGGTTGTCAAGCTTCTCGCACACGACCGGCGAAGCGCTCCATGCCTCCGGTAGCCGCGTAATGAACTCTTATTGCGGAACAAACACAAGATCCAAGACCCGCCCTCTTACGACCCGGTAGCCACCGAAGCGTGTTTCGCGTTGCGGGAAGAACAGTTTACGTCCTGCGCATCATCCACGGGGCACGGCTCCTCGACAGCTCAATGTTTGAGGAATAAAAGCCTCCCGACCCATTTTTTTCACCAAATTCCCCCACCCCCTTTTCTCCTCAATTCTTTTCTCCAATCGCCGCGCTACATTTAGTCTGTAGATAAATAGTCATCATTTAGGCATAAAGCGATCCATGCCGCGTAAGGATCCTTCTAGTATCGTAGCAGCTAACCTGCGCCGCTTGCGATTACAGCGTAAATGGTCCCAAGAGGAATGCGCTGAAAAATGTGGGCTTCATCGAACCTACGTTGGGGCTATTGAACGGGGCGAACGAAACATCACCCTGACAACGCTCGACAGAATCGCTGCGGCGTTCGGTATATCAGTCGTTGACTTGCTCACCGAGAGGTGAACATGCCAAAGGACTACTCAACAGTGGTCGGGCAGGGAGGCGCCTTGGCGCAGTCCGGCAAGAGCATTTATGATCCTGTCGATGAGAACCCAGGGTATTTCCTCCCGATCGGGGAATTGGAAAAAGTGCTGCGCGATGGGTTGCTGGGCCTGGATCTGAATTACCCGTTGCGAACACGCTCGAAGGTTCTGAAGGCAAAAATTTGTGACATTCTGGGTTATCCGGTCCCAAAATCTTTTAAGAAAACGAAGCCCCGCTTCCCTGGTCAGGACTTTGACACGTACATCCAGAAGTCAAACAACCTGCAGATCTGGAACGAAGAAATCGTCCCCACTCGTCGATATGTGTTGATCCGACTAGACGAGTCATCGAAGGTAGTTGGCTTGCGTGTCATCGTAGGTGAAGTTTTAGCGAAGCTGGACCCGACAGGAACTTTAACGAAGAAATACCAGGCTAAGAGCCGTGAGCCTGTGACCTGCTCGGTGCTTGTGTCGCGTTCCGACTCATACACGGTGCGCGAGGCAATCGCGGCGCCGCCCGGAAAAACTCTGACCATTAGTCAAGGCCTTGGCAGCACTCGAACCCCAGATTTTAGTAGGTTTCTTCCAATCGAGAGGCTTTACGAGAAGTTGCTAACGTTGGTGGGCACGCGGCTTGTTGATCCTGGACTGGACCAAGAACGCAATCGAGGAGCGGCGCTGCACCGCGCTGTCTGCCTTACCCTGGGGACGGGGGCTTACATTGATACGGGGAGTTTCCCGGACGTTACGGAACAGCTCTTAGAACTGAAACTTCAGACGTCTCCAACTATCGACCTCGGCTTGGTTTCCCCGGATGACTCGACGCCACTCGACTTCCTGCCCAAGGTCAAGCATTGTGATGTGCGTTATGGAGTGTTTTATGGGAGACTCACGGGAACCAAAGTGCAGATTGAACACCTGGTGCTGACCAAAGGCCAGGATTTCTTTTCCTTTTTCCAGCGATTCGAGGGAAAAGTCGTCAACGCCAAACTGCAGATTCCGTTACCGCGAGACTTCTTTCTCTAACCCGAATGTATTCCAAACAAGGCTATCCACCGATTCCTCAAGACCTTGCAAAGCGTCGAGATCCGAGTTTGACGCCGCTGTTAGCAAGGTCGGTATTAGTCGCACAAGCTCCTCTGCCGAATCGAGTGAAGGCACCGGAAACTGGCTGACATATTGAGTCATGAAGCGCCTACGACGTGAGTAAAGCTTATTATGGAAAACAGTGTCATAAAACTTCAGCGCGAAAGAGGAGTTTGCTACCGCCAACATGAGCCAAAGCCACCGGGGATCCTTCTGAGGAAGAAGCTTAATCCAGTAGCAGTCGCCGTTAATAACCCACCCGTTGTCCACGAGGAAAAACTTGCTGCTTTCACTGATGTCGGGAAATGCCAATTTGGGTCGATTCCAGTCGCTTGGATGGTGTGGCACCCAAATCTCAAACCACTCCCTGCCAGATTCTTTTACATAACCACGCCTCTCCAAACGTTCTCGGTTTTGGAGCAGATATGCGTAGGCACGAGGATAACGAGCTAGATCAACCACCGTTCGTTTGCCATCAACTTCTCGGTATGGATACAGGACTTTTTTGACCTTCACCGTTTCCGGCCGAGGCCGCCAACGGGTCGCCAAATGGTGCGTGACAAGAGGGTAAAGCAGATCCTCCTCTGGTTGGATATCTTTAGGAAGCGACTCCCAGTCATCACGAATAAAAACGGTGTCTGCCGTCGTCTTGATTCCAACACATACCTTACCTAATTCTCCGAACGTTGCAGCCGTATGTGCTCTGACGGTCGTGAGCCAGGTTTCCACGCCTTTATTAGTCATGGACCAAGGCCGAGCTCCAGTACCACGAGTGCGCAACTCGCCAACCTCAACTCGGTAGCACGATTCGTTGACCTGAACTAGCCCTGAAAACTCCCCATCCAAGGCGTCAAGGACAGAGTCGAAGCGAGTTATCGAGGGATGACTGGATGCCGTGTGTTCATAAACGCGGATAAACTCGCAAGTTTCAGCTTGATTTCTAGAATCCCGCCGGGCAACAAGGATTGCAGGCAACACTGACGCAGTGAAGAGTTTCGTATCTCCAAGGTCAACTAGGCGTAGCAGGCGGAATTGACTTGACAGCCACGCGCGTATCGACGCTCCCGCTTGAACTGTTAAAAAGCGGTTTGAGGTCAGCAGGCCTAGGATTCCTCCTTCACGTAAAACGAGCGTCATCGCTTTCACGAAAGCATGGTAAAGGTCAACGCGTCCGTTTAAATCGAACCGAGCGGCTAGCTGTCTCGCCTTCTCTGCGCCCAGGATCTGTGTGCGGACATAGGGGGGATTGGAGATGACAGCATCGAACTGTCCAAATAATCGCAAACCACGCCGCGGGTCTGACTCCAGAGCAAAATTTAATTGAGCATTGCTCTGGTCGGGAGCGACAGTTGACATGAAATCTTCGCAATGGAGAACGACTGAACCTATACCCGCGTGTTTAAGATTCGCTTCGGCACGTTCTAATGCCGCTGCATCTTTATCTATTCCGCAAAGTCTTAACTTTTCTCGTAAGCTCGGTGGGGCCGCGTCACTGACCGCTCTCAGTAGTTCACCATCCCCGCATGCAGGGTCGAAAATCTCAAGAGAGTCTGCTCTATTGATACGGTCGCTGAGTCGGCTGATAACCTGTTTGGCCAAATAGTCTGCTAAGACCGGGGGCGTATAGTGAATACCATGAACCTTTTCGTAGGATTGCGCCCTCATCTCCTCCTGGAGAAACTTACTCCGCAACCTGACCCGTGCTGAATTTAGTTTAACTGGACCTTGCACTTTGACCACACGCTACTTTTAGTCATCAATTACTACGATTGTCAACCTGTATCTCCTTTCCGTCAGTTATCCAAACCTCCCCTTAGCCTTGAGCCTTAAACTCCATCTCTCCCAACGGCACCACGATGCTGTGGCCTTTTAGCTTCTTGACTATCTCCTCATCGGCTGTGATGAGCGGGTATCCCACTTGCTCGGCAAGCGCAACATAGAGAGCGTCGTAAATCGTGATCTTGTAGGCCCAGGCGATGGCGTTGGCTTTGCGCAGAGTATCAAACTCGATTGGTTTCACCTGAAGGTGTAGGTTTTCGAGCACGTGGAGCGCTTCAGCGCCGTCTGCCTCCTGTGCCTTCGGAGCATATCTGATAGCGTTGAGTATTTCCAAAAAAGTGAGCTCCGAAACAATCAGGGTGGACCGGCCAGATGTGTGGAGATCTCTTAGGCCAAGAGCGAGGTGGCGGTCTTCCTCCTCTACAAACCACTTGGTCAGAACAGAAGCGTCAACAACGTAGGCAGCGTGGTAGGTGGAAATCACCGGTCACCCTTTAAGTTGGTATCGCGGAATTTCCGGATGATTGCCTGAGCGTCCCACCGGCCAAGTTTTTTAGCCAGTCGGTCCATTCTCTCGGAGGCCTCCTGCATTTTCTTCCGCTTCTCTTCCTCCTCCCGTTTCTTCTTTTTCGCCTCCAGATATTTTTCTAATGCACTCTGGATCAGAGCGCTACGATTGGTTTTTTCTTCCTTGGCTTCCTCGTTGATTTCATCCAGCAATTCGTCCTTCAGGAAAACATTTACTCGTGCCATAGCACACCTCCAGGTACCACTACTAGACCATATTAAGTGTGTCTTGTCAAGCGCATATTTGTGTGCTAATTGATAACCAATAAAAAAACCTAATAATTTCAGTAGGTTAAGTAATTAGCTGTAACTAAACCGAGGGCAAAGCTAGCAATGGCAATGAGGCTAAAGCGGGGGCAACAGGCAAGCCCTTCGGGATCTCAAATGGCAAATTGCAAATCTCAAATTTGGAATTTCGAGCAGAGGTCAAGAGTAAGAGAGGCAACTCACACAGGTTTTTAGCTACTGATCATTTTTCTTGCCGAGACCGCTCTGGATCAAGTCGTTGACTGACTTCATGCCGGTAATCTTTAGAAGGAGACCAACCTTCATGTCGCCCCGCACATGGCGGGCTGGCTTAGGATAATCTATGTGCGACTTATTTTCTTAGGACCAGATCGACGACGGGGATCTTTAAGGCAGCGGCGATTCTTTCTAGGGTCTCAAGGGAAGGACGGTGTTTCCCTGACTCCACTCGGGAGAGATTGGGGCGGAGAATGCCTGCTGCACGGGCGAGCTGGGCTTGAGTCATTCCTTTGATATGCCGTAGTCTTCTCACCTGCCTTCCTACGGCCCTGGACTTTTCAATCTTCGCTCTATTTCCGCGAAAATATGGATACGACGCCTCGGCCTCGTAGAGAACCCGATCCCACGGAACTTCGTACTTATTCCTCGATGCCTGAAGCACATAGAAAAAGAAACGCTTCTCATCTACCTCGACCTTGACGATATCTGTCCCGTCGTCGCAATCCAGAACGGAGCGGGCAAAGCTATACTCTTTGCCGCTATCAAAGGTTACCAAGAATTGGTCTGCTAGTACCTGATAGCGTGCATCCCGGATTTTGTCTTCGAGGCCCGGCGCTAATGTAGCCGTGCTTTTCAGTGCTGCTGCTTTGGCCATCTTTTTTAGCCTTTCCCTACTTTCCTATAGCCAAGTTCTTCCAGATACTTTAAGACCTGTCCTGGTACGTCTCCGTCCATGGACCTTTGGTTCTCAACATCAAAACGCCCGATGAACCGGTCATCTTTATAGATATGGACGTGATAGGGTGGGTGGTCGCCTGCGTAGGTCTCGAAAATATACCCGCCCCTTTTTCTGCGACTCACTGGTTCTGTGGTATCATACTTGATACCTTCAATCAAGGGGTAGGTTTGGGAGTAACTTTGAATTGTGAAAACTAAAGGGCGCCGATCTTGGAGAGGTGGCGAAAACGTCTCATAGGGCCTACTGCGTCAGCTCTTCCAGCGTTGCGGCAAAAATCTCGACGGCGGTGGCCGCCTCATCTTTGCTGACGATCAACGGCGGGCAGAAACGGATCGTGCTCTCGCCGCAACCCAGAACGAGCAAACCGTTTTCAAAGGCGCGTCGAATCACCTGATTGCGGAACTCCGCATCGGGCGCCCGGGAGCCGTCCTTTTTCACCAACTCAACCCCGATCATGAGCCCCAGGCCGCGCACATCGCTGATCGCAGGATACGTTGCTTTGAGTTCCCCGAGCCTGCCTTTTAAATAGTCTCCGACCTCCGCCGCGTTCCGCACCAATCCGTCCTCAATCAGCTCTAAGGTCGCCAACGCAGCCGCGCAGGCCACGGGGTTACCGCCGAAGGTAGTGCCATGAGTGCCCGGCGTCCACGTGCTGATATCGCTGCGAGCAATCATGGCCCCGAGGGGTAAGCCACTGGCGATTCCTTTGGCGACGCAAAGGATATCCGGCTCTACGCCCCAATGCTCGCAGGCAAACATCTTTCCGGTGCGGCCAAACCCTGTCTGTACCTCATCGACCACAAGAAGAATCCCGTGACGCTGGCAAATATCTTTGATCATGCCGAGATATTCCGGCGGCGGGACAACGTAACCCCCTTCACCCTGAATTGGCTCAACGAATATCGCCGCGACCTCTTCCGGCGCCACCTCCCGGCGAAAGAGAACTTTTTCCAAGTACCGCACACACTCGATATCGCACGAGCCATACACCAGATTGTAGGGGCAACGGTGACAATAACCGTAGGCAACATGATGAACATCAGGAACCAATGGAGTGAAATGGGCCCGATGGGAGGAACGACTTGCGGTCAAGGAAAGAGAGCCCAGCGTCCGACCGTGGAAGGAGCCCAAAAAGGCAATGACATGATGCCGCCGCGTGTTGTAGCGCGCCAGTTTCAAGGCAGCCTCGATAGCCTCTGTCCCCGAGTTCGTAAGAAAGACCTTTTTGGCAGATGGTCCGGGCGCCAGTTGACTCAATTTTTCGGCTAGCTGGGCCATAGGTTCATAGTAGAAGTCGCTGCCGCAGAAGTGCAGAAACTTGCGCGCCTGCTCTTCAATCGCCTGGACTACTTTCGGATGGGAATGGCCGGTAGCGGTCACGGCGATCCCGGCAGTGAAATCCAAAAAGAGATTTCCGTCCACATCCTCGATAATCATTCCCCTTCCCTCTTTGACCACTAACGGGTAGACCCTCCCATAGGCGGGAGCTGTATAGCGCTGATCCCGCTCGATGATCTCTTTGGCCTTCGGGCCAGGGGGCTTAATCTTAATATGAGGGACTTTCATCTGCTTCGTGCTCGTTGCTCGTGGCTCGTGCTCGATCACGAACACGAATCACGATCACGTTGCTATTCTGCGTTGTCTATCTGCGCCTTCTGCAATTTGCCGGAATAGTCAACGTAGACCGACTTCCACTCGCTGAAGATGTCATAGACCGTTGTCCCCGCCTCACGGTGACCGTTGCCTGTCTCCTTGACGCCGCCGAAAGGCAAATGGGCCTCAGCGCCGATGGTGGGGCCGTTGATGTAGGTAATACCAGCCTCGATATCTCTCACAGCACGAAAAGCCCTTGCCACATCCCGAGTGTAAATGGAGCTGGAAAGACCGTATGGGGTCCCGTTGAGGACCTCAATGGCTTCTTCGAAGCCTTCGACCTCGATGACAGCGAGGACCGGACCGAAGATCTCCTCCCGTGCTATACGCATGGCGGGAGTTACTTTATCAAATACGGTTGGCCGATAAAAATAACCGTCGATCCATTTTCCCTCTTCATAGATCGCGCCGCCTGTGAGAAGCCTGGCTCCCTCCTCCTTGCCGATGTGCACGTAGCGGTGCACCTTCTCCCGCGCCTCTCCATTGATCAGCGGACCCATCTCGACGCTCTCATCCAGGCCGTCGCCGAGCTTGATCTTTTCCGCCCGGTCCACAATCATCTCCGTGAATTCTTTTTTGATCTCACGGTGGAGAATAAGACGACTGGTCGCCGTGCAACGCTGTCCGGTAGTGCCAAAGGCACCCCACACCGCCCCTTCCAGGGCAAGATTTAAATCAGCATCCTCCATGACAATTTGAGCGTTTTTCCCGCCCATCTCAAGGGAGACCCTCTTCAAACTCCGCCCGCACTCCGCCGCAATCTCCCGCCCGACTGCCGTTGATCCCGTAAAAGAGATAAGCCGGACATCCCGATGGCGCACCAGCGCCGCGCCGGTCTCTCCTCCGGTCCCGTGAACGAGATTGGCAACCCCCGGCGGCACCCCAGCCTCTTCAAGGATCTCAAAGAGCTTTACAGCGGTGTGAGGAGTATCCTCGGCCGGCTTCAAGACAACGGTGTTACCACATAGCAGCGCGGGAAAAAGCTTCCAGGTGGGAATAGCCAGGGGAAAGTTCCACGGAGTGATCAAACCGCACACACCCATCGGCGCCCGCACGGACATGGCAAACTTATCCGGCAGCTCTGAGGGCGTGGTCTCGCCGAAGAGCCTTCGCCCTTCGCCGGCGGCGTAATAGGCGGTGTCGATCCCTTCCTGCACGTCGCCGCGTGTCTCCTTCAGGATCTTCCCCATCTCCCGCGTCATGACGCGGGAGATCTCCTCTTTGCGTTTGCGCAGAAGCTCTCCCGCTTGATAGAGGATCTCGCCCCGTTTGGGCGCAGGGATGAGACGCCACCTGCCAAAGGCCTTTTTGGCCGCGCCGACTGCCCTGTCAACGTCCTCAAGAACGGAGGCGGGAAAGAGACCGATCAGGTCGTTGCGATTGGCCGGGTTGCGATTCTCGAAAGTCTTGCCGGATTTCCCCTCGGCCCATTTGCCATCAATATAGTTCTTATAGAGCCCTGCCATAGCTCAACCCTCCTTCCGTTCGGTTAAAGGGTTGAGGTTATTTTAGATGGCTAAGGCCGCAAAAACAAATAGCTTGACAAGGAAAATTGATCGGCTTATTGCTTATACCTCAAAAGACTTGCACGGACTTAAAAAAGGATTCCAAAATAACTCAGCATGAAATCCGAAGATCTGGAATCGGTTAACCGCCGCCTCAACCGTCTTTTGCGGGAGCAGAGCGCCCTGAGAGAGATTTTCACCCAGATTAACCTCCTGGACGTGGGCCATCTCCTCCATCAATTGGCAGAGCAAACCCTTGCCCTCCTCAGTGTAGATCACACACAGGTGAGGCTTCTCGATAAAGACGGGGTTCTTCAAACCGTTGCCCTTTCGGGCAAAGGCTCTGAACGTTTTCAAGACCAAGTGGTGATGTCCGGCAGAGGTCGCTCCACCTGGGTTATGGAAAACCTTCAGCCTATGGCGATCAGGGATATCAGACATGACAAGATTTTCGGCCCGGGTCGGCTGATGCGGGAGATCGGAGTTAAAGGCTATCTTTGTGTCCCTTTGATCTCGAGACAGCACAAATCGATCGGCGTTCTCCTGGCCACGAGCCTTGAGGAGCGGGATTTTTCGCAAGAAGAGATTTCCCTGGCCCAGCAGTTAGCCGCTGGAGCGGCCGTTGCCATCGAGAACGCGAGGCTCTTTGAAGAAGTGCAAAAGAAATCCCAAGAACTGGAAGAGGGCTACAAGACCAAGTCGGTTTTTCTCAACACCTTGGCGCACGAGCTGAGGACGCCGCTGAATGTGTTGATCGCCACGCTACAGCTTTTCACGGACGGTTTTTACGGAGAACTAAGCGAAACGCAAATAAATGGCATGGAGCCCATGCAGCGGAACGCCATCAACCTCCTGAACCTGATCAACGGCATTCTGGACCTTGCCCGCCTGGAGGCCAAGAGAGTGCCGCTGCAAATCGAGGAATTTCCCCTAAAAGAGATAACCGACGGCCTGGAGTCCTTCTTCGCGCCCTTGGCAAGAGAGAAGGGCCTGGAGCTGCGGTTCAAGATCGAGGATTCCACACTGAGGCTTAAGAGCGACAAAGTAAAGATCAAAACGATTCTGGAAAACCTCCTGGGCAACGCAATAAAATATACCGACAGAGGTGAGATCGAACTTCGGATCAGCACCCTGGCGCAGCACCAGAGCGATCGGTCCGAAGCAGGGCGGCTCTCCATAGCGGTAGAGGACAGGGGGCTAGGAATCAATGAGTCGGACCTCCCGCATATCTTTGAGGCCTTTTATATGGCAGCCGGGGTTAACCGGAGAAAATATCCCGGCAGCGGGCTGGGCCTCAGTATTGTCAAGCGCCTCATGGAGCTGCTGCGAGGGGATATTCAGGTGCAAAGTGAATGGGGGAAAGGCTCAACCTTTACGGCGACTCTGCCATTAGTTCACCCAACCGAAAGCTGAGCGAAGGTAAAGAGATTCAGGTCTGAGGGTCTGTTCTCTGAACCCTGAAATCCTTTAACCTTCCTGACGCGTTATGAAGCTGTTGATGTGTCCTCCTCTCTATTACGGTATCGAGCGCGAGATCAATCCCCGGATGAGCCGGAGCCACCAGAGCAACCCCCAACTGGCGCAGGAACAATGGAGGGCATTGTACCGCATCTTGGAGGACCATCTCGGCGCGGAAATTGCTCTCCTGGAGCCGCGCAAGGGACTGCCGGACATGGTCTTCACAGCCAGCGCCGGGTTGGTTTGGGGAAACAAATTCATCGCGAGCAATTTCCGCCACGAAGCGAGGAGAGGAGAGGCCCCTTTTTTCGACAACTGGTTTCAGGTCCGGGGGTACGAGATTTTTTACCTTCCCGAAGAAAACTTTTTCGAGGGAGAGGGAGATTTGCTGTTGTGCGGCGATCTCTTCTTCGCCGGATACCACATCCGCTCCGGCATTACCTCCCGCCAAAAGGTGGCCGAGATCCTCGGGCGCGAGATCCTATCGCTAGAACTCACCAATGAATGGTTTTACCACCTCGATACCTGCTTTTGTCCCCTGGGGAAAGGGCAGGCGCTATTTTACCCCGCCGCGTTCGCCAGCGACGCCTTGAAAGTGCTGGAGGACAAGATCGGCGCCCTTATACCGGTGCCGGAAGAAGAGGCCCGGCGCTTCGCGTGCAATGCGATTGTCGTGGAGAAAAACGTGGTCATGAACGATGGTTGCCCTCAAACCCGCGAGAAACTGCGCGCCCTGGGGTTCTCCGTCCTGGAAACGCCGCTGAGTGAATTCATCAAGGCCGGCGGTAGCGCGAAGTGCCTGGTGTTAAAGGTTCCACACGCCGAAAAGCAGGAATAAAGGCAGAGAGCCGATAAGGACACGACTTGAACGTAGCGAAGCGACTGAACGCTTGAAACGTTTAAAACGTTCAAGCTGTTCAAATTGCCTTGACACAACTTTCATTTTATGAGTTAAGAGGCGAGTTAACTACGCATCACATAGGGAGGCCATTTAACCATGAGAACGCCGACTCTGATGGACAGTAACGAGTTAAAGGGTTCAAGGGTTAAACGGATCACGGGTTTGGTCGTTTTATCCCTGTATTTTTTCATCTTGTTATTTTTTGCCGCACCCGCTTCCGCCCAGGAGCAATTTTACAAGGGAAAGACGGTCCGCATCGTCGTTGGTTTCGCGGCGGGAGGTGGGTTTGATACCTATTCGCGCACCATCGCCCGCCGTCTTGGCAATCACACCCCCGGCAACCCCACGGTCATCGTGGAAAACATGACTGGCGCTGGCAGCCTGATCGCCGCCAATCATGTCTTCAAAGTAGCCAAGCCCGATGGTCTAACCATCGGCCACTTCATCGGCGGGTTGTTCCTTGGCCAGGTGCTCGGCCAGAAGGGGGTCGAGTTCGACGCGCGAAGGTTTGAGTATATCGGCGCCCCGGTGAAGGATCATGTTGTTTGCGCCTTCACTAAGGCCAGCGGGATCACGAGTATTGAAAAATGGGTGGCTTCCAAAACGCCGGTCAAGATGGGTGGAGTAGCCCCAGGGGCCTCTACACCTGATAACGCTACCAGAATCCTAAAAGAGGCTCTGGGACTTCCCATCCAACTCGTCTCAGGCTACAAAGGCACCTCCGATATTCGCCTGGCCTCTGAGAGTGGGGAGCTAGCCGGAGGGTGCTGGGGCTGGGATTCCATTTCCGCCACGTGGCGCAAATCGCTGGAATCGGGTGACGCGCTGGTTGTAGTTCAGGCAGCGCCCAAAGCCCATCCTGATCTTCCCAAGGTCCCGCTTGCAATCAATCTCGCCAAGACCGATGAGGCGCGACACCTGATCGATGTGGGTATCCACGCTGACAGCGAAATCGTGCGCACCTATACCCTGCCGCCGGCAACGCCAAAGGATCGGGTGCAGATCCTGCGCAGGGCCTTTTTTGAAACCCTGAGGGATCCCGAGTTTCTCGCCGAAGCCAAAAAGGCAAATCTGGGAGTGGATCCTATCCATGGGGAAGAGGCGGAAAAAAGAATTGCCGCGCTCTTCAAACTCGATTCTACCCTGGTGGCCAAATTAAAGGATATTCTTTACCGGTAGTTTCCTCGTCGGCTGGAGATAGGAACGAAGACCGCCCTTCTAGGCGAATGGCATCTCGACTGGCAGCATCGGAGAATTGAGTGGGGTTGAGCTATGTTTGAAATGCTCAACGCTTTGTTCTCTGGCTTCTACCAAGTTTTTGCCTGGTCTACCTTCAGCTTGATGTGCGTCGGGATAGTGGTCGGCTTCATCGTCGGCATCCTGCCCGGACTGGGAGGACCCACGGCCATGGCCCTGATGCTCCCCTTCATCTTCAAGATGAGCGCGGTAGAAGCCTTCGCCTTCCTTTTGGGGATGACTGCCGTGACCGCAACGACTGGCGACATTACTTCCGTGCTATTCGGCGTGCCGGGTGAACCCACCACGGCATCGACGATCGTGGACGGCCACGCTATGGCGAAGAAAGGCGAGGCGGGTAGGGCCCTAGGGGCGGTCCTCACAAGCTCTCTCGTCGGCGCTCTCTTTGCCGCCTTCGCCCTCGCCGCCGCCATCCCCATCATTCGGCCTTTAGTCCTTACCTTCGGCTCCCCGGAGTTTTTCATGCTCGCGTTCCTGGGAATCACCTTTGTAGCCTCGCTCAGCGGAGAGGCTCAGCTAAAGGGGATCATCTCGGGCGGATTGGGCTTGATGCTCGCAACGATAGGATTGGATCCTATCTCAGGCATTCAGCGCTACACCTTTGGCCAGTTATTTCTCTGGGACGGGATTGGCTTGGTCCCCGTCACTATTGGTTTTTATGCCATTCCTGAAACTATAGAGCTGGCAGTGTTGGGAACCAGCATCGCCCAACAGGACGTAGGAAGGCTGGGAGGCGTGATGGAAGGCGTGAAGGATACCTTCCGCCATTGGTGGCTAGTGATCCGCTGCAGTGCTCTCGGGACCTTCACCGCCATCATTCCTGGAATGGGCGCGGCCACGACTCAGTGGCTCGCCTATGCGCATGCCGTACAGAGTTCCCCTAACAAAGAACGTTTTGGCAAAGGCGCCGTGGAGGGAGTCCTGGGTCCCGGCGCAGCCAATAACTCAACGTTGGGTGGTAGTTTAATCACCACCATCGCCTTCGGGGTCCCAGCCAGCGTCATTATGGCGATCCTATTAGGCGCATTTATCATCCAGGGCATCGTCCCTGGTCCGGATATGCTCCTCCCCCCGCCGAAAGGTAAGTTGGATCTGACCTTCTCTTTTGTTTGGGTCATTATCATTTCCAATATCATCACCGTGGCAGCCTGCTTTCTCTTCTTAAAACCTTTGGCGAAGATCACTCAGGTCCGGGGAAGCCTTATCATCCCGTGCATTCTGCTGCTGATCTATCTCGGCGCCTTCGCGGAGAAAAATGCCTTCGAGGATATGATCGTGGTGCTGTTTTTTGGCGCTCTAGGGTGGATTATGGAGAAGCTCGAATGGCCGCGCCCACCGATACTTCTGGGTCTGGTCCTTGGTCCTTTGGCTGAGAATCGACTTTTCCTATCCAGCGATAACTACGGCGCTGCTTGGCTTTGGCGTCCGGGCGTCCTGATCATTCTTATGCTGATTCTGGCCGGCATTCTCTACCCCATCATTAAGGAGCGACGGCAAAAGAGGCAAGGCGAGGCTTCCGCACCTGTCCGAGAACCCAGAAAAATTCAGCCCCGCTTGAATGGGGCCGTGTTGTTTAGCCTCTCTATAGTGGTCATGGTCGCTTTGGCCCTGTGGCGGAGCAGAGACTTTGGTTTTCGCGCCGGGCTTTTTCCCTGGACCATCGGCTTTCCAGTCTTGGCCCTGGCCATTGTCCAGTTAGGCTCGGACCTTCTGGGTTACGGGAAACGCCGTGCTCACGCAGCCGTAGGAGAGATGGGCCCGAAAACTTCTCCGGAACTGGCTTACCGTCGGACACTCGCCATTATTGGCTGGATTATGGGTTTCTTTGGCGCGATTTGGCTTTTAGGTTTTCTCCTCGCGGTGCCAGCAACCATGATCCTCTACCTCAAGTTGGCCAAAGAAAAATGGCCAATCACCCTAACTATGGCCCTCATTACCTGGGCCCTTTTCTACGGCCTCTTTGATTATGCTCTGCACGTGCCCTTTCCTGAAGGCCAACTCTTTGTCTGGCTGAAGTAATTTGAACGGCTTGAACGTTTTAAACGTTCAACCGCTCCAGTACAGGTTAAAGCCGATTATTTCTTATGCTTCCGAGTCAGCCATGCCATCGCCTGCTCTTTGGTCTGGATTTCTCCTTCTAGCTGCGCCTCCTCGATTTCTTTCAACATTTTCTGGAAAAGCGGGCCGGGGGCAAAACCCATGTCGATCAGGTCCCTCCCCCTAAGCAGCGGTTCGGGATGGATCTCCTCGTCTCTTAGCTCGGCCATCTTTTGCTTGCAAAAATGGTAATATTGTAGGTCGCCGTTGGCCGAGAGCACATCGATACGGGTGAGCTCCAAAAGCTCCTCAATGCCCGCATCGCCGAGGAAGCGCTTCAGGGTGCTAAGGCGCATCTTCGGGGCTTGCGTGTGACGCAGATGATTCTTAACCAGGTAGGCCACGCGCTCCCACACCGCGCGGCTGCGCTTGAGTCGCTTGAGAATCTCCACGGCCATTTCTGCTCCCTTCTCCGTATGGCCGTAAAATGTCACCCGCCTGCCCTCTCTTTGCACGCAGACAGGTTTGGCGACGTCGTGCAGGAGACAACCGTAGGCCAGGCTCTCCGTGGGCTGTGAGAGATGACCCAGCGTCAGAAGCGTATGGATAAAAACATCCCCCTCGGGATGGAAATCGGGACTTTGCTTGACACCCTTCATTGCCGCTATCTCCGGGAGGAGGATTCTGAGGAGCAGGGTTGCGTCGAGCAATTCAAATCCCCTTCTCGCTCCGCCCTCGGTCAGGATGCGGGTGATCTCCTCGCCGATTCTCTCCCAAGAGATCTGCGTGATAGTTGGCGCCTGGTCTTGGATAGCTCTGAAGGTAGCCTCTTCGATCGTAAAGCCCAGGTTTGCGGCAAAACGCACCGCACGAACCATGCGCAGGCGATCCTCCTCAAACCGTTGTCGAGGATCTCCGATGGCTCGCACCAGGCGGCGGCCCAAGTCCTCCCTTCCGCCAACGAGATCGATGAGCTGATCCGCAACCGGATCGTACATCATTCCGTTAATCGTGAAGTCCCGCCGCGAGATGTCCTCCTGCATGCTCGCAAAGCGCACATGGCTGGGCCGGCGTCCGTCCAGATAAGGTCCGTCATGACGGAAGGTTGCGACCTCGAAAGCTTCCCCCTCGAGTATCACCAGGATAACGCCGAACTGCGTACCCACCGCCATGGTCTTGGGGAAAAACTCCCGGATCGCCTCCGGCCTCGCGTCGGTAGCGATATCGTAATCCTGTGGGGACTTCCCCAGGAGAAAATCCCGGACGCAGCCTCCTGCCAGATAAGCCTGGTAACCTCTTTCCCGCAGGTGGCTGATGATGGAGACAGCTTTGTCCTGTTGGGACACAAAAAGACCTCGGCAGGCCTATTTTAATGGAGAAAAGGCCGGACAAAAAGGGGAAAACGCTAACTGCTACTGGACAGATCCGTTGGAAGCGGAAATGAATTCCTTGACCTTACCCTGGAGTTCCTGGAAGGTAAAAGGCTTAACGATGTAATCGTTGCACCCCACCTCAAGACAAGTGCGCAGATCAGACTCCCTGAAAAGAGCAGTTGCGGCTAATATGGGAATATCCTGGGTCTCAGGATTGGAGCGCAGATTACGGGTAGCCTCCCACCCATCCATGCCAGGCATCATGATATCCATAAGGATTAGATGCGGCTTTTCCTGCACCGCCTTCTCCACCCCTTCTTTCCCGTGCTTTGCCGGGATGGCCAGAAAACCCATCAGCTCCATTTGCCAGATAAGCAACTCACGCATATCCGGGTGGTCTTCGACGACGAGAACCTTTTTCATATCTGAAGCCTTCCTTTCGACCTATAAGAAGAATGGGTAATTCAGCGACCCACGACGCTGCTACAACCGTCGTTATAAAAATACTATAGCCCTTAGTGACTGTCAAGAGACATTTATTGATGTGCCATTATTTCTTTCCAAGTTCGAATTTCCAGTCCCCCGACCTGGCCGAAAAAACTCCCTCTTACGCCGGGGCGATCGACAGGCGCTTAGGCCCGTATTGACATAAGGCTTTATCATCGGATAGTTTCGTTTTTTACGGCCTTCAGTAGTCGGCCTGGAGGCTGGGCTTCCAGGAACGGAGAACCGAATAGTGGTCACAGCCTCTCGCGAGTTCCAGGTGATGGCGAAACCCATTGGCGCCATCTGCAACCTGGACTGCCATTACTGTTATTATCTCAAAAAGGAATACCTCTATCCCAAGGGCGAGTCGTTCCGCATGAGCGACGACCTGCTGGAGAAATATATCACCCAGCACATCGAAGCCTCGCCCAAGCCATTGATCAGCTTCGCCTGGCACGGCGGAGAGCCGACCATCCTGGGACTTGACTACTTTCATAAGATTGTAGCGCTGCAGCGCAAGCACCAGCCCCCTGGCCGGCGCATCGTCAACGGCATTCAGACCAACGGTACCCTCCTGGACAAGGAATGGTGCTGTTTCCTTGCCGCGGAAGGCTTTTACGTGGGACTCAGCCTAGACGGCCCACAGAAATTGCACGACCAGTACCGTGTGACCAAGGGCCAAAAGCCAACCTATAAAGAGGTCATGCGGGCCTATAAGCTCCTAAAGCAGCATAAGGTCCATTGCGATCTCCTCTGCGTGGTCCACAACCAAAACGTCTACTACCCGACGCAAGTTTACCGCTTCTTTAAGGAGATCGGCGTCGAGTACTTGCAGTTTCTTCCCCTTGTAGAGCGATTGAATGACGGCAAGGGTGGGGTAAGCCTTCAAACGGTGCCTGCGGAGGCCTTCGGCCAGTTTCTCTGCACCGTTTTCGACGAGTGGGTGAGGCACGATGTCGGGCGCATCGTCGTCCAGATTTTCGACGAGACGGCGAGGCCGGCGCTGGGGATGGAGCATGCGCTCTGCATTTTTCGCGAGACCTGCGGGGACGTCGTCATCGTCGAGCATAACGGCGACTTTTATTCCTGCGACCATTTCGTTGATCCTGAGCATCGTCTGGGAAACATTCAGGAAACCCACCTGGGTGAACTACTGGAGAGCCCGGCGCAGAGGAATTTCGGGCTGGCCAAGCGGGACACGCTGCCGCGTTATTGTCGGGAGTGCGAGGTCCGCGCCATGTGTAATGGCGGCTGTCCGAAAGACCGTTTCATTCGCACTCCAGATGGTGAAGAGGGGTTAAACTATCTTTGCGCCGGATATAAACGTTTTTTCACCCACAGCCGGGAGCACTTGCAGAAGCTGGCATCCTTATGGCAGGAAGGGCGGCCGCTTGAGCAGTTGATGCAGATGGTGCGGGCCGAGGATGCAAAGGCAGCCCCCCAAACGGGCCGCAATGACCCCTGCCCATGCGGCAGCGGGAAAAAATATAAGAGATGCTGTTTGGGAAAAGTCTCAGCGCAACCTTAGTGCTTAAGCCAGGCCAAGCTGGCAAAACTCGAAGTAAGAAAGCTCAGCCCAAATTACCCTAGCCATCGACGCATTTTTCTTTTGGCCTGTGTGTGGGTCAGCACGCGACCCTGTTGAATCGCCTTCTCGCCCCAGGCGATGCCTTCCAGTATCCGTATCCTGTTTTGGAGATTCTCAAAGGTCCGCACATCAACCAGATATGCGGCGGGCTTGCCGTGTTCAGTGATCAGTACCGGCGTCCCTTCTTCCTCAAGCTCCGCCAAAATCTTCTCATCTAGGCGGATATATAACAAGTCTGTCTTGGCGTCGTAGAGGATCTGCATCCTATGCCTCCCATGTTCTATGTAAAGCTCGGTGTTTTTCCTTCGAGGAAAGTGCCGAGATTGGCGGGCGGGAAGCGCAGGCCCACGTAGAAGGCGCCGAAGAGGCCGTAGACGGCGCTGGCTTCGTCGAAGCGCATCTCATAGACGAGCTTTTTGAATACTAGCGGGCTATCGGCGAAGAGGTCCACACCCCACTCCCAATCGTCGAAGCCGATAGAGCCGGAGATAATCTGAGTTACCTGTCCGGCGTATCTTCGCCCGATCAGGCCGTGCTCCTGCATCATCCGCTGGCGCTCGGTGATCGGGGCCTGGTACCAGTTTTTTTCCTCTCCGCGCAGTCTGTTCATGGGGTAAAAGCAGACGTAGCGTCGCGGCGGGATTTCCGGCCAGAGCCGCGGCTCGGAGGCATGGCGCTGCTTGGCAAGTTCGTTCTCAACGGCCCGGTTCCAGTCGGCAGTTCCGGGTTGCATTCCTTTTTCCTTGAGCGCTGCGTAGAGACGAACCGAAACCTCGTACAGGCCCAATTCCACTACCGAGACGTATGAGGTTGTCTGCTCCAGGAACTCGGCCAGGTTGAGGTTCGCCACTGATAGCTCAGCACTGTTAAGCCCCTCGATCGTGCGCCGGAAGTGGAGGAGCATAAGATCCCCCTTATGACCGAGCATAGAAAAGAGCGCGCTCTGTCCTTCACTGCCTTTCTCCATCTCCTCAACCAACGCGGCTGCTTCCTCAACGGCCCGCTTCTGCTCTACGGAGGTGGCAGCTTTCCAGGCAGGCCAGCGCACGCGGAACATTTGGTGCAGGATGAAAGAGCCCTCCAGCGTAAGCGGCACAGCGGGAGAGCTTTCGTCTTGTGAGTTCAGAGGTTTCTTTAGATCTTCCACAGTCGCGCCATACTATTGTGCTGCATGGGGGCTGTCAACACAGCTTCGCTACCCTTCGACGGTGAGACGCTCAAGGCGGTCGAACCGCCCTTGGCATCTCAAATTTCAGATCTCAGATTTGAAATTTGCCATTTGCAATCCCGTAGGGCCTGTCCCTTGCACTTTTAGTTTTCTTCCTTTATTGATAGTGAGGATGCACGTCGTAGTTTTCTTCTTCGCACTGATTGTTCAAGCTTTTCTTGTCCCTGCCGTCCGAGCCCAGCCCTACCAGACCCAGGAGGTGCTTCTGGAAAACGGTCTCAAGGTCCTTCTTTTGGAGAACCACAAAAGCCCTTCGGTGACCTTTCAGGTTTGGTACCGCGTTGGTTCGAGAAACGAAGAAGACGGCAAGAGCGGCCTCGCTCATTTTTTGGAGCACATGATGTTTAAGGGGACCGCCAAGGTAGGGCCCGAAGAGTACTCCCGCATCATCGCCAAGAACGGCGGGCGCTCGAACGCTTTCACTTCAGAAGATCACACGGTCTATTTCGCCACCATGAGCCGGGAAAAAATCGGCATCGCCATTGAACTGGAGGCGGATCGAATGGCCAATGCCCGTTTAGACGGGAGCCAATTTGAGTCGGAGAAGAAGGTAGTCATGGAAGAACGGCGACTGCGGACGGAGGACAACCCCATTTCGGCTTTGGCCGAGGTCACCGGCGCCGCCACCTATATGGTCCACCCCTATCGGCGTCCGGTCATCGGCTGGATGGGTGACATCCAAAATCTGTCGCGGGAAGATCTCCAGAGGCACTACCAGAGCTATTACCTCCCTAACAACGCCTTTATCGTTGTCGTTGGGGATTTCTCCACCCGGGAGATTTTGGCCAAGATCAAGTCTGCTTTTGGCAAGATCCCGCGCGGTCCGGAGCCGCCGAAGGTAAAAGTCGAAGAGCCACCGCAAAGGGGGGAAAGGAGAGTTGTCCTTAAAAAAGAGGCTGAGATACCTTTCCTTTTGATGTACTATCACGTTCCCAATCTCAGAGATCGGAATAGTTTCGCTTTGGATATCCTCTCCGTGATTTTGGCAGGCGGCCGCAGCTCCCGGCTCTACCAAGAGCTGGTCTACCACAAACGCATCGCTAGCAGCGTGAGTGCGGACTATGGAGGAGTCTCCGTGGACCCTACGGCCTTTTCCATTACAGCCCGGGTGATGCCCGATAAGGAGCCCGCCGAGGTGGAGCGCGCTGTCGATAGCTTACTGGAGCGGGCGAGATCCGAGCCCGTCAGTGAGAGAGAACTGGAGAAAGCAAAAAATCAGATTGAGGCGGGCTTTATCTTTGGCCAGGATTCGATCTTCGGCCAGGCCATGAGGATTGGCCAATATGAATCCGCGGCGGGCTGGCGGTTTTTGGATAGTTACCTCGCGGGGGTCAGGAAGGTGACTGCGGCGGATGTCCTCAAAGTAGCAAAACAGTATCTTGATCCGGACCGACGAACCGTAGGGATTCTGATCCCCGTCAAAGAGAAAAACCAGTGAAAAATCTTCTCTTCGCTTTGCTCTTTTTGTCCCTGTCCGCATCCGTCCATTCAATAGTGGACGCGCGTCTTACGCCGCAGCGGTCGGTGCTGGAAGACGGTCTGGTCCTTCTGACCTCGGAAGAGAGAGCCCTTCCTATCGTGACTTTTAACCTCCTCATAAAGGCGGGCTCTCGATACGACCCGCAGGGACGCCAAGGACTGGCCAATCTGACCGCACGGCTGCTCTCTTACGGGACCAGCAGCCGCACCGCCTTGCAGATCAGCGAGACCTTGGACTTCATTGGCGCCGGGCTCTCCACTGGCTGCGGCGAGGAACTGGCAACAGTGAACTTAACCCTGCTGAAGAAAGACCTGGATGTCGGGCTGAACCTCCTCGCCGAAATCTTGACCGCCTCGGTTTTTCCTCAGGAAGAGATCGATAGACAGAAACAATCGGTTATCGCATCGATCAGGGCTAGAGAAGAGGAGCCTGGAGCCGTTGCCCAGACGAAGTTTTTCGAGGCGCTTTTTCCTCAAAGCCCCTATGGCCGTCCGGTAGAGGGGACAGTGGCGAGTGTCCAGGGTGTTGATCGGGCAGATATTGCTGAATTTTACAAACAGTACTACAGGCCTGATCGGGCAATCCTGGCCGTAGTCGGGGATATTTCCCATCAAGACATGATGGAGAGACTTGCCCAAGCCTTCCGGTCCTGGGAGGGCAAGGCGTCCGCTCAGGAACCACGTCCCTCGGTTTCGCCCGGCCCGGCAAACTTTATCCGCATTGACAAGAACCTCACTCAAGCCAACATTGTCATCGGCCACGAGGGCGTGCCTAGAGGCCACCCGGATTATTACGCGATCCAGGTGATGAATTACATACTCGGAGGCGGCGGCTTTTCCTCGCGACTCATGGATTCTGTTCGCAACGAGCGGGGGTTGGCTTATTCGGTCTATAGTTTGTTCGACGCTGACAAATATGTCGGGACCTTCCAAGTGACCATGCAAACTAAAAACGAAAGCGCCGAGGAAGCGATCCGCACGGCCATGGAGGAGATCCGGCGCATCCGGGAAAAGGGGGTCAGCGGGGAGGAACTACAGGCGGCTAAAGATTATCTCATCGGCAGTTTCCCTCTGCGTTTCGACACCAATCGCAGGCTGGCCAGCTTCTTCACCCAGGTGGAATTTTTCGAGTTGGGATTAGACTATCCGGAGCGCTATTCAGAGCTGATCCGGACAGTCCGACGCGAGGATGTCCTGCGCGTGGCTCAACGTTATCTCCAACCGGAAAAGCTCATCGTGGTAATGGTGGCGAATCAGGAAAAGACCGGGCTCAAGAGATAGGGAGCTCAGCGAAGGTCCGCCCTTCTGATTTTGGCAGCGAGGCCCTCCTTGAGGGCTCGCAGCTTGGCTGCTTGCCGGGGAAAGCGGACCTTCAAGGAATCAAGTATTTTTCTCGCCCACTCTGATTGGGCGGAAAGGATTGCCAGCCCTAGAACGATAAAGGGTGTCCCGGGAATAATGGGCAGGAGCCAACCAGCAAGCCCTAAGGACACTAACGCCCAGCCGGCAATCAATTTACAAAAGCGATGGAGCTTGGCCTTCATAGCAGGTAAAAAAACAAAGGTTTCGCACCATACCACTATTCCCCGGGAGATAAAAGGCCTAAACGACTGTCGTGTCGTGGCAACACTAATCCGTCATTTAGGTGTTGGCTGGGCCATTTTCCTAAGGGTGTTCCGAATCTTCTCAGGTAACTTGATTGCTTTCCCTGAGTGGTTCACTAAAACATGCACCATCTTGCAGCTCATGAGCAGCTTTTGCTCCTTTTGTAAGAGGAAGTTGTACCTCATGGTAATGGACTTGGTTCCCACATCTAAGACGTTGATGCATAGCTCCACGTCATCCCCGTATCTAGCTGGAGCGTGAAAGCGGCACTCCATCAGAACCGGGGCATAGGGGATCATTTTTCTTTTGATCAACTGCTCATGAGGGATAGCGTACAGGCTGAAAAACCGCTCAATGCCAGCCGATATGAAGTCGAAATAGAAAGGCATATAGAGCCATCCTGCTGCTTCCACCTGACCGAACCTCACTTTAAAGTTCATCCTGAAAGTCATCTTGATTTGATAAAGAGGACTGTTTTCCTTACCGCAACCGGGGGTAAATGTCCATCCCCACCTGCCAGACAGGCTGGAGTTGACATAACGCTACCTTATATCGGATACTCTCTCCCCAAAACGGCCAGTTCCGCCCAGTCCATTCTCTTAGGCATCCCCCTTAGGCTGTCCAAGACAGGCTGGCGGGTAGTCGTTAATGCGATTTCCACCTTCTCCGTGGCCATGGCTCAAGAACAAATTCTATTAAGAGGTAGAAAGAAGGTGCCTATGTTATCGATGCCGAAATCCATCCGCGTCTCACTTTGTTTTCTTTTTTTCACTGCTACCTTCGGTGTAAGCTTTCCAGCGTTAGGTCAATCCATAGATGTTATCGAGGGCGCGAAAAAAGAGGGCCAGTTGGTTTACTACACTGGAATGGAGCTCGAGCAGTCAACCATTTTTGCAAACGAATTCGCGAAAAAATACCCGTTCATCAAGCACGAAATATTCCGCGCAAGCGGAGAGAAGGTCTTGACGAAATACTTGACAGAAGCCCGCACCAAAACCTATAGGGCCGACATATTTCAGGCCAGCGTCATTCAAGTTTCCCAACTCAAAGGCGAGGGCCTTGTGCAGAAATACGTCTCCTCTGAAAATAAAGCCTACCCGGAGGGCTTTAAAGATCGCGAAGGCTATTGGTATGCTTTTTATCTGCTGCCTTACGTTATCGGCTACAACACGAACCTTATTCCTCCCAACGAGGCCCCCAAAAGCTACGAGGACCTCTTAAACCCGAAATGGAAGGGCAAGATCGGGTTGGAGGCGGAATCCTATCAATGGTTTTTTCATTTGTTGAAGATCATGGGTAAAGAAGCGGGCTTGGATTTCATGAAAAGACTCGCCAAGCAAGATTTACAGTTGCGAAACGGGACTGCGCTTCTCCTTCAATTGGTCATATCCGGGGAAGTGCCTATTTCGGTGGTGTTGAATAATAACCAAGTTGAGTACGCGAGACGGACCAAGGGTGCGCCTGCCGATTGGGTAAGGTTTAAAGGGCCGACGATTACTGCGTTTAACGCTATCTCGATACCAGCGAAGGCACCCCATCCAAATACAGCCAGGCTGTTTTTAGATTTTTCTTTGTCCAAGGAGGGACAGGCCATACTCAAGCGGTTTAACAGGGTCCCTGCGCGGCCAGATGTGACTCCCGATCCCCCGGGTCTAGTGGAAGGCTTAAACCTCTATCCGGCCCGACCCGAAGAACTGATTGCAAACTATAAAGAGACTGCGGCTCAGTTTAAAGAAATATTTAACGTGCCCTAGCGCAGTATATTTAAAGACCCTGACTTTCCAAAAACCTCTCCGCGTCGATGGCGGCCATGCAGCCGGTGCCGGCAGCGGTGACCGCCTGGCGGTAAACATGATCCTGCACATCACCGCAGGCGAAGACACCAGGGACGTTGGTCGCCGTCCCCTTGTGCGCGATGAGGTATCCGGTCTGGTCCATCTCCAACTGGCCCGCGAAAAGCTTGGTGTTGGGCTCATGGCCGATCGCCATGAACACCCCGTCACACTTAAAATCGTGCGTGGCCCCGGTCTTCACGCTCTTCAGCCTGACTCCCTTAACCCCTCCCTCTTTAGGGTCGCCGTAGACCTCGTCGACGACAGAGTCCCAGATGAAGGAGATCTTAGGATTTTTCCTGGCTCGGTCTTGCATGATCTTCGAGGCCCGAAGCTCGTTGCGGCGATGCGCTATAGCCACTTTGCTCGCGTATTTCGTTAGAAAGAGCGACTCTTCCATCGCGGTATCGCCGCCCCCTACGACGATGACCTCTTTGTCTTTGAAAAAGAAGCCGTCGCACGTGGCGCAGGCCGAAACGCCGTAGCCCATCAACTTCTTTTCCGACTCCAGGCCTAAAAGCTTTGCCGAGGCCCCAGTCGCTATGATCAGGGCTTCACAGGTATAAGTCTCCTTGCCGACAACAACCTGAAACGGCCTCGGTTGAAGCTTGACAGCCGTGACCTCGCCGAAGACCGTTTTGGTGCCGAAGCGCTCCGCCTGCTTCTTGAACTCCTCCATCAGCTCCGGGCCGAGTATCCCCTTGGGGAAGCCGGGGTAGTTTTCCACCTCCGTGGTAATCGTTAATTGGCCGCCGGGCTGGGAGCCCTCGATGACAAGGGGCTCCAGATTGGCGCGGGCCGAGTAGATCGCGGCCGTGAGACCGGCCGGCCCAGAGCCCAAGATAATTACGCGGTAGTGGCTTTTTTTCTCCATGGTTTTTATGTAGCATAAAAAGATTGCAGGGAAAAGAAAGAACAGGAGGGGATCGTGGCCAAGCTCACGCACTTAGACGCTGAAGGGCGCGCCCGGATGGTTGATGTGACGGAAAAGGCCGTCACCCAGAGGGTAGCCATTGCGCGCGGAACCATATTCATGCGGCCTGAAACTCTTTCTCTCATCATGGAGAAAAAAATCGAGAAGGGAGATGTCTTCTCGGTTGCCCGCGTAGCAGGCATCATGGCCGCCAAGAGGACCCCGGAACTGGTCCCCATGTGCCATCCCCTCAACATCACTTCAGTGGAGATTTTCCTTACTCCCGAGCAAAACCCCGCCCGAGTCGAGATCGAGGCGGTAGTTAAGGTCGGCGGGCAGACCGGAGTGGAGATGGAGGCGATGACCGCGGTGGCGGTCTCCGGCTTGACGATTTATGACATGTGCAAAGCAGTGGACCGGGAGATGTCGGTGAGCGAGATCCGTTTGGTCAAGAAGAGCGGCGGCAAAAGCGGCACGTTTATTCGGAAAGAATAGGTTAAGAGCCTAAGGGGACCCCCCCAATCCCTTCGCTTCAGTGCCTCCTCGTTGGGAAGAATGAGAAAGAGAGAGGGAGGCCTGCCCCTCAGCGGGAGCCGATGGACCTCTGCCTCTCTGCCCCGAACGTTTTGCTTGTTGGGTTCAGTGCTCTCAAGTAACTCCAGTGTCGGACGTCTCCCTCGCTTCGGGACAAACCTCCCTCTCTCTGGGAAGAAGCGGGGCGGGTGGGGAAGTCCCGAGGGGAGCGCGAGTGAGGCTGCGGACGTAGGAGGAAAAAGATTCGGTTAAAGCACAGGTCCATCGGCCGCAGCCGAGAGCGCGTTCCCCGAGGGATCTGTAGGGAGACATCGGCTGCGGTCGGAAGACTCGCCTCCGAGGAGCGCAATTCCGCAAGATCCACAATGCACAAGGTATTTTTGAAAAAAGGTAGAGAGCGGCCAGTGCTCAACGGTCATCCATGGATCTTCTCCGGTGCCATTGAAAGAGTCGAGGATGACTCGGACTCTGCCGGTATTACCGACGTGCTGGACAGCGAAGGTCGCTGGCTCGCCCGGGGCATTTACAGCCCCCGATCGCAGATACGCGTTCGCCTTCTGACTTGGCAAGACGAGACGATCGATCAGCTCTTTTTTACCCGGCGCCTCTCCCAGGCAGCAGCTCTCAGAGAAGAACACCTCGCCTCTACGTGCAACGCCTATCGCCTGGTGAACGGCGACGGCGATTTTCTGCCCGGCCTGGTCGTCGACCGCTACGGCGATTTCTTCGTGGTCCAATTTTTTACTGCCGGCATGGACTCCCTGAGAGGCTTGGTAGTGGATTCGTTGAGCGCCCTTTTCCCCTTTAGGGGAATATACGAGCGCAGCGAAGGCGGTGTCAGGGAGGAGGAAGGTTTGGCCCCAGCGTCGGGTGTGCTCCAGGGCGAGGAGCCGCCTGAACTAACTGAGATCGAAGAGCACCGGCTTAAATTTCTGGTCGATATCCGCAAGGGGCAAAAAACGGGGTTCTTTTTGGATCAACGCGAGAACCGACTCCTCCTCTACTCGCTCGCCCGCGACAAAACCGTCCTCAACTGCTTCGCCTACACCGGGGCTTTCGCTGCTTACGCGCTGAGAGGAGGGGCCAAGCAAGTTATCTCCGTCGAGTCGTCGAGGCCGGCCGTCGAGTTGGCCAGGCAGAACTTCGCTCTCAACGGTCTCTCTGTATCCGACGGAGAGCTCCTTAAAGCGGATGCCTTTGCCCATCTCAAACACTGCAAAAACCAATTTGACATCGTGATTGTAGACCCGCCATCCCTAGCCCTCAAGCGCGCCGACGTCCTGGCCGCTTCGGGCAGTTACAAGTTTCTAAACCTCCACGCGTTGCGCCTGCTAAAACCGGCCGGTCTGCTCCTTACCTTCTGCTGCTCTCAGCATCTTTCTCTGGACTTGTTCCAGAAAATCATTTTCGGCGCGGCGGTAGACTCCGGGCGAAAGGTCCAGCTCCTAAAGAGGCTCGGCCATCCCCTGGATCACCCCGTGAGCCTGCACCACCCCGAAGGGGAGTACCTCAAAGGGCTTCTCTTGAACGTATTGGAGTGATCGGGTGGCCGTGATATAAGGCGGCTGCTCCCCCGGAGGTGTTTCATGATCCGCAGCCGCTACCGAGCCATTAAAGATTGGCCGGAGGAAGACCGTCCCAGAGAAAAGCTCCTCGATCAGGGGGCGCAAACACTCACCGACGCCGAGCTGCTGGCGATCCTGTTGCGAACCGGCAACGCGAGCACCGGAGAAAGCGCCCTGGACCACGCCCGTCTTCTCCTCACACAGTTTGGCGGATTGAAGGGAATCGACGGAGCGCCGATCAGAGAGCTAAGGACAGTCAAGGGAATCGGTCCGGCCAAGACGGCGCAACTCAAAGCTGGCCTGGAGATCGGCCGGCGGATGGGACAACAGAAATGGGCGGCAGGAAGTTCTCTGCGATCCTCCGAGGATGTCTATCGCCATTTTCGTGAACGGCTGGAAAAAGAGAGTCGAGAGATATTTTATGTTGTTCTCCTCACCAATAAGAACCGGAAGATCCGTGAGGTGAAGGTATCCGAGGGCTCCCTGACCGCTTCCCTGGTTCATCCCCGGGAGGTCTACAATCCGGTGATCCGCGAATCGGCCGCGGCGGTGATCTTCGTGCACAACCATCCGAGCGGCGACCCTGCCCCGAGCCCGGAGGATCTGGAGATCACGCGCAGACTGAAAGAGGTAGGAGAGGTGATGGGGATCAGGGTTTTGGACCACGTGGTGGTCGGGCACGAACGCTATTTTAGCTTCAGCGACCGAGGTATACTATAAACTAAAGGAGGGACCTCATGGCCTTAAATTTCAGAAGGATTCTATGCCCGGTGGATCTATCCAGCTTTTCCTTAAATGCCATCAAGCTGGCCGTGAAAATTGCGGAAACCAGCAATGCGGCCCTTTATCTCCTCCATGTCATAGATAACCCCTTCGACGAGCTTTACATGACCACCATTACTCAGGCAGATCCGGCCTTGATCGAGCTTTACAAGAGCGAGCCGCTCAGACGATCCAAGATCTTGGAGGCCACCACGCAGCATTCTCAAGTCCTGCTCAAACAGTTCTGCCACGACTGGGTCGAGGCCCTTCCCAAGGTCAGATATGTCGTGGAGAGCGGAAACCCTTTTGAGAAAATTCTCGACGTGGCCGAAACCAATAACATCGACCTCATTGTTCTTGCCACACACGGGCGCACGGGATTCAAAGGGCTGATCATCGGGAACGTGGCTGAAAAGGTGGTCCGTTACGCTCCGTGCCCGGTGCTGACGGTCAAGACGCGCCCGAACAGCAAGCGGGCAAAGAAAAAATAAATAGCGGTTCTGTCAGGCAACGCCAAGCGGATGCCCGCCTTGCAAGCATCCTGACCGTGTCGGCCTGCTCCATTTCAGCCAATCTCTACTAGCTTTCTTCTGCCTGTTCGCCCGAGAAGAATTCTTACCGAGGATTTCGCAACTGAAAAGTAATCGCCCAACACTTCCCTCAACTCCTCGTTGGCTTTTCCCTCCCGAGCCGGCGCATGGATCGAGGCGACGTATTGCGCATCAGCAATCTTTTTGACCTCCGCCTTCTTAGCCTGGGGCCTGACGGTAACCCAAATTTTCCGTCCCATCTTTGCACCTTCAGACAAGATACGGGCTGAAAAAGAGGCGCGGCCGGTCAGAGTAGTCTTTCGATGTTGCCCGCCATGAATTTCATGATCGGGGGAATCTGGTGTACGGCAAGCTTTTTTCTCGCTCCCATGTGTGAGTGCGCATCCATGACTTCGATGCGTCTCCTTCGACGATAATCATTTCCCCCTCTTCAAATATTTTCACCGAGACTATCTAACGGAAGCTTTTCCGTCAACCCGACGGAGTCGTGATCGTGCTCGTTACTCGTGCCCGATAACGAACACGAGACCACACGCCGGCCGCAGGTAGACATTTCCCCTGCCTTCAGGTAACAAGATAGCATGTCAAATATTGCAGAGGGGCTTTATGACATTGATCTTGAACAATGACGAGATCCAGCGGGCACTCGACGTGCAGGAATGTCTAAAGACCATGGAGGAGGCCTACCGGGAACAGGTTTCCAGCCGGGCCGTCAACCGCCCCACGAGCCACTCCTATCTCGCCCATTCTCTTCCGCAGGCAACCTACAGCTTCAAGTCCGTAGAGGGTGGCGTGGAAAAATTCGGCGTCTTGGCCCTGCGCATCACATCGGACATCGTCCAAGAACAAAAAATCGGGGACATGGTGCGGCTTGAAAAACTCCCGCTCGCTGGCAAAGGACATTTTTTGGGATTGCTCCAGCTTTTTAGTATTGAGAGCGGCGAGCTTCTGGCAATTATGCCCGACGGCTTGATCCAACAGACCCGCGTAGGAGTCACCAGCGCCCTTGGGGCGAAAGCGATGGGACGTTCCAACTCCGAAGTGCTCGGCCTCATCGGCTCAGGGGGACAGGCACGCTCTCACTTCCGCTTTCTCACCGCTGTGCACCCCATCAAACGGGTCAAGATCTTCAGCCCGAACCCGGACCACCGGAAAAAATTCGCTGCCGAGATGCAGAGAGAGACGGGTATGGCGGCAGAGCCCGTAGGGAGCGTGCAGGAAGCAATCGAGAACTGTGACATCATCTGCACCGCCACCAATTCGTCACGCCCTTTGATCAAGGGGGAGTGGCTCAAACCTGGAGTCCATTACAACGCCATCAGGGAATTTGAAGTGGACGAATCGGTCTTCGGAAAAAGCGACGTCGTTGCCATCCATACCCGGTTCGGCGGGATCCAACACCACCTTCCTCCGGGACTAAAAGAGGATCTGCCGGCGATCCGGCGGGAAAAACCGCGAGACTGGAGCCGCTATCCTGAGATCAGTGATCTTTTGGCGGGGAGCGTCCCAGGCCGCACCAGCGAGAAGCAGATCACCTTTTTTCTCAACAACGTGGGGACCGGAGTCCAGTTCGCCGCCATGGGCTACTGCACCTACCGCGCCGCCAAGGAAAAAGGCCTAGGCCACGAAATCCCCACGGACTGGTTTCTCCAGGACATCAAGCCTTAGGGGGAGAAACCTTTTTCTCCTTACGATCCCCCGGTGTTGGCCACGGAAGAGAGTCTGGGGTATAATGTTCGCTGATTAAGGATATCATGCCGTTTTCCAAACTCGGCCTTTCGGCTAAAGCGCTCGAAGGCGTTCGCGCCTCGGGTTACACCGAGCCCACCGCGATCCAGCTGCGCGCCATCCCGCTAGTGATGTCGGGCCGCGACCTCATCGGCTCCGCCCAGACGGGCACGGGCAAGACCGCGGCGTTCGCGCTGCCCATGATCTCCCGCCTCGCGCAGCGCGGCGCGTTGCGCGGGCTCGTGCTCGAGCCCACGCGCGAGCTGGCCGCCCAGGTAGAGACCGCCATACGCGATTACGGTCGCTTCACCAACCTGCGCACCGCGGTCCTCTACGGCGGCACGGGCTATGGCCGGCAGGATCAGGCGCTGCGCCAGGGCGTGGACATCATCGTGGCGACGCCGGGGCGCCTACTCGATCAGATGCAGCGCGGCCTGGTGCGGTTTAACCACATCGAGATGCTCGTCCTGGACGAAGCGGACCGGATGCTCGACATGGGTTTCCTGCCCGACGTGCGCCGGGTCGTCGAGCGCTGCCCGCGCGCGCGTCAGACAATGTTATTCTCCGCCACCATTCCTCCTGAGATCGAGCAGCTCTGCAGGTGGGCGTTGTGCGATCCCGAGACCGTCGAAATCGGCCAGCGTCGTTCCCCTGCCGAGACCGCGACGCACGCGCTCTATCCCGTAGCCAGCGACCAGAAGCAGGAACTCCTGGAGGATCTCCTGCGCCGCACCGACTACGATCAGGTGCTCATCTTCTGCCGCACCAAACACGGCGCCGACCGAGTCGCCCGCAGGCTCCAGCAACAGGGCCACGCCGTGGCGGTGCTCCACTCCAACCGCACGCAGCAGGAGCGCGAGCGGGCGCTGAACGGCTTTCGCAACGGCCGTTACGAGGTGATGGTCGCGACCGACATCGCCGCGCGCGGCCTCGACGTCGAGCAGATCAGCCACGTCATCAACTACGACGTGCCGCACCATCCCGAGGACTATGTCCATCGGATCGGCCGCACGGGCCGAGCGCAGAGCGTAGGGGACGCCTTCACCATCATGACCGGCGAGAACGTCGAGGAGATCGTCGCGATCGAGCACTTCATCGGGCAGAAGATTCCGCGCGTCAAGCTCGAGGGCTTCCCTTACAAATACACGCGCCTGCTCGAGGACAGACCCCCGCCCATCTTCGGCGGCCGCTCTCGCCGCAGCCGCCCTGTCGGCTACGGCGGCAGAAGGTGACACTTAAGGATAGTGGACTATTGAGATCTCGACAGATTGCTTTTGGCAGGATATTAAACCGCAAAGTTGGAAGCTTTTATGCGCCGGGTGACGGGAATAAAAAGTAGCCTCCTGTCAACCGCACCAGCCCGTAGCCGCCGGCGCCAGCAATGAGCCCGGCCACAAGGGCAATGCGCCACAGGTGGTCCCCAGGCGCGCCACTGGTCACCAAGCCGCCCATTATTCCGGACATGCCGGCAAGACGGCCATTGACGGCAAGCAAGAGCAAACTGGCAAGGCCGATCAGGCCGCCGCCGATTAGACCGCCGATGAGATTGGGTTCCATTACGACACCGCCAAAAGAGCCTCAAAAACTCAACTGCCCAAAATCCGTATCCCAAAGCCGTCTCAAACGGGCCTGCGCCTCTTGAGACAAGCCGCCGGCGCCGGAGCAGGCGACTGCTTCATCGATGTGAGCGGTGTTAGAGAAACCTACCAGCACAGTGGACACCTCTGGCTTCATCAAACCAAAGCGAATGGCGGCATGGGTGAGACTTTTGATATCGCTTCCAATCAGGAATTTGACCTGCTCCGCGCGCTCGAGATCCAGGGCATAATCAGAGCCTGGCGACATAGGCTCCGGACTGCTGCCGCCGCCTGCCGTGGGGTCTGACGTGAGAGCGCCTGCCGCGAGAACCCTAATCACAGCGACCCCCATCCCTTTGCCAGCGGCGCGATCAATGAGCCTGCCATAATCCAAGGCAGAGAAACCGTTAGGGATCGTCTGGCCGGCGCTTGGATTTAGAAGGTTGTAATAGGCCTGAACTGAGTGAAATTCCCCGCTGTCGATAAGCTCATGCAAGGCCTTCGGATCGCCCAGGCCGCTGAAGCCAAAGTAGCCCACCTTGCCCTTATCTCTCATCACCTTAAAGCCTTCGAGGACTCCTCTGTGTCCAAGAACATCCGCAGGAGTCAAACTAAACCGTTTGCCAGGACTTCTTTCCACCGTGACTCTATTATGCAACTGGATGAGATTCACGGATTTCCTCTTTAGACGCTTAAGGCCCGCCTCGGCGGCCTGAATCGTCGCGGCTTTAAGGTCGGCCACAGCCGAAGGCTCAAGCCGGATCTTGGTGGAAACCACCGCTGACGCGTCCAGCTCGTTTAGGATCTTTCCCAGATTCTCCTCTGATTTGCCCAGGCCATAGGCAAAGGCAGTGTCGAAGTAGTTGATCCCGAGCTCCAGGGCGCGACGGACCGCCTGCAACTGCTCCGCGTATGCCGCGCGAACCATCAGGACGGCGTTATTGCCGCAGCCGAAGCCGACCTCCGAAATTTTCAAACCCGTTCTGCCAAGCATTCGATACTTCATGCCCTCTCTCCTTAGGTTAGAATCCCAACAAGATGCGGAATATTGGCACAGTTAAAATTGGGTCGCAAATCCGATTTTCCTCCGAGAACCATCCGCGCCAGCCGGCCTCCATTTATGCTTCTAACAAAAACCATTGACAAAGGGTGTCTTCTAAGATAGGTAAAAATTAATCCATCGGTTTGCGCGACTGGCGTCTGCGTGGAATCAACCACGAGGGAGTGCAAAGCGTTAAGATGGCCGAACGCCTGGGTCTCTTAAGGAAAGAGGTTCAGGCTTTTTTATTTTATGCCGTGCCAATCAACTTCGCCTAACGAGGACAAGAGATGATTAAACAATATTTGCTCGCGCCAGGCCCCACACCCATCCCCAACGAGGTGGTGAGGGCGATGGACCAGACCATGATTCACCACAGGACGCCACAGTTCAGCAAGGCCTTTGCCGAGGCGCGAGAGGAACTCAAGGCGCTCTTCGGAACGAAAAATGACGTGCTGGTTTTGGCCTCATCGGGAACCGGCGCGATGGAGGCGGCTGTCGCGAACCTTTTCTCTCCGGGCGAAAAAGTGCTGGTCGTGAACGGAGGAAAATTCGGCGAGCGCTGGATGCAAATCTCTCAAGCGTTCGGCTTAGAGGTAGTCCAGCTTAAAGTAGAATGGGGAAAAGCCGTTAAGCCCGATGTCATAGAGAATCACCTCAAGGTTTATCCTGATATCCAAGGCGTTCTCATCCAGGCGAGCGAGACCTCCACCACGACTCTGCATCCGGTTCGGGAAATCGCTCAGCTCACCCGCAACGGCCCGCTTCTCATCGTCGATGGGGTCACCGCCGTCGGCGTCTTGCCCGTGCCGATGGATGATTGGAACATCGATGTCCTGGTCACCGGTTCCCAAAAGGCGCTCATGCTTCCACCGGGACTCGGCTTTATCGCTCTCAGCGATCGCGCTTGGGGAAGAACGGAAAAGGCCAAGCTTCCCAGGTTCTATCTGGATTTGCGCCTCGAGCGAAAAAATCAGCAGAAAGGATCCACCGCTTTCACTCCGGCGGTCTCGCTGATCTTCGGCCTGCGCGCGTCTTTACAGATGATGAGAGAGGAAGGATTGGAGCGGGTTTACGCCCGCCACGAAAGATTGGCTCGGGCCACGCGGGCGGCAGCTACCGCGCTGGGGCTCAGGCTCCTCGCGCCCGACAACCCCAGCCCGGCAGCCACGGGGATCATGCTTCCCGGAGGTATCGATGGCGACAAGCTGCTAGATTATTTCAGGGAGCGCATGGGGATTACCTTCGCCGAAGGCCAAGATCAATTGCGGGGGAAGATTATCCGCATTGCCCATGTGGGTTATATCGGCGCCTTTGACGTTCTGGTCGCCATCGGCGCCTTGGAGATGGCGCTTAAGAAATTCGGACAGCCAGTGAAGTTCGGCCAAGGAATAGCTGCCGCACAAGAAATTCTTATGGAGAGTCTCGATTAATGAAAATCCTTGTGACAGATAGTCTGGCCCGTCAGGGACTTGAGGTATTTGAGCGCGCTGCCGGCTTCGAGGTTGATGTCCGTCTCGGGCTCAAGCCGCCGGAGCTAAAGAAGATTGTCGGAGATTACCACGGCTGGGTGATCCGCAGCGGCACCAAGGTGACTGCGGATCTTATCGAGGCCGCGGAAAATCTCAAAGTCGTCGGCAGGGCCGGCGTCGGTGTCGAGAATATCGATGTCGAGGCCGCCAGTAAAAAAGGCATTGTGGTCATGAACACGCCCGGCGGAAACAACGTGACCACCGCTGAGCACACCATTTCCCTGATGCTCTCCCTTGCCCGCCACATCCCTCAGGCTGTCGCCTCCCTCAAGGCCGGCGAGTGGAAGCGGGACAAGTTCATGGGCGTGGAGCTGTGCAACAAAACTCTTGGGGTCATCGGTCTCGGCAACGTGGGGCGCATTGTCGCCGAGCGAGCCGTGGGCTTAAGAATGAAGGTGATCGCGCATGATCCCTTTGTGTCGCCTGAAAACGCGGCCCGTCTCGGAGTCGAGCCGGTCGGCCTGGAGGAGATTTTCAAGAGGTCCGACTTCATCACCGTGCACGTCCCGTTGACCAACGAGACCCGCGGGCTGATCAATCGAGAGGCCTTCGCCAAGATGAAGAAGGGAGTCAGGATCATCAACTGCGCTCGGGGCGGCATCGTCGATGAAAAGGATCTGGCGGAGGCGCTCAAAGAAGGCAACGTGGCAGGGGCGGCGCTGGATGTCTATGTTGATGAACCACCTCCGCCCGACCATCCCTTCTTTAAAATGGAGCAGGTCATTACCACTCCGCACCTGGGGGCTTCCACGGATGAGGCGCAGCTCAACGTCGCGATAGCCGTGGCGGAGCAGATGGTTGATTTTCTAGCCCGCGGGATTATCCGATATGCGGTCAATATCCCCTCCGTGAGCCCGGAGCTTCTGAGCGCGCTTCGACCCTATCTTACTTTGGGAGAAAAACTCGGCAGCCTCCAGGTACAAATGCTGGCCGCATTGCCCAAAGAGGTCCATATCGAATACGGCGGGGAAGTAACCCAGTACGACGTGGCGCCGCTGACGCTGGCCGTGCTTAAGGGAATCTTGACCCCGGTGATGGAATCAAATGTCAATTATGTCAATGCCCCGGTGGTCGCGCGCGAGCGAGGAATCAAAGTCGTGGAATCCAAGAGCAACCTGGCAAGTGATTTTGCCAGCTCGATCACGGTAAAGGTAAAGACCAAACAGAAAGAGCTCGAGGTCAAAGGCGCGATCTTCGGCAGCAACAACCCCAGAATCGTTAAGATCAATAGCTTTTATCTCGAGGCGGTCCCCGAGGGCTACATTGTCATCCTTCATAACCGGGATGTCCCCGGCGTGATCGGGGCTGTAGGTACCCTACTGGGACAGAAGGGCATCAACATCGCCAGTATGGAGTTGGGTCGGGAAAAGGTAGGCGGGATGGCGATCTCCCTTTTTCATGTTGACGACGCCGTCCCCAAGGAGACTCTCGAAGCCCTGCGCAGTCTGCCGAATATTGTTACCGCTGAACTGGTAAAACTTTAGGAAAAAGACGTGATCGTGGTTCGTGATCGTGATCGTAAGAACAATGACCGGGTAGCGCCGTTGTTGCATCCGCGGACACGAGCCACGAGCACGAACACGGAAGTTTAACGTGGCCAACGTAGCTGTTATCGGGGCTCAATGGGGTGACGAGGGTAAAGGTAAGATCGTTGACCTCTTTACCCAGGATGCCGACATCGTAGTCCGCTTTCAGGGCGGCAATAACGCCGGCCACACGCTCGTCGTCGGCGGGGAAAAAACGGTGTTGCACCTCATCCCCTCCGGCGCCCTGCATCCGGGCAAACTCTGCGTGATCGGCAATGGCGTTGTTGTGGACCCGCAAGTCCTCCTGGAGGAGATCGCCGGGCTCAAGAAGCGGGGATACTTATTAGATGACTCCTCGCTGAGAATCAGCGATCGGGCGCACGTGATCATGCCTTATCACAAGTCCATCGACCAGGCCCGAGAAAGGCTCAGAGGAAAAGGAAAGATTGGCACGACCGGGCGCGGTATCGGCCCGGCTTACGAAGATAAAGTGGCCCGCACGGGTATCCGCTTCATTGATCTCTTAGAGGAACAGACATTCCGCGAAAAACTCCGTCACAATATCGAAGAGAAAAACATCTATCTCAAGGCGATTCTGAAAGAGAAGACCCTGAGCTTTAACGAGATCCACGACACCTATTGTGGCTACCGCGAGAGACTGAAGCGGCACGTCACCAACACAGGACTTCTGCTCGACAACAATATCAAGGCAGGCAAAAAGGTGCTATTCGAAGGGGCTCAAGGGACGCTCCTCGATGTGGATCACGGGACCTATCCCTATGTTACCTCTTCCAACACGGTCATTGGCGGTCTCTGCTCGGGAGCGGGAGTCGGAGCCAAAAGCATCCATCACATTATCGGCATCTCCAAGGCCTACACGACCCGCGTGGGAAGCGGCCCGTTCCCCACGGAACTCAAAGGGGCGGAAGGAGAGAAACTGAAGGAGGAGGGTAGCGAGTTCGGCGCCACCACCGGGAGGCCACGCCGCTGCGGTTGGCTCGACGCCGTTGGAGTGCGCCATGCCATACGCATTAGCGGAATTACCGGCATTGCTTTGACAAAACTCGATGTTCTGACCGGCTTTAAGAAAATCGGTATTTGTGTCGCCTATCGGTATGACGGCAAGACTTACGAGGAATTTCCTTCCAGCTTGCGGGTTTTGGAGCACGCGGAGCCGGTGTGGGAAGAGATGGACGGGTGGGATACACCTATCACCGGAACAAAAAGACTCTCCGATCTCCCTGACAACGCACAAAGGTATGTTCGCCGACTGGAGGAAATCATCGCGACTGAGTTGATTCTGGTCTCGGTCGGCCCGGGCAGGGAACAGACCGTGATGCTCAAAAACCCCTTCGCTTCGTGACCCGTGTTCGTGATTCGTGTTCGTTCTTCCGAGCACGAGCAACGAGCACGACCAACGGTCTTAGCGTAGCTTGAATATCTCTAAGTAGAGCTTTACCGTCTCGTCGAATTTCGCGTAATCCTCCGGGTTCTCGATGACGTACTTATAGCCCCTAAAGAGCCTCGGGGGATCCGGGTCCACATCCCTGCGGACGGGAATCCGCTGGAAACTGCTCAGCATCGCGGCCCCTTCTTTTGAAAGAACGAAGTCCAGGAAAAGTCTGGCGGCGTTGGGATGAGGCGCGTTGGAAGCCAGCATTATCGGATTGACCTGTACTACAGCCGGCTCCAGAGGCAGCCAGTCGATCGGCGCCCCTCTTGAGGTCATCCTTTGGATCGTTTGGTTGTAGGCAAGGATGAGCGGATATTCGCCGGCCACGGCCATCTGGACCCTTTCCGTGTTTCCTCGTTTGGGAACCGGATCCAGAGCGGCTAGCCTCTTAAAGTAAGACACGGCCTTTTCTTTTCCCCATAGTCCGATGAGTCCTTGAAGCATCCCATAGGCTTCGGTGTCGACAGAGATCTGCCCCTTCCACCTGGGGTTGAGAAGGGCCTCATAGGTTTTTGGAACATCCTCCTTTTTCACCATCTTGGTGTTCCAGCCAAGCACATAGGTATTGACGTAGTAGGCGGTCCAGTACCCTTCCTTATCGACCAACTGGCTGTCTATCATCTTGGTCTCGGGCGAGATGTAAGAGGCCAAGAGCTTTTTCTCCATCAGAGGAAGAACCATCTCTCCCCTACCGACCAGAACGTCCCAGGCATGTCTCCCGCCGCGAACCTCGGTCATGATCTTGTTGAGGAGCGGGCCGCCGCCGGTGCGGAAAAGCGTAGGCTTGATAAAAGGGTACTTCGCCTGGAAGCGGTCCACGACCGTCTTACTCTGGTCCAGCGTCATGGTGGTGTAATATATGACCTCGCCTTCCTTTTTCGCCCCTTCGACAATCTTCGGATCCGGGCCGCCCTGTGACCAACCGATGGCGGCTGGCAAACAAACAGCGACAAGCAACGCGCAGAACACTAAAATCACTTTAAGACGATCCAACATACTCCCTCCTGATATCTAGGCTTGATACGTCCGAAGCCTTAAGTATGTTAAGGGAAAAAAAGAAGAAAATCAACGTTATCTCTCCGCCCTAGCCTTTTCCTCTTTTCTTGGGTCTGCCGCAGCTTCGATCTTCGCGCGCTGCGCCAAGATGGCCTGCGCTACCCCTAGAGAGCTCTTCTCTTTGACGGCGTGTCCTCTTCGCTCCAGGGATTTTCGGGTACTAGGCAGGATCTTGCCCTCGACCGCAAGCTCATTAGGAATCCACTGGTGATGGATGCGTGAAGACTCTACTGCCCTCTTCAGCGACAGGCGGAAGTCCAGAACATTAAGGATGGTCTGCAAGGTTGCGCTGATGATGCGCGGGCCGCCTGACGCCCCGACGACCAGAGCGGGCCGGTCGTCTTGAAGTATAATCGTTGGCGTCATGCTGCTCAGAGGTCTTTTCCGGGGCTGAACAGAGTTAGCCTCCATACCGATCAGCCCATAGACGTTGGGCGAGGCCGGCTCGATGGAAAAATCATCCATCTCGTTGTTCAGGATGACCCCTGTTCCGGGGATAAAAACCTTCGAGCCAAACTGAGTATTGATGGTCAAACTACACGAAACGGCATTGCCGGACCGATCCAGCACGCCAAAATGCGTAGTGCCTCCCTGCTCCAGCTTGGCAGCGCCAAGTCCATAAAATCTTGGACCATAAGTCTGCACCGAGGAGATCCGGCTGCGTATCGAGACGGCGTACTCTTTTGAGGTGAGCTTTTCTGCGGGGATCTGAACGAAGTCAGGATCCCCCAGATATTGGGCCCGGTCGGCGAAGGCATGCTTCATGATCTCCGCAAGCAGGTGAAGGTAGGTAGCGGAGTTATGGGGGATGAGATGGAGCTGGTATCCCTCCAGCACATTCAGCATCTGCACAAGGGCGATCCCCCCGGAACTCGGAGGTGGCATAGTAATGACCAGGCGTTTACGGTAGTTGCCGATAATCGGCTCCCGCCAAACGGGCTTATAGCCCTTGAAATCCTCGAGCGTAAGGATCCCGCCTTCCTTCTTTAGCGCGCCCACAATCGCCTGAGCGATCCATCCTTGGTAGAAAACTTGCGGGCCCTGTTCCACGATAGCTTTGAGCGTCTCTGCCAATTCTGGCTGGCGCATCGGCTCTCCCTCTTGAGGAACCTCATCCTTTGCCAGGAACACGCGGGCGAGATCGGGAAACTTCCGGATGGTTGGAAGTTGGCGTTGGATAGCCTGGCGAAGATGGGGCTTTAAAGGGAGACCCTCCATGGCGTAGCGGATCGCTGGCGCCATGACGGTTGCCAACGGGAGACTCCCAAAGCGCTTCAATGCCTCAGCAAGGCCGGCCACCTCCCCCGGAACGGCGATGGCAAGCGGACCGGTCAGGCTCAAGGCGGGAACGGGACGGCCTCCTTTGATGTACAGATCCTTTCGCGCTGCCGCTGGGGCTGTCTCCCTAAAGTCCAATGCGTGGGCTTTCTTTTCTTTCGCCTGATAGACCACCATAAACCCACCGCCGCCGACGCCTGATGACGCTGGGTCGACCACCCCGAGAGCAAACGCCGTGGCCACCGCGGCATCCACGGCGTTGCCGCCGCGCTTGAGGATCTCCATCCCGGCCTTTGTGGCCAGCTCGTTGTCTGAGACAACGATCCCACGTCCGCTTTGTTGGGCAGACGCGCCAGCCAGCCACGCGGAAACGAGAACAAAAAGAAGAGAAAAAAACAGCTTGCGAATTTTGTCTCTGGGAAGCATGAGGAAAAGCACAATACCGCCCTCTGTTTAAAACTTTGCCTGAGGATTTGCAACTGAAAAATCTTTGACCCGGATTCCGGTTGTGCTAATCTCGCCTTGTGGGATCGAAGGTTTTTACCAGCGCTTGCCTGCAAACTTTAGAGCGCGCCTGCCTCACGGGGCTGATTCACATTCAACGCGAGCCGCTGACTCCGGTTTTCGTGGTCGTCCCCGGAAACCTTCTGGCCTTCCATCTCCAGCGCAGCTTGGCCCGGGCGCGCAGCCCCGGTCACGCAAATATTCGCTTCCTGACCCTGGTCGATTTCGCCTCGGAGGTTGCGGAAAACTCATTCTTAAGCGCCGGCTCCAGAGCTTTAACGCCACTGGCGGAAGAAATCATCCTGCGTAAGGCGATAGGTGAAGCCGTGCCTGCTGAGGGCTATTTCGCCCGCGTGAAGGAGCATGCGACCTTCGGTCGTTCCCTTTCGGCTACGCTGGCGGACCTTCGCGAGGCGCTGATCGAGCCGGCAGAATTGGAGTCGTGGGCCTCCCGCTTCCCCGACCCAAAGGAGGGAGGGCATAAGCTTAGGGAATTGGCTCGCATCTACAGCCGCTACCGGAGCTTGCTGCAAGGGATGGGGCTATTTGACCGAAACAACCTGATCGAGCGAGCGGCGAATCTCCTGGAGCGGGAGCGAATCCCAGACTTCCAGCTTCTCTTCTATGGATTCTACGATTTCAACCCGCTGCAGCGAAAGCTCTTGGAGTCCTTGCTAAAAAAAAAGGAGGCCCTTTTTTTCTTTCCCTGGATTGACGGTCCGGCCTTCGACTACGCCCTGCCGACCTTGACCTGGCTTAAGAATCTGGGCTGCGAGCAGCTGCCCCTGGAAAAACCGGATGGCCCGGCCGGGCAGCAGCCCCTGGCAGCGCTAGCCGAGGCGATCTTCAGTCCCTCTCGCCGCTCGGCCGGCCTTCAGAGAGGCTCCGAACAGATCGAACTCCTCTCAGCGCCAGGCGAGGCGCGCGAGGCCGCCGAGACCGCCCGCAGGTGTCTCAGGTGGGTAAAGGAGCGCGGCTTGAGCTTTTCCGAGATCGGCGTCCTGCTGCGCTCTGCGGAGCCCTACGCGGAGCTGCTGGCGCAGGCCTTCTCCCATGCCGGCATCCCTTTCTACCTCCAAGGCGGCCAGCCGCTGTGGAAGTCCCGCGAAGGACAGAGTCTCAGGCTCGTCTTCAAGATCCTGAAAGAGAATTGGAGCCGCGCCAGCGTGATGGAGTTCATCACGTTTGCGCCGCTCGCCTTCGGCCCGACCGATTCTAACGAAGCAGCGGAGGCCAGTCCCTCTCTATGGGAGCTCTTTTCCGCGCAGGCAGGCATCGCCGGAGGGAAAGAAGAGTGGCAGGAGCGGCTCCGGCGCCTTCTAGCCGGAGAGCCGACGGAGCCCGAGAGTCTGAAGGCCTTTATCCGATTCATGGACAGGCTGATCGAGATCCTGGAAAGCCTTCCCCGGCGCGCCTCGTGGAGCGAGATGGCGCTTAAGTTGAACGGCGTTATTCAGAGGCTCTTTGCGCCGTCGGAGGCGCTGCAGAAGATTGCCGACGAGATCGAGAAGCTCGCCGCCTACGATGCTCTCGAAGAGGAGATCGACCTCGAACGCTTCGCGCAAGGACTTGAGTCCGCGCTCACCTCTGCGCGCGAGGCCGTCGGCTCCTTCGGCAAAGAAGGGGTCTTTATCGGCGACCTCATGTCGGCGCGAGGGATCCCCTTTAAGGGGGTCATCGTCCCCGGCATGGTGGAGAGGCTCTTTCCGCTCAAGCACCGCCAGGACCCGGTGCTTCTGGACCGCGAAAGGCAATACCTCAGCGAGACTTTGAGAAAGGAATTGGCTCAAAAGGAACGGGGCTTCGACGAGGAGAGGCTGCTTTTTACCCTGACCCTTATGAGCGCCCAGGAGCGCGCTCTCTTCACCTTCCCCCGCCTGGAGCCCTTCACAGCCCGCGAGAGGATTCCGTCTTTCTTTTTGCTCCGCCTGATGGAGGCGGTCACCGGAAAGGCAGTCGACTTCAGCGATTTCGAAGAGTGGCGCCTGCTGGAGCGCGTGCCGCTTTCCCGCCTTTTTCCCCGCAGCGCTTCGGAGGCGCTGACGCCGCTGGAATATGACCTCAGGCAGGCCGATGCGGCCCTGGAAGAAAGGGAGCTGGCCCCGCTCGACTATCTCTCTCGCCTCTCCCCCTTTTTCTCTCGCTCGCTGCTGGCGGAGGCCAAGCGGTGGGGAGAGCGGCGCTTCACCGAATTCGACGGCCTGCTTGCGAGCCCGAAAAGCCGCGCCGGTCTCGAACGCTATCTGGCGGAGAGGGAGCTCTCCTTTGCCCCGACCGCCCTCGAGACTTACGCGCGCTGCCCCTACCGCTTCTTTCTCCAATCGCTGCTGCGCCTCGCCCCGTGGGAGGAGGCCGAGAGGCTGGCCGGCCTCGCCCCTGTGGAGCGCGGCGAACTGGTGCACCGCATCCTCTTTCCCTTTTTCAGCCGGCTGAAGGAAGAGGGGCGCCTTCCCCTGGCCGGGCAGGAGCGCGCCTATCTCGAAGCGCTCTTGACCGAGGTGGCCGAGGGAATCTTCCGGGCCTTCGAGGCGGAGAAGGCCACCGGCTACCCGCTTCTCTGGTCGTTGGAGAAGCGCGCGATCATGGAGTCTCTCTTAGGGTTCTTAAACAGCGAGTTGAAGGATAAGGAAGGCTTCGTGCCCGCCTACTTCGAGCGGAGCTTTCACTGCCCCTTCCCGCTAAACGGCAAAGGGGCCATTTCCTTGCGCGGAAGGATCGATCGAATCGACCTCTCGCCGGATGGGCGGCGGGGCCGGATCATCGATTACAAGAGCGGGCAGCCCAGGCCCGTTACGGACGGGAAATTTAACGGCGGCGAGGCATTGCAGCTTCCTCTCTACCTCTATGCCGCAAGCCGAGAACTGGGCGCGGTCGAGTTCACCGGCGCGGCCTATGCTTACGTCAGCGAGAAGGCGGGCTACAAGCGGTTTGTTTTTACCACGAGTGGATGGCAAGGCAAGCTGAAGACTCTTAAGAAGATCGTCAGCGGCCTGGTCGGGGGCATCCGAAAAGGGATCTACCCCGCCCGACCGCTCTCCTGCCGTCCCTGCCCTTTTCCTTTGATCTGCGGCCACGCCGCCGAGATCCTCTACGAGAGGAAGATTCAGGATCCGCGCATAGCCTTTCTCGAGCGTATTAAGGAGATCCCGTAGATGGCGGTCAGCGACGATCAGGATATCCGCGAGCGAGCCGGAAGAGATCTCAGGCAAAGCTATATCGTCGACGCCGGCGCGGGAACGGGCAAGACCACCGTGCTGATCTCCCGCGCCATGGGAGCGATCGCTTCGGGGAAGACCGCGCTGGACAAGATCGTAGCGATCACCTTTACCGAAAAGGCCGCGGGCGAGCTCAAGGTGAGGCTGCGCGGAGAATTGGAAAAGGCGCTGCGCAATTTCGACAGCGAGAGGTGGAGCAGCGTGCGCAACGCCCTGGCCGACATCGAACGGGCGCAGATCTCGACCATCCATTCCTTCTGCGCCACGCTTCTCAGGGAGAGACCCGTCGAGGCCGGAGTGGACCCCGGCTTCGAGGTCCTGGACGAGACCGCCGCCAATATCTTGCTGGACCAGAGCTGGGAGCAATGGCTGGAGCGGGAGATGGACCAAGCTACCGGCGTGCTCGCGGAGGCGCTGGAGGCGGGCATCCGCATCGAGGAGCTCTACGGGCTGGGAAAATTTCTCATCCGCCACCGCGACGCCTCGAAGGCGCCTGAGCCGGTCGAGGAAAGGCCACAGCCGTTTCTCGACAAGCTCTCCAAGGGCCTCGCCCGTCTCAAGGAGCTGCAGAGCGCCTGCGCAAGCCAGAGCGACCGCGCATGGATCCAGATCGAGGCTCTAGAAGAGAGCTGCGGGGCGCTCAAGGAACCGGCGGCGCTGCGCAGGCTCTTGGCTCGCTCCCTGGCCTTAAGACCGAATGAGGGAAATCAAAAAAACTGGACTTCCAAGGAGGCCCTGGCAGAGGTCAAGCGGCTGATCGCCGAGCTGCGCGAAGGCCACGAAGAGATCGTGCAGGCGATGAGCCACAACCTCGCGGTCGCCCTGCTCCGCTGGCTCAACGGTTACGTGAGCCACTACGAAGCGGCCAAGCGGGAAAGGGGCTGCCTGGACTTTTTCGATCTCCTCTACCGCACGCGCGAGCTGCTCAAGCATAACCGGGAGGTGCGGCGGTATTTTCAAAGCCGCTTTGACTACATCCTGGTGGACGAATTCCAGGACACCGATCCGCTCCAGGTCGAGATCGTTTTTTTCCTGGCCGAGAGTTCCCCGAAGGCGGGCGACTGGACCAAGGTCGAGCTTAAGCCCGGAAAGCTGTTTTTGGTCGGCGATCCTAAACAGTCGATCTACCGCTTTCGGCGCGCCGACATCGAAACTTATCACGCGGCCGAAAAGATTCTCTCCCGGCAAGGAGAGGTGCTCGATCTCACGCTCAATTTCCGCAGCCGCCCCCGCGTGGTCGATTGGGTGAACAGTCTTTTCTCGACCCTCATCCGCCCCCCGGAACAAGGTTCCTACCAGCCCCGCTATCGGCCCATTGCCCCGTCCCTCCCGGATAAGGGCGAGGCCTCGGTGATATTCCTCCCCTCTTCGCCCCAGATCCCGGCGGGCAGCGGCGCGGCGGGAGAGCTGCGCATGGCCGAGGCGCGCACCATCGCGGCATTTCTTAGAAAAATCGTCTCCGAGGGGCTGCCGGTCTGGGACCGGCGAGATGGAAGCAAGAGAAAAATCGGCTACGGCGATGTCGGCATCCTGTTTCGCGCCAAAGCGGCGATGGACGTCTACGAGGAGGAATTCCGCGACTTTGAGATCCCGTACCGCGTGGCCGGGGGCCGCAGGTACTACAGCCGGCAGGAGATGGGTGCTTTGCTCGCCGTATTAAGCGCTATCAACAACCCAAAGGATAGAGCGGCTTTGACCGCCGCCTTGCGCTCGCCTTTTTTCTCCGTCAGCGACGAAGATCTCTTCCTTTTCTCTCGCGCGGGCAACGGGCTGGATTATCTCGAGAGCCGGACGGCGGACGGCTCTGCCCCCGAATCGATTCGAAACAGCTTTCGGCTCCTCAGCGAGATCCACGAGCTGAGAAACCGGATGCCGGTCCCGCTGTTCCTCTTAAGGCTTTATGAGGCAAGCCGCATCCTGCCTTTTCTTTATCTTAAGCCGCAGGGAGATCAAAAGGTGGCGAACCTGCTTAAGGTCGTCGATATGGCGCACTCCCTGGCCCGCCAGGGGCTTGTGACGCTGCGCTCCTTCGTGCAGTTTCTGACCAAGATGGAGAGCGCCGAGGCCGAAGAAGGGGAATCGCCGCTGGCCGAAGAGTCCGAGGATGTGGCGCGCCTCATGACCATCCACAAGGCCAAGGGACTGGAGTTTCCGCTGGTGATTTTAGGGGACGCCGCCTATCAGGGCCGGAGCCGGATGGGAGAAGGGATCGTCAATCGTCAGGCAGGCCATCTGGAGATTCGTCTGGGCAGCCAGCTAGCCACCCGCGGCTGGGAGGCCGCGGCGGCGCAGGAAGAGCTGCGAGAGGAAGCGGAGGACTGTCGCCTGCTGTATGTGGCGACCACGCGCGCGCGCGATTATCTCGTGATCCCGCTGGTTACAGGCGAAAAAAAACGCTTTCTCGGAGCCCTGTGGCAGGATCTAGAGTTTTCAGGAGAGATCCCTTGGGGAAGAGAGCTCCATCCGTACGGAGACGCCGGCCCTTCGGTGCGGGTCTACGACTCGCGCAAGCTCAACGTGGAGAAAAAGGAGCTCAGGCCCTTTCGGATCAGCGTGGCAGCCAAAAAAAGGAGGGGCGATCCCCGATCTCTCGACCGGTTTTATACCTGGCAGAGGGAGATAGAAGAGCTGCGAAAGGGCGGGAAAAAGGGGGCGCGAATCCTCACCGCGAGCGCGGTTGCCACGCCGGAGAAGGAAGCCGCCGCAGTCCAGGGCCTAGGGAAAGGCAGAGGCGCCCTCTTCGGCAGTTTCGTCCACGAACTCCTTTGTCGGATCGATCTCAGCAATCCCGAAGGTCTGGCAACCGTCGCCTTGGCCCTGGGAAAGAAATACGGCTTAAGAGATGACGAAGCCCTGAAAGGAGTCGAGATCATCACCTGGGGGCTTAAGTCTGATCTGCTCCAGCGGGCCGCGCGCGCTGAGGGCCTCTGGCGCGAGCTTCCCTTCGTGTACGTCCAAAACGGGACGCTGATAGAAGGCTTTGTCGATCTGGTCTTCGAGGAAGGAGAAGAGCTCGTCATCGTAGATTTCAAGACCGACCGGGTCATGGGCCAGGAGCTGGAAGAGAGGACGCGCCTTTACGCCACGCAGGGGCTCGTCTATGCGATGGCGCTTGAGAGAATTACGCGCAAGAAGGTCAAGGAAGTTGTCTTCCTGTTTCTCTCGGCCAAGGCGGAAAAATCCATACCTCTGGAGCAGTCCGAGTTTCGGCGAGTCGAAAGGCTTGTGGAAGAAGTCAGCGCAGGCGAGACCTCTTCGCTCATTGCGAATTGAATCTGAGAGACGGCCTGCCGATGTGAATGTGGGCCCCGCTGGCAGACCCCGGCACCCCATTGCGAAAGGCCATATAAGGGATGCCCGCCTGGCGCAGGTGGGCCATGAGCGCCCTGCCCTCTGAGCTGTCCGGATGCAGCGCTACGTCCACGGCATCACGATGATCAAATTTCATTCGGTCATGAAATGGGGTTTGGCCCAAAGCGCTGATCGGCAGCACGCGACCGAACTTTTTAGCAAAAAATTTTTGAATCTTGCCGGTGTCAGCAACAGACCAAGGGGCTTTTCCGTTATAACGAATCAACCCCCCCCTTTCCGTGTATTCTCCGGCCCTTAAGGGCGGAAGCCTGAGAAGCTCTTCGAAGATCGTGGTCTCAGTGATCGCGGTTTTCGTTTCCGCGATCTTCTGCTCCACCTCTCTCACCTTGGCCTCCGCCCCGGCAAGCTCCCGCTGGCTCTGATCAAGCTCTAATCGTGAGACATACCCCTTCTCGTACAGATCTCTACGCTCCTGAACTACTCCGACCTTTTTTTTGAACTCCTGCTGGTAGATCTGCAACAGCTTCTCAAGACTTACTCGGTAAGCCGTCAGCGTCTTGATGAGATCGGCGCCGAGCTGTGGAGAGGCAACTTCCGTGGAGGCGGCCGGTTCGGGCAAAGAGAGGCGCGTGGCGGATTGCTCCTTCTCCTGCTGAGCAAGGGTGCTGCCGGCAAACAACAGAAGAGCAATAAACTGAGGAATTAAAAAACGGGACGGCCCCATGAGACTGCGCTCTCACCAAAACTTGTGGGCGGAATGACCGCGCTTTTCGAAGTACTGCTGATGGTACTCTTCGGCGCGGTAGAACTCCGCCACCGGCTGGATCTCCGTTACGACCGGCCTCTTATAGCGGCCGCTTCCCCGGAGCCGCTCTTTTGATGCCTCGGCTACGGCCTTCTGCTCGGGAGTGTGGTAAAAAATCACCGAGCGGTACTGCGTGCCGATGTCCGGCCCCTGCCGGTTGAGTGTCGTCGGGTCATGGGTGGACCAAAACACCTCGAGCAGCTCCTCGTAAGAGACCTGGGACGGATCATAACCCACCTCCACCACCTCAGCGTGGCCGGTCTGATCCGTGCACACATCTTCATAAGTCGGCTCTCTAAAGGAGCCGCCGGAGTAGCCGACAGCCGTCGAGACAACTCCTTTGACCTTACGAAACGCCGCCTCCACTCCCCAAAAACAGCCAGCTCCAAAAGTAGCCTTCTCCGTCATATTTCCCGACCCTCCTCTTTTTCAGCAACCAGCCTACAAAATGTCAGCCCGTTTAACAACGCCCTTCAATGGCGGCGCGACAACGCGAAGGACTTACGGCGCTCCAGTATCTGTTTTTCTTACCGCTCCTCCGGCGTCAGAAGCTGGAGGCGGTGGCCGTCGGGGTCGAAGAAATAGATGCAGCGGGGATCGCCCCTGCGGCCGGTGACCTCACATCCTGCCTCCTCTAACACGGCCTTGACTTTCTCGTACTCCCCGGATTTTAAACGCAGGGCCATGTGGTTCATCTCGCTCCCGCCGTGAATCTTGTCACCCTTTTGCACCTTAAAGAGCGCGACCATTTGCTTGCCACAACAGAGGAAGGCGCCCCAGGAATACTCATGCTCCACCTCCATCCCTAAAAGTTCCACATAGAATTTCTTGGACCGAGCCAGGTCCTTAACGTGAAGCACGACATGGTCGATGCCCGTAACTTTAAGCTGTGATTTCATATTTGCCCTCCTCTAGATCAACTGGTAATTTCACAAGGCCGTCCCATTCTAGTTTACCGGCTGACAGCCGTAAAGAGGCAGTAAAGCCTAGCCATCCAATGGCAGGGCCAACTGCTTTATCTCCCTGCTTTTTCTCAAGGGGCGGCGGGTGAGCTCTTTTATCTCGGCTTCGAGCCAGCGGAGATAAAAGCGGTAGCTTTTGCGTTTCTCTATTGCCGAAATGCAGAGAGAACGCACTAAATGAGCATACTGCGGCCATTTTTCCCTGACGGCGCGCGGCAGCCTCAAGTAACTCGGCGCGTCATCGCAAAACAGGCTGCTGCGCGCAAGCGTCCAGACATCACACTGTTTTTCGCCTCCGGGAATCCGGGTTATGAGCGCCGATTGTCTTGAGAGACCCTGCAGCAAATGGGTCAGTTCATGGCCGATGGTATTGTAGGTTAGTTTGCGGACTTTCAATCGGATCGTCAATTTCGGATCCGCCGTGGGACGCCGCGGCAGCACCGCGCTGCCGAGGTGCGCCTTAGTATATCCGACGGTAATGCCTTTCCCGGCCAATTCCGGAAACTGCCGCAGAGCCATCTCCAACATGGCCAGCGCCCGGCGTGTCAGCCGTTTTTTCATGCCCGGCGTATATATAATGGGAATACCCATTTTTACCAGCCTTGACTCTAACTCCATCTCCTTTAACAGTAATCCAAAGCAACCAGCAACCGTCAAACGGAAAGATCCCTTGCTCACTCCAAAAAAAATTAGTACGTTAGGTTGCAAGCGGGGATTTCTAGTTGGCGCGCAAATATTTTTTAAAGAGAAACAGCCTGCCTGAGCGCAGCCTTTCGGGGATCGATTACCGAAAGGAATTGAACGAGGCCCAGTATGAGGCGGTAACCGCGACCGAAGGGCCGCTCCTGGTCATCGCCGGCGCCGGCACCGGCAAGACCCGCACCCTGGTCTTCCGCGTGGCCCACCTGGTGGATATCGGCGTCGACCCGCGCTCGATTCTGCTCCTCACCTTTACCCGCCGGGCCGCCGAGGAGATGCTTCGCCGCGCGAGCTTGCTGATCGACAGCCGCTGCGCCAGGGTATCCGGCGGCACCTTCCACTCCTTCGCCAACATCATCCTGCGCCAGCACGGACGCAAGTTGGAGCTCTCCCCGGCCTTCACCATCATGGATCGGCCGGATAGCGAAGACGTGATCCAGCTCTTGCGCGCGGAGATGGGGCTCAACACCAAAGAAAAGCGCTTTCCGCGCAAGCAGACCGTGGCTGAAATCTACAGCATGGCGCTCAATAAGCAGTGGACCATCCCGGATCTCATCGAGAGGGACTATCCTCATCTCTACGAGTGGCTCGAAGATCTGCTCCAGCTTTACCAACGCTACGTCGAATACAAAAAGGGCAAGGCCCTGCTCGATTACGACGATCTCCTGACCAGGCTCAGGGAGCTTCTCGCCGACAACGAGGAGATCCGCCGCCGGCTTTCCGATACCTACCACTTCATCATGGTGGACGAATTCCAGGATACCAACCGCCTTCAGGCGGAGATCATCCGTCTTCTAGCCGCGACCCACGACAACGTCATGGTCGTCGGCGACGACGCCCAAAGCATCTATTCCTTTCGCGGCGCCAATTTCCGCAACATCATGGACTTTCCCAAAGAGTTTCCCGGCGCCAGGCTCATCTCCCTCGAGGAAAACTACCGGAGCACCCAGCCGATCCTGAGCTTTACCAACGAGATCATCCGCCGGGCCAGAGAGAGATACGAGAAGAACCTGTTCACCCGTAAGAAAGACGGCGACACCCCGCTTCTCGTTCAGGCGGAAAGCGAGCAGGCGCAGTCCCGCTTTGTCTGCCAGAAAGTGCTGGAGCTAAGAGAAGAAGGCGTGCCGCTCTGGGATATCGCCGTTCTCTTCCGCTCGAGCTTTCATTCTTTCGATCTCGAAATCGAGCTCGCGCGCCACAACATCCCCTTCGTGAAGCGCGGCGGTTTCCAGTTTATGGAGAGCGCCCACGTCAAAGACCTCCTCGCCCATTTGAGGATCCTCTCCAACCCGCAGGATGCCATCTCCTGGAGCCGGGTCCTGCTGCCCCGGGAAGGGGTGGGACCACAGCAAAGCCACAAGATCACCCGGTGGCTGCTCGGCGGGACGAACCCGGCAGAGAGGTTGCGTTCGTTCGAGGCCAAGGGTAAGGTCGCGCATGGCTTGAGAACGCTGGCCCAGGTTTTGGAGGCGTGCGGCGAGGGGGAGCGGCCAGCGGAAAAGGCGCAGTACCTTATGCAGTACTACGTCCCCATTCTCAAGCGGAAATATCCTGATGACTATCCCAAGCGGCTTAAAGACATGGAGCATTTTCAAGGCATGACCGAGCGCTATCGAAGCCTGGAGCGCCTGCTGAGCGATATGGCGCTGGAGCCGCCTACGGACAGCGTCGATGGGGTCCTGGCGGTGGACCCGGACGAAGGTCCGCTGGTGCTCTCCACTATCCACTCCGCCAAGGGACTGGAGTGGCACTCGGTCTTCATCATCTGGGCCTTAGAGGGGAGATTCCCCTCCTATTACAACATCAACACCGAGGAGGAGCTAGAGGAAGAGAGAAGACTCCTTTATGTGGCGACCACGCGCGCCAAGGAAAATCTCTATATCTCCTATCCGATCAAGATCTTCGATCGCGGCTTGCGCACCGTCCTCTCCCGCCCCTCTCAGTTCATCGAGGGAATCCCCGAAGAGCTGCTGGAGCCGGTAAACCTCGTGGACGAAGAAGAGGACGGAGGCTGGGGGAATTAAAGATGGCTCGTCTCTTGCTGAATATCGTCGTTTTTATCAGCGGCGCGGTCCTTATGGCTTTGGAAATCGTCGGGAGTAGGGTCCTCGCCCCTCACTTTGGCAATTCTATTTTTGTCTGGGGGAGCCTGATCTCCGTTGTCCTCGCCGCTTTAAGCCTTGGCTACTACTGGGGTGGATGGCTCTCCGAGCGTAGCCCTTCGTTTGCGCGGCTGTTAGTCCTGCTGCTCATCCCGGGCGTGCTGATTTTTTTTCTTCCCTTTGTCTACCCTTCGATCAACCAGTCGATTGCCGAAGCCGATTTCGGCAGCCGGCTCAACCCCTTGATCGCCAGCACAATCTTCTTCCTCCTCCCGGGAATCTTTCTGGGGACCATCTCGCCCTACGCGATCCGCCTTGCCGCCACGACCCTCTCCACGGTCGGAAGCACCGCCGGCGCCCTCTACGCGCTGTCCACCTGTGGCAGCATCTTCGGCACCCTGCTTACCGCCTTCTATCTCATCCCCGCCATCGGCGTGAGCAACATCATTCACTCTCTTGGGATGACGCTCGTGCTCCTTGCGCTACTCCTGTGGCCGCTGGCGCGGTTTTGCCTTGATAAAGTCGATAAGACCGCCGCGGTTGCAGAGACCGCAGCGACTCTTTTCCTTTTGGCCGTGACCTTCACGATCCTTGCCCCTCCTCTCTGGGCGAGGGTAAAGATTCTCTTGGAGAAGGACTCCTTCTACCACCACATCCGCGTCGAAGAGGATGAGGAGGCCCGCTACCTCTATTTTGACCGGACACTTCAGAGCGCCATGAATCTCGACGACCCCACGACGCTACGCCTGCTCTACTCGCGCTACACCTCCCTGGGCCTGGCCTTCCGGCCGGATGCAAAAAAGGCGCTGGTCATCGGTCTGGGAGGCGGCTCGATCCCGAAGAAATACAGCAAGGAGTTTCCCTCTTTAGAGATCGATGTTGCCGAGATCGACCCTGAGGTCATCCAGGTGGCAAAGAAATTTTTCTCCTTGAAGGAGGGAAGAAATCTCCGCGTGCATGCCCAAGATGGGAGACTCTTTCTCACGCGCACGTCGCAGCGCTATGATCTGATTCTGCTGGACGCCTACTACACCGCCGCCATCCCTTTTCACCTTACCACACGCGAGTTCTTTCGGATCGCACACCAGAAACTCGCGCCGAATGGCATCGTAGTGGCGAATATCATCGGGGCCGTCGCCGGTCCCGGAGGGAAGATCACCCGCTCGGTGGTCAAAACGCTGCGTGAAATTTTTCCGCAGATCTACCTCTTTCCCACCCTGGGAACGAGCAGCGGGAGCCTGGACGCGATCCAGAACGTCATCGTCATTGCCACCAAAGAAAAACAGAGGCTCGGCATCAGCGAGATCACGAAGCGGGCCGCCTCTCTGGGCCGTGACCTCTTTCCCAATCCTTTGAAAAATATTCAGGCCTCCTACCACGACGCCAAGCTGCCTGACGATGTTCCGGTTCTTACCGATGATTACGCGCCGACAGATAACCTGCTCCATCCTTATTAGCCTTCTGCCGCTATCTTCCTGCTCGCTCATTGAATCTGGAGCCCCGCAAAGGATCGTGCGAGTGAAAGTCCTGGCAGATCCGAGGCTCAGGGAGGACAACCCGCGCTGGGCCGAAGAGGTGCGCGGATTGGTCGAGGCAGCCTCCGACTATCTCGAAGGAGAGTTTGGTATTCGCCTGGCGACACAAAAAATCGCTCCCTGGCCGCTCAAGGACAGGATTCCGTCCACCCCAACTCTCATGAGCCGTCTCAAAGCGGAGGTCCCTCTGAGAGATGCCGAGGGGAGCTATGATCTGATCGTCGCTTTTACCGGAGAGAGGGTGAATGTTTACTTTGGCGGCAAGGCCCGGGTCGACCGCATCGGGAACTGCCAGGAGGGACTGGGTAATTATCTCGTCAGTTCTGTGTCGACCCGGTTTCGTTACCGTGGACCCACTGCGGAGTTGGAGTTGGATGTCGTGGCGCTGATCCACGAGCTGGGACATATCTTCGGCGCCGAACACAACCAGGACACGACCTCGATCATGCATGAGAATTTCGACTATCGGACGGAATTCGATAAGAAAAACCGTGAGGTTATTTTGAAAAATAAATTTTGCCCGTTTGCAAAATAGGCGAGAGGCATGAGGCACCAGGCAACAGAAGAAGGCGGTAGGCGGGAGGAAACTCACGCCTCTCGGCTCTCGCCTCACGGCTTCTTTATGTTGGAAAACATTCGCGTCGTTCTGGTTGAGCCCAAGGGATCGGGCAATATCGGCTCGGTCGCCAGGGCGATGAAGAATATGGGGCTTAAAGACCTGGCCATCGTCGGCCCCGCCCGAACGAAAAGTTTTTGGGCCAGGGCGATGGCGGTCCGCGCCAAGGAGATACTTGAAGAGGCCCGCCGCTTTGATACCCTGCGCCAGGCGGTAGCCGATTGCGGTCTGGTGGTCGGGACCACCTGCCGCAGCGGGCTCTACCGCAGCCATAGCCGGTCGCCGCGCGAAGTGGCGCAGCGCATCCTATCCGCAGCGCGCCGCGCAAAGTGCGCGCTCGTCTTCGGACCGGAGGACCACGGACTTAGTAACCGGGACCTTAAGTACTGCCAGCAGCTCATTACGATCCCCACCCATTCGGACTATTCTTCTCTGAATGTCGCCCAGGCTGTGGTGATTTGCCTCTACGAGATTTTCCTCGCGGCGCAGAAAAAGGTCCCGCGGGAACTGATTTCCCGCGCGCCGGCCGAAAGCGTTGAGCGACTCTTCGACAGGATGAGACGCTCCTTGCTTAAAATCGGCTTTTTAGATCCGCAGAATCCCGAACACATATTGTTGGCGCTGCGCCGTATCTTGGGCCGGGCAGGTCTGGAAGAAAAAGATGTCCGCATCTTGACCGGCCTGTTCCGCCAGATCGAATGGTATGCAGCGGAAGGGCGGAAAGTGGTGCAAGAAAAAGAAAGAAAGGGATTAAAAATCAGATAGGGACAGCCTGAAAAACTCCGCAAAGAAAGAGCCGCGAGATACGGAAGGTCACAAATCAGTCCGAAGCGTTAAGAACCTATATTCGCAGAGGACAAGGCGAGATTAAGGAAGATTGTTTAGATTGTCGTGGTAGACCCCAACGCTCCGACCAGGTCCTGCGTCTAGAATCCCAGAGCGAAGAGCAGGCTCGGTCGCACCTGTTGCATCTTCGCGGCGCTCAAGGTGGTGATGAGCGGGCCGATTTTTCCCTTTGAAACGGTTTGGAGATGGTCAAGATTGACAGCGCAGTCCCTGGGCATGCCGTCTGCCTTGGTCAGCAGCACCTCGGAAGGGATATCCCGGATGGTTGACGTGATCGGGGCAACGGTCACCTCTCCCAGAAATTCCAGCGCCGAATCTCTGGTTAGAATCAGAACCGGTCGTTTCTTGTCAGGCCGCGAAAACAGATACCATCTGACCTCGCCTCGTTTCATCAATCACCCCAGACCTGTTCCGACTCCCAGTCGCTGAACTCGCCGCGTTTGACCGGCTTGCGCCTGTAGCCTTCGCGATGCTTGGACTCCAATTCTCTCATGCGGACTGCTCTTAGGGCCGAACGCAAGGCTTCCCTGGCAAAGGCGGACCGCGTCGTCCTTAACTTCTTAGCGGCGCTGTCCACGGCCTTTACAAGGCTTTCGTCCAGGGTCATTTGCACTGTCTTCATATAAGGCCCTCCCGTTTATAGCTATCAGTATAGCTATATTAGCCCACATCGCATGGCCACTCAAGCCGCAAGCTGCAGACGGGCAGCCCTGCGGGGTACGGTGGAGCCCCACGGGCAGAGCCCGTGCCTCCACGACGTCGTCCTTCGACTCGCTTCGCTTGCTCAGGACGACCCTGAGCAAGGGCCCACGGCCAGAGGCCGTGGCCTGCGTCGAAGGGTCGAACACAACCAGGCAGAGGCGCTTTTTGCACCGGGCTGGGGATTCTTGACGTTCCGGAGCGCATCTTATAAGTAACGACTTGAGCGACGCCACGGCGATTGGTTTAGAAAAATAACGGGAGAGTTATGGATTTGACTGAAGATGATGTGCTCGAAATACTAAATCTCATTGAAAAATCGGGCTTCGACTTTCTTCAATTGCAAATGGGGGACCTAAAGCTGGTTGTCAGCAAAGGGGGGTACATGGGCTCCGCCACGCTTGCGGCTTCAAGCGCGCCTGCGCCTAAAGCCAGCGGCGGGGAGGGCAACGCACAGGTAGCCGCTGAAGCAAAACCGCAAGCCCCGGCTATTCGCGAAGGGACCGTGCCCGTCAACGCCCCGATGGTGGGAACGTTTTACATCACTCCAGAGCCGGGCGCGCCTCCGTTCGTCAAGGTAGGGAGCCGCATCGACGAGGATACCACCGTAGGGCTTATCGAGGTGATGAAGGTCTTCAATGCCGTCAAGTCCGGAGTGCGCGGGGTTGTCGCCGAGATCTGCGTCCAAGGCGGCCAGTTCGTTGAGTACGGCCAGACGCTATTCCTCGTAAAACCAGAAGGTAAAGGATAAAAACAGGATGGGCATCTCGCGCGTCCTGGTAGCCAACCGAGGCGAGATCGCGCTGCGTGTCATCAAGGCATGTCGAGCTTTGGGCATAGAGTCGGTTCTCGCGGTCTCAGAAGCGGATAGGGAAAGCCTGCCAGCTAAGATGTCCGACCGCGTCGTCTGCATCGGTCCGGCGCGGGCGACGGAGAGCTACCTCAAAGTGGAGGCAATCATCGCCGCAGCGTTGGGGACCGGCTGCGATGCCGTTCACCCGGGATACGGCTTTCTTGCCGAGAGACCGGAGCTGGCCGAAGCATGCGCTGAGGAGAAGCTAAAGTTCATCGGCCCGAGCGCGGAGAGCATCCGTCAGATGGGTAATAAGCTCCTAGCCCGCGGTCTTGCCCGCAGCTACGGCATCCCGCTTATTCCTGGCTCCGAGAAGGTCAGCAACTCCAAAGAGGCCGCGCCGGTCGCACAAGAGGTAGGCTTTCCGCTCCTGCTGAAGGCCGCCGCGGGCGGCGGCGGGCGCGGTATCAAGATCGTGAGAGAGAGAGCGGAGCTCCAAGGGGCCTTTGAGACGGCGGCCGCGGAGGCGCGCGCGGCATTCGGCGATGAAACGCTCTACATCGAGCGCTATATTCCGAACGCAAGACACATCGAAGTCCAGCTCCTCGGGGACCGCTTCGGCAATGTCATCCACGTCGGCGAGCGTGACTGCTCGCTCCAGCGGCGCCATCAAAAGGTGATCGAAGAGGCGCCGGCCTATTCGATTTCCGATTCCCTCAGGGAGGAGATCCGCAGCGCCGCGGTCATTATCGCCAAGAATATCAAGTACGAAAATGCCGGGACCGTCGAGTTTATTGTGGATCAGGACAGCGAAGAGTTCCATTTCCTCGAGATGAACACGCGCATCCAGGTCGAGCATCCGGTCACCGAGGCGATCACCGGGACAGACCTGGTGAAGGAACAGATCCGGATCGCCGACGGCCAGCGGCTCAGTCTCTCTCAGGCAGAGGTGAAATTCAGCGGACACGCCATCGAATGTCGAATCACCGCAGAGTCGGCAAAAGACGGTTTTCGGCCATCGCCCGGGCGGATCACCTGGTGGCATCCCAGCTGCGGAACTGATATACGCGTGGACAGCCACGGCTACATGGGTTACTCGGTCCCCCCTTTCTATGATTCGCTGCTGGCTAAACTGATCGTCCGCGGGGAGAATCGGATCCGAGCGGTCGGGCGAATGCAGGAGGCGCTCGCGGGCTTCGTGGTCTCCGGCGTTGAAACCACGATCCCCTTTCTGCACCTGATGGTATGCCAACTCGATTACGTCAAGGGGAAGGTGAACACGAAGTGGCTGGAAGGGATGGTGGCCAGTTTGCCCTCTCTCGAGCTCAGGGCCAATTGAGGATGTAAGCAGGAGGCGTCTCCATGAGCGAAGTCAGCTTTGTCGATACCACGCTGCGCGACGGCCATCAGAGCCTCTGGGCTGAAAATATGACCACCGGCATGATGCTCCCGGTGGCGAAGCGCATCGATGATGCGGGATTCGAAGCGATCGAGCTTATTTCCAGCTCCCACCTCAAAAAGTGCGTCCGGGAGCTCAAAGAGGATCCCTGGGAGCGCGTCCGGCTCATAGCCCAACGGATCACCAAGACCCCGCTCCGGCTCATCGCCGGCAGGGTTAACACCTTTGAGATCACGCCGCATTCTGTCTACCGGCTCTTTATCGAGCGCATGGCAGCGAACGGGATGAGACAGGCGCGCATCTCGGACGAGTGGAACGATTTTTCAAGCTGGCAGCGCAAGGTCCAGTGCGCCCGCGATGCCGGCATGGATCCTATAGTGAACATCATCTATTCGGTCTCCCCCAAGCACACCGACGAGTATTTCGCGCAAAGGACGCGTCAGGCGGCGTCGCTGCCCCTTTACCGCCTCTGCCTGAAAGACCCGGGAGGTCTGTTGACGCCGGAGCGCACCCGGGCGCTCGTCCCTTTGATCTTCCAAAATAGTAAAGGCATCCCGGTTGAGCTTCACACCCACTGCACGACCGGCCTTGGCTCGTTGTGCGCTCTTGAAGCGGTGAGGCTCGGAATCAAGACGGTGAACACCGCCATACCGCCGCTGGCCGAAGCCTCTTCCAACCCTTCGCTGTTTAACGTGGCCAAGAACGCGCGGGCCTTGGGCTACACGCCCGCTATTGACGAAGAACTACTCAAGCCCGTATCGGAGCACTTCACCTTCATCGCCAAAAGGGAGGGCTTCCCCATTGGCGCGCCGGTGGAGTACGATTACGCCCAATATCTGCACCAGGTGCCCGGAGGGATGGTCTCTAATCTTCGCCACCAGCTCCGCAAGGTGGGCAAGGAGGACAAGGTAGGAGAGGCGCTCGAAGAGGCGGGCCGCGTCCGGGCCGAATTCGGTTATCCCATTATGGTCACTCCCCTCTCCCAGTTCGTCGGCAGCCAGGCCGCGATCAACGTCATCGTTGGAGAGCGCTACAAGGAGGTGACGGATCAGACAATTCAATACGCGCTCGGGCTTTGGGGCAAAGAAGGAAGCAACACCATGGAGCCCAACGTCAAGGACAAGATCCTCAGCGGACCCCGCGCCAGGGAGCTGGCCAGGTGGGAGCCGCCCGAGCCTTCCATTGAGGAAGTGCGCCGCAAAATAGGAGGGCCGGGGATCTCCGACGACGAGATGCTGCTACGGTGGCTGCTGCGCAAAGAAGAGATTGAGACTATGCGCGCCGCGGGTCCGCCGAAGGAATATCTCAGCGCCAGGCATCCCTTAGTGATGCTGATCGAGGAGCTGGCCAAGCGCAAAGACTACGGCCAGATCCAGGTGCAAAAACCTGGATTCTCCCTCACACTTGGAAAAACGGCTTAAACCGGCAAAAAATTTAAGGAGGTACTACCTATGGAAGTCATTGCTATTGACGTACACATTCACCTTTGCGACGAGCTAACGCTGAAAGCCAAGGGCCCGCGGGTCCAGCAAATGGCGGCTTACTTTGGCAGGGAACGCAAACCCGTCTCTATGGATGAGCTGGCCGACCAATACCGTCAGCGCAAGATGATGGCTGTGATCATGAACACCAGGGACGAGACCGTAACTGGCCTCACCCCCGTGCCCAACGATCACGTCGCTGAATACGTGCGTAAGTACCCTGATATTTTCTTGGGCTTCGGCGCCATCGACCCATGGACAGGAAAGCTGGCTTTGAAGGAGATTCGCCGCTGCAAGGAAGAGCTGGGACTTACCGGCATCGGCGAGCTCAACCCGGCCCGCCAGCACTTCTTTCCCAACGACACCCGCTTCTACCCGCTCTGGGAGGAATGCCAGAAGCTCGGGCTGCCGATTCTGTTCCACGGCGGCATGGCTGCTGCCGGCGCCGGCACCCCAGGGGGCATGGGCACGAAGCTCAAGTATAGCCAGCCGATCCTCCTGGACGACGTGGCGGCCGATTTCCCGGAGCTAAAAATTATTTCGGCGCATCCAACCTGGCCCTGGACCGCTGAAAGCCTCGCCATCTGCCGGCACAAGAGCAACTACCACATCGATCTCTCGGGTTGGGCGCCAAAGTACTTTCCCGCCGAGCTGGCTCATAACGTAAATACGCTGCTGCAGGACAAGGTGATGTTCGGCTCCGACTGGCCGGCGATCGGCGTGGAGCGGTGGATGGAAGAGTTTCAGCAGCTCAACATAAAGCCGGAGGTTAGGCAAAAGATACTCCTGGACAACGCCAAGAAGTTTTTCGGCTTGAACTTCTAAAGGGTCGCGAGGGGACCTAGTTCGCTCCCCGAAAGCAATAGGGTCGCTCGGGAAGCTGCTTCACACGCCCAAAGCAATAGGCCAGTGGGTTCTTTGAACCGTTTACGTTCGATGCTTTGGGCTTGCTCAGCAACCTCCCTCGCTCTCAGAGGAGAGGCCGAGGGGAGCGCGAACGAGGCTGCGGACGTCCGACTGGGAAGATTCGGTTAAACCACAGGACTATCGGCCGCAGCCGAAGGCGCGTTCCCTGAGGCCTCGACCCGCTCGCGCTTATGAAAAATGAAGCAGAGATCGATGGGCTTGAACGACAGCGACATTCAAAAGAGCGCGATTCTTTAGATGAGGCAGTGAAAATGATCCGGCAAGCGAAGGAGCGCTTATGAGGGCGAGCAACAAAATAAATTTCGGCGCGAGAAAGAAGATCAAACAGGTGGGCAGAATGGACCTGCCGGGCGGCGGTTTAGTCGCGGTGCAGCGTGCTTATGCCTATGTGGGCCACATGGACCCTCCCTACGGAACCTCGATCATCAATGTGCGCGACCCCAAACATCCCAAGCTTGTCAGCCAGCTCGAGGTGCCGGAGGAAATCCACTCGCATAAAGTCAGAATCGCTGGGGATGTAATGTTGGTCAACTACGAGAGATACGGGGATAACAAAGAAGCGCAGGGGGGGCTCAAGATTTTTGACATTTCCAACAAGGCCAAACCGCGCGAGATCGCCTTCTTTAAGGCTGCGGGAAAGGGCGTCCACCGCTTCACCTTCGACGGCAGATACGCCTACCTCTCTCCGACCATGGAGGGATACGTGGGCAACATCGTGATGATCCTGGACCTCAAAGATCCGGCTAGGCCGGAGGAGGTAGGACGCTGGTGGCTGCCCGGACAATGGGTCGCAGGGGGTGAAACTCCCACATGGCAGAGAACCGCGCACCGCTGCCACCACCCGATAAGAAGGGGCAACCGTCTCTACGTTAGCTACTGGCACGGCGGGCTGGTGATCCTGGACATCTCGGACATGAGCCGGCCCAAGATGGTGAGCCACCTGGACTGGAGCCCTCCTTATCCCGCTCCCACCCACACGACACTGCCAATACCATGGAAGATCATGGATCGGGACATTCTGGTGGTGACAGACGAAGAGGCAGATAAGCTCTCGCCGAAACCCCAGGCCTTTTTTTGGGTAGTGGACATTACTGAAGAAACGCGGCCTATCCCCATCTCAACCTTTTTACTTCCGGATGGCGGCAAGTCAGTCCCAGGTAACCGCTTTGGCGCGCATCAGCCCGCCGAGCAGGTCCGCGGCAACACCCTCTATGTTACCTGGTTCGCCGGCGGCCTGCGGGCCATTGACATCTCGAACCCCTATTTACCGAGAGAAGTCGGTTATTACGTTCCTCTCCCTGGCAAGGGACAGAAGACAGTCCAGAGTAACGACATCTTCCACCGCGACGACGGATTGCTCTTTCTCATCGACCGGTTCAACGGCCTGGAAATCCTGGAAAGCGATTTATAAAACGGAGGCCCGGCCTGAAAAGCCTGTTTTCAGACCGGTCAAAAAGGCTTGACCTGGCCAAAGGCCAAGGGGTCTGCTAAGGGGTCAAATCTTTTGTTGATAATCAACGTCGCGTTCCTAGCTGACTCACTCCAAACAAAGAATCCCGGCTCAGAAGAGCGCCAGTCCGGGCGATGATGTGGGATCAAAGATGTGACGGGATCGAGTGACCCAGCCGAAGCTATTGCTGCGTAAAATAAGGCAAATTCAGCAAGAAGGCAACAGGCAAAAAAAGGGGGTGATGTATCAGTCTGTGTGTAAATTCGGTGGGGGGAAGGGAGTTGAGGGAGAAAATGGCTTTCATATTTGGCCGAGAAAAGAAGATTTCAAGGTGGTTAAGGGAAAGGCCTAGGTCATTTTTGGATTGGGAAAAAACA
>JACPSE010000154.1:0-7180 GCA_016193465.1 Deltaproteobacteria bacterium
ACTTTCTTAACTCCGCGGTCGATTTTGGCCGTTTACGCTTGAGATGCGCCATCTCTCAATGCAGCCCGTCTGTCATCTTCGCGGCGGCGGCGATTGCTCGCCTTCTTCGCCTCCGCCTTGCGGCCATAGAACGCCCCGCTACCTTTCTTGGGTCCCGCGTGCTCGGTCTTTTTCGCGTTGTACGCCATATAGCTCAACGGAAAGAGGTATCAAGCCGTGCGCCGTATTTTCTGGTTCGGTCCAACCTCGACTGCCGGCGCTTCGTATAACGTTTCGGGCGCGATGTCGGCGCCATTGGGCCAGGCGATGGTCGGTCCATCTATAAAAAACTTCCTGAAGTAATCCTTGTTCCGCAACGGCTTGAAAACTGGGCCACTAAGCCAGCCTTCGAAATCGATAATCTTTTTTGTACCATCGTTGAATTTTACCTCAATGAGGTAGTCTCTGACGTATTTTGCCTTTGTTACTGACGGCAGCATCCAGCCTCCTATCTGAGGGGCTCAATTCTCATGAATCCCTTCTTCTCCCGCATATTCTCCCAATTCTTGTTTAGCTCCGCTTTATGCATCCGTGCCCACTTCCTGATAAGTCCCTTGGCGGTGCGGGATTCCATCTCACCCTCAAGCAGCTTACCATCGAAATCGAAAGTAGCATTTTGCCCCTGATACTCCGCATGGAAATGCGGAGGGCTGTGGTCCCTGTAGAACATGCGAATAATAATACCAAAAAATACGCTGATTGTCGGCACAATAAACCATCATCCGAAGGTTACAGGGAAGCAACTCTGCGCTTGGCTCCACATGTCAATCATCTGAGTCTACGAGCCACGAAGACAAAAAGCCCGGCTGGGGAGACCCAGTTCAGGTTAATGGAGTACGAATCAGATGTGACCGGGTCGAATGACCCCATCAAAGCTAAGGGTTCAATATTTGGAGCCTTTTTAATCCAATTCTCGGTTATCCGTCAAGCGGAAAAAGTAGGCACTAGGCAACAGGCGTGAGGCAGTAGGCAAAGGGGGATTCGATTCTTGTACCGTGGGAAGAACGACTGGTCGGGAAGGACTCGCCACCTAGGATACCAGCCCGGCCCGCAGCAGCGCTTCGGCGAACACCAAATCCTCAGGCACGGTGATCTTGATGTTCGTTGTCTGCCCTTCTAACAGGGCAACCCTTCTTCCCAAGCGCTCCACCAGCACGGCGTCGTCTGTGGCCTCTGCGCCTCCTTGGACCGCTTTTTGAAAAGCCTCGCGGATGACTTCAGTCCGAAACGCCTGGGGAGTTTGAATTTCCCACAGAGAGTCTCTCGGAGGAGTTTCCTTTACTTGACGATCTGCGGATATGACCTTGATCGTATCCCGGACCGGGACTCCGACCACTACCGCGCCTTCCCGGAACGCAGCCTCTACGCAGCGGTCAATGAGTTGGGGCGAGATAAAAGGGCGAACACCGTCGTGGATGATCACGACCTCGCAATCCGGGTCCAACCGTTCCAATCCGTGGCTCACGGAATCCTGCCGTCTTGGACCCCCTGCCTGGAAAACAAATTCCAGATCGCCTAGCTGGGAATCGGACCGGACCAATTCTTGATATTTGGATATGTCCGGCTCTGGTGTTACCAGGACCAACTTTCGCACCTGGGAAGCCGCAAAGCGACTCAAGGCATGAAGAACAACAGCCCGCCCGCAGAGAGGCAGCAACGGTTTGGAAACCTTCCCGCCCATTCTTTTTCCTTTACCTGCTGCGACAATCACGCCGTTTACACGCATACAGATTCCATAGCCTCAAAAAACAAGGGCCGAGGGGTTCTGCCCTCGGCCCTCACGAATAATCGCCCACGAAGAGCCTAGTGAGTGAAGATGTGGCGCAACTCCTCCATAATTTTATCTTCCGAATGCGAGCGGGCAATGGAAAGTTCCTTGACTAACAGATTTCTGGCGGTGTCCAACATTTTCCGCTCACCGAATGAGAGTTCCTTGTCCCCTTTCAACACGAACAGATCGCGCAGGACCTTGGCGATCTCGAGTATGGAGCCGGTTTTGATCTTCTCTGTGTACTCTCGATAACGTCGATTCCACGTCTGCTGGTCTGTTTCCACCTTTTTCTGGCGCAACACCTTATACACCTGAGATACCATATGTCGGTCAATAACCTTTCTCAGACCAACGGATTCCACATTATCAACCGGAATCATGATTTTCATTTCGCTATCGAGAATCCGCAGCATATAAAATCTCTTTTCCGTCCCGGAAATGACCTGGGAACGTATGGCTTCGATCTCACCCACCCCGTGCGCAGGATAGACAACCTTCTCACCGACCTTAAACATAACTACCTCCTGAAATGAAATAGCCTCCCCACCTCTCTCCCAAACTTACAAGCCGTGAAGTCAGAACGACCGACGGGATAAAGGAACCTTAATGAAGATAGTGATCGAAAAAACCGGCAGGAAAATGAGGACAAAAAGGACCTTGAAAATAACGCAACCACAATCCGTTGTACCCCGTGCAGGACGAACAAAAAAATTAGCGGTCGCAGACTTCAGACCGCTACTTAAGGCATAACTACCCTACACCAACTAGATCGGTCAGTCAAGGGCACTACGGAAAAAATAAACTACTAAATCTCCTGGTAGGATAGCGACAAAATATAATCTTTTACTTTATATCAAAAATGCCGTTATGGGTTGGGAAAATTTCAGCCCCCAAAGTCGAGGACCATTGCTAGCGCATCCTCGCCATCATCGGAATAGTAGCCCTTGCGGACCCCCCGGGCCACAAAACCAAGAGAATGGTAGAGCCTCTGCGCCGCCTCGTTGGATTTCCTCACCTCGAGCGTCACCCTGGTGGATCCGCTCTGCCTCGCCTCTTCAATCACCCCTTGCAGGAGAGACCTTCCAATCCCTTGGCGCCGATAAGCCGGATGCACAGCCAAGTTGTGGATATCTGCCTCATTCGGCAAAAGCCAGTACAGGATATAGCCAATTGCCTTCCCTCCCACAACTGCCAGCAGAGAGCGCGCGCAGGGAACCCTGAGTTCTTGGAGAAAAAACTGGGCACTCCAAGGACAAGAAAAAGACACCCTCTCAATCGACAGGATTTCGTCGACGTCCGAAGGGTTTATCTGTCGAAACTGAAGATCCTCCGCAGCAACAAAAAAGCCACGGGGGCAACCATCTTCCCGTGGCTCTTTGCTTGTTTGTTCTATGAAACTTCTATTTCTAGAGATCACCACTCTTCCCGGCCCTTCGTCCTTGTCTCCTTTAAAACAAGGACCTCCAAAATTTTATTCTCGCAACGATGGGAAAAACCTTCTACCTTTTCCTGCAAAGGAATTGCCGTGGTAAATTCAGGGGGAAAGGCCCCTACGCTAGAAGAGATCTTCCTGATCTTCTCGTCCACGCACCTCCCCTTAACAACGAGATGTCCGTCTTTCAAAATTAGATCGTAATCATAGTCAGGCATCTCGTCAGGGATTTCCGATCTCACTGGCAGCCCAATATCGGGGACCCTTCGTGGAAACTCCAGGCGAAGGAAATAAGCGTCTCCCCAATCTTCAATTGTGTAGACGTTGCCGTAACGTCTTTCCCGCTCCATTTTCTCAACAAAGCCATTTTCATAAAAGCCGTCCACGGGAATTGGCAAACCCCGAATGACTCCCCCCTGCCAAGCCATAATGGGTTGGAGCGCATAAGCTAAAGGCGCCCCGTAAATGGAGGCTCCAAAGGTCATCTCCCCTGCAGGCTTGGCATAGAATATCCCTTCTCTCAGGCGGTAGGCGCCTTCCACGAAACCCGCGAAAACACCGATGAGAAAATAGAGGTTTATCCTTTGGCTAAAAAGAACATCTATTCCCGCCAGTGCCACGGCTAAACCCATAAGGACGAAGGGATAAAGGAGCATGTCAACCAAAATATTCAACCCGGTGGATGCTGTTAAGCTAAAGAAATAGCGACTACCAACAGCCCTCTCCAAATCCAGTTTTACCCGGTGCGGCAAGCCACCGAGCAAGGGCTGCAAGAGAAAAACGAAAATTCGCGGAACCAGCCTGGTGAAAGGTCCTCTCTTTTCAAACCGGAGCACGGTCTCTTCAAAGCCTGTAGAGATCTCGCCAGAAAAATGTTTCTCTGGCCTCGCGGGTTTAACGGGTTGAGCCGGTTGTTTGACAGCCGGTTGTTTGACAGCCGGTTGTTGAACCGCCGGCCTGGATGAAGAAGGCGCCGTGGCTGTCGGTCGGGGCTTTGCTACTTCACCTTCCCCTTCGGCTCGGGCGGGGGAAGGAGGGGCCTTCGGCTCGCCTTGCCGCGGCTCCGCCGTCGAGGCTGGCGGGGCAGGCGCCGGCTTCGCGCTCTGTTGCCGGAAACGAGACGCAAAACTTTCACCAAAGCTCATCTCTTTGTGGAGAGAGCGCGAGCGGGCGATCAGGACTTCCTCAGTTTCTATGTTGTCAGGATCCGTTACACAACAGTCGACAGGGCAGACGGCGGCGCAGGCCTCACGGTCGTGAAATCCGACGCACTCCGTGCACAAGAGAGGGTCTATCACATAGATCTCATCACCTTGACTAATAGCGTTGTTGGGACACTCCGGCTCGCATGCCCCACAGTTAATACAATCGCTGGTGATTGTTGTCGCCATTGGAAATTGCCCCGCCTCTCTCTTACCTAATTACTTGTTTAGATCCAGATTGTCAATAATTTTGGCTGATCTTGAAAGAGAAGGAAAGTTCGTGCTAGATCTAAACAAAAGGCGGCGTACCCAAGTGGTTAAGGGAGAGGTCTGCAAAACCTCGATGCAGCGGTTCGAATCCGCTCGCCGCCTCCACTTTTTGCTAGTGGTTAAGGGAGAGGTCTGCAAAACCTCGATGCAGCGGTTCGAATCCGCTCGCCGCCTCCACTTTTTGCTTGATTTCGTTAGAGATTCCTAATCCTCTTCCTCTTCTCACTAAAAAAATGTTCCGGTTTTGTGCCACGTTCGGAGGCAAAACCGCGTTGATTGCCTGTTTCAATTCTTCGGAAACGCTTCCACTTTGAGACTCCGTAGCGTTTCTCTCACCCTGTATCCGCTCACCCAATTTCGCCACGGCTTGCGCTTTGTGCTCCTGGGCGAGATGGGTATAACGGTTTGTCATATTGATTGTCTTGTGGCCAAGCAACTCTTTCACCGTGACCAAATCCACGCCAGCCATAACGAGATGAGAGGCGAAGGTATGCCGAAGGTCATGGAAGCGGAAATCACTGATTCCTGCTGTGCTACAGGCTTTCTTAAAGGCATCGTAGACTGTAACCTTGCCGATTGGATCTCCCCAAGGCCACATTAAGAGAAGTTCTCCGTAGCGGTTCTCTTGAAGCCAGTTCAACGCCTCTCCCGCGGGTTCGTTAATAGCAATGGTCTTTCGCCGTAGTGTCTTGCTCTGAATAATCGTTATCGATCCTCGCTCTAAGTCCACGTTCTCCCATTTCAGCCTTAACAACTCGCCTTGTCTCATTCCTGTATTTAATGCCAGGGTGACCAAAGGCAACAGCCACGGTGAGGTAATCTGCTTCTCGCATGTCTCCAGTAGGGTTTGGATTTCATGCTGAGTCAGAAATCTTGTGCGTTCGCTGTTAACCGTGAATCTTTTGACCGATGTTGCTGGGTTACTCTTCACAAGGTCCCACTCCACGGCTTGTTTGAACATATGTTTGATGACCGTGAGGCGACGATTGACGGTAACGGGATTCAGCCGCTTCCCCCCTTCCGCCTTCCACTTCTCGATTTGCCACGTGGTGATTTGCGCTAACGGAGTGTCACCGAATAATGACGCAAACTCTTCAACTATATACTTCTCAGTTTCCCATCCTCTCTTATAACTGCTGGCAAACTCACGGTAGCGCTCCACCAGCTTTGAGAAGGGGACAGGCTTTCGCGTCTTTTCTAAGTTGAACTGGCCCCGCGCTATATCTCCCAGGCGCGATTTAAGGGCTTCTTTCGCTGTCTCCCTCGTGAAACCACGCGACTTTCTCCCCACGCGCTCCTTGATGTCTGTTCCCTGGAACTGATAGCGGATGTAGTAGGTAACATCTCCGTTCTTCCCTTCTCGCTCATAAATCCCCTTTGCCATAATTAGCCCCTCCGGTGACCTATCCTGATAGCCCTCGATAGACTTCCGATCTGTGGCCGATTCTCACGATCAAAACCAGCAGCCTCTTTTGACGGACCTGGTAAACGATTCGGTAGTCGCCCACGCGCACCCGGTACAGATCCTCTTCGCCTCCTAGCTTTTTAACTCCCTGCGGATAAGGATTCTCCGCCAGCGAATCAATCCGGCGACCAAGCCTCACCTGTAGCGACCGCTCCAGGGCCTTAAATTGTCTATCCGCCTTGGGAGCAAATTCAATTCGGTAGGCCAATTAAAGCCCCAACTCTTTCTTCATCTTCTCCCAGGAGACTGTTCCTTTTTTCTTTACCTCCGAGAGAGCGGCCCGCGCCTCTTCCAGGTCTATCCTGTCTTCCAGGGCTTCAAGCAGCTTCACGTCCTCTATGGGGACTACCGCCACCAGCTCCTTTCCCCTGCGAGTCAGGATCATCCGCTCCTTTCCAAAAGCAGCCCGGTTTATAATCTCGGAAAACTGTGCCCGCGCATCAACCGTGTTGACTTGTCCCATATCCCCTTGACCTCCATTTCTTGCTGAAATGTACATCTTAGCGGATATGGTGTCAAGGGCAAAGTTATTCATTCGGGAAGCGCCTCTATCGGGTGAGCCTCCAGGTACTTTTCAAGGTCGGTTGTTTTGATAATAACCCTTCTTCCCACCTGTAGGGCCTTTAGCTGTCTCTTGCGGATAAGGAGCCTTACTGTAGAAGGCCCAAGCCGGGAAATATCCGCAGCCTCTTTGATGGTCAGATAGGGCTTAACCACGTCATGGGGTTTTTTGCCTACTAACCCGTTCTGGCCCATCACCGCCTCGATCTCTTGCCGGACAGCCAATCGGAGAGCCTCTAACAGGGCTTCTCCGAGGAGGGTAGGGGGGTTATTATTATCGGCCATTGCTCCGCACCCATCGGCTTTGCCATTCTCGGAGGCTTCTAAGGCAGTCTGCCACCCTGTCTCGATCTAGTTCTATCCCGAAAATGTCTCTCCATACTGCCAGGATACCTTGGACTTCATCCGGTTCATTTTCCGCCAAGAGAGAAGCCGCTAAG
>JACPSE010000154.1:7206-17189 GCA_016193465.1 Deltaproteobacteria bacterium
CTAAGGTTTCAGGGGTAGGGGGCAACGGTATGGCTTCGGCCCTTCCCCCTTTTAGCCTTTCCTCTGCCTTTTCCGCTAAGGCTAAGTAGCTCATGCTTTACCCTCAATGGGTTGCGAATTAAGCGAAGAAAGCGAAGAAAGCCCCCTTTTTTCGCTTAATTCGCTTTCTTCGCACAACTTCCAGACAACTTTTGGCCTACCTCCCGTGTCCCCCAGGGTTTCCGGTTCAATCCGTCCCGCTTGAAAAAGAAGGTCTAAGGCGCGGCCAACTGCTTTTGAATTATGCCTGTCGAACAGGTTATAAATCTCGGTCTCGCTCAACCCCCCGCGCTGCTTAAGGGCGGTTATAATCCTGTCTGCAACGGGGTCGCCCATGTTGTCCCCAAATATCAATATGGCCGACGCCTCAGCGTAGTCCCAAAGGGCAAGCGCCGCCTTTAGGTGGCAAACCTTAACAACGGGGGATAGGTCAAGCAGGGCATAGATACATGCCAGCCTCACAACCTGCGCCTCTGCCCTGGCAATGACGGCCCCTACCATTCCGGGCTTGCCCTCTGACAGCTTAGGGTAAACCTCGGCCCATACAGCCTCAGCCTCCGAGTCGCGCTTGATCTCTCCTTGCCCTTGCGCAAAAAATACCGCCGCCTTAAGCCTCTCGATGATGGGATTAAGATTTTCCTGCGGTGTGCCCGTAGGGTTAGGAATGACCTTTGACCGCTTAACTAGAAACCATATAAACCTATTGGCGAACCCATTAGCCTTCTCTGTTTCGTCTAGATGGCGAAGTAGCTCGTCTTTGGTGATATGGCCAAGCAGGGAGATGTGCGCCCCGGTAGCGCGGATAGGGTTATTTTTAGTAAGTGGGTGCAGGTCGCCAGAATCCCACGCTTGCCGGATAGTCGCTGAAAGGATGTTTCCTTCCCTAGCCATCATCTTAAGTGCCTGGGATAGTTCTTCCTCGGTAACGTTAAGCCGCTTGTCCGAAACCCCCTGGTCTGTGATTACGTCCTGATATTCGATAACGCGCCCATCTTTTTTTATTGGCTGGCTCTGAATGGTCTGATCTCTAACCGCATGGATAAGTCCTTCACCGGAAGAAAGGCCGGATGTGTTTCGGTCGTTCGCCCAGTCACTATCTACCCGGCTGAATATGTAATGGGCGGTTGACCTACTGACCCCCTTACGGCCCTTGGAACTATCTCCGACAAGGGAAGCGAAAAGGTTTAAGTAGTGATGGGTAAATTCAACCTTAACGTGGGCCTTGCGGCCTATGACGCTACCGAAAAAAATTAGAAAAGTGACAAGCACGGCCACCGGATCGGCTTCCGTGTAAAGGTCAATCGTTTTTACGGTGTCGCCTGCTAAACCATAAAGCGCCAGAGGGTTAAGCGTTGGCCAGCTAGGTGCGGGCTGTGGGGTTTGTCTCGCTCCGCCCTGGACTCTTTCCCGCCAGTTGCTAGACCCCTGCAACTCAGTACGTAGCTGTCGTTCAAGTTCCGATTGGTTCATGCTCCCTCCAAATTACGGCCTGAAGCCGCGCTCTATACTCCGGTGTGATAGCGGGATAGGTGGGTAAGGGTTCGTCCGGCATATCGACAAGAATGGCCTCGATGCTCTCACGCTCCTCCCATAGCTCAATAACCTGCGTCACGTCCTGCAGGTCATTGGATAGGCAGATGAGAATGTCCCGTTCCCTCTTGCATCGCTCGATCTCATCTATCCACCCTAACTCTTGCGCTATTCGCTCCCGCTGGCCGATCTCGCGTAAAAGGCTTTGCGCCTTGTCGAACTGCTCGTTTGCCCACGGGCTGACAGTCTCGGCCAGTCGCTTGACTGCATCGTTGCGCGGCCTCTGGATCTTATCCTGCCGCATGCCCAATTGGAGCAAGGCTTCACGGAATGATAGCCCCTCGACCAGCTCAATGAACCTGACAACATCGCCACCGATCGCGCATGGATGGCAGTAAAAAACCTGTTTATCTGGATTCACTGAAAAGGAAGGATGCTTATCGTCATGGAAAGGACAACACCCCTTATACTCGCGGCCTGATCTGCGAAGGGGGAAATAGCGGCCTACGACCTCAAGAATGTCCGGCCTATCGGGAGAGGGACTTGATTTCGGTGTGGGTTCTGGTTTATCGTCGGTCATCGTCGCTTCTCTTTCGGCCCCTGTTGCAAGCAGGGGCTTTCTTTTTTCATCTCGCCTCTATTTGCTGGCTTGTGTTTCTGCGCCGCGTACACGACTCAATCATTCGGTATAGATCGCTACGCTTGAATCTGACCGAGCCGTTAATTTTCACGTAGTCAATCTTGTCCCGAAAAATCCAACCGCGTAGAGTAGCAGGCGAGACGCGAAGCACTGCGGCTGCCTCTTTCACCGTAAGTAAGTTTTCGTTGTCCATGTTTGCTCTCCTTTTTTTCGTCCAAAAAAAAATGGGGGAGAATCCCCAGCGGTATCATTCCGCCTTGGACTCCCCCCCATTCCTGGGGATCAACGTCGCTACGCTGTCTCGCTTCTGCGAGGGTTCCGGCTGCCGCCGGGTTATGTACTAACCGCCACCAACTTGTGGAACCAAAACCCCGTAACACTGAAAGACTCCTGGGTTTGTAGGTTCCACGGGCCTCTTACGCCCGCCGTGGTGGCGCCACTGAATCGCGATTGACTCAGCTTGCAAAGTAAGTATAGCCCAACGTGAAAAAAAGAACAATAGGTAAAAAGAAAAATATAGGTCGGTATAAGTTAAGCACTGCGTTTCCCCGGCCACTACTGCCAGGAAGTGCATCGCCTTTCGCTGATCGGGCCAGGCCGGGCAGGATGGCACGGCTTTTCGCTGGCCAAGCTAGGCCCCAGGGATTGCTCTAGAGGCTTAGAGGTTGTCCTTGTTCGACATGGTGTCTACCATGTTCCTCATTTCAGCCACGTCTGTCTCTATCGACTCCAAGCCGGTAAGGATGCCACCTAGCAGTGAAAAGAGTATTAGATTACTCCCCTTGAGATCCTCGATAGATATTAGCCCTGCGAGCCAAAACAGGATAAGCATGAAGAAAATGCTAGACAATACTGCTTTACTGCGCGTCATGTTTTCCTCCCCTACATTTTCACACTGAGGCAATAGCCTCTTTTTAATGTGTCGAAGTTTGGCAATGACCCCTTTTTAGGGTACGAACTTGTATCGATGACGGGTCTTTTGTTGGGCCAATCCTAGACCAAATCCCCATGTCCTGCTAGTTCTTTTTTAACCTTAGCAATTCTCTCTAAGTCGTCTCTCTGCCCTTAAGCCAGCGGACCACTTCTGTCAACGGAAATCTGCGAACGCTCCCGACCCAGATATGGGGCAGCCCGCGCTTGACCAGTCTGTTCACTGTAGAGCGGGAAATGCTGAGCGCGTCCATCAGCTCCGCCGTGCTAACGTATTCGTCTCTGCGTTGCTCTGATTGAGTCTCCATTCGGCTCTCCTTTTGCGCGTCATTCTTTGTTACTCAAGGAACCCTTTTTATTTTTCCGCCATGTCTGGTCAGGAACCGTCAGCGCGAACCCCCCGTGCCCGGTGTGCCCACGTGCCTGGCCTCTCAGAAAAACGTTCCGGTTTTGTGCCAACTTCAGATAGCAAACCTTAGCACTCAGTAACATGGCCCTTGTGAGAAAAGCCTTATTTTGCTAGGTTTCTTCCAGTCGGTGTCACTTCTTGTTTTTGCGGTTTAGGCCTCGATGCAGCGGTTCGAATCCGCTCGCCGCCTCCACTTTTTGCTCTCCTCCCTGTTCAGCCTCCGCGTCGACTGCGTCGTTAAACAACCTTCCCAGACCTTGAATCTGCAAGAGAGGCTGTGATAAGAGGCTGGCGTCATCAATATTTTATTGAGTACCGCTACCTGGTGATTTTCCTCGGCACCTTTGTAGAGGGGGAAGTGGTCTTGATTGTCGGCGGATTCCTTGTCTATGAAGGGCACTTAAACTTTGCCGTTCTCGTGCTGATCGCCACGCTGGCCGCCATTATCGGCGATAACTTTTTTTTCTGGCTTGGTCGAAGCCAGAGGGTCGGAGTCAAACACCCCTTGGCCGATCGCCTGCTCCACTTCATAGGAGAGCATCGTCTATTTAAGGGGGAAGAATTTGTGCGGCGCCACGGCGGTAAATCGGTTTTTCTCATCCGCTTTCTCTACGGTCTCCGCTTTGCTGGAGCTATGACTGCAGGGTACCTGGGAATGGGACTTGGGCGTTTCTTCCTCTTTAACCTGAGCGGTTCATTGACGTGGGCTCTCATCATTGGCAGGCTCGGATATCTCTTCGGCCAGAGCCTCGAAGCGGTAGCCCAAGGCGTGAGGCTGGCCCAGATCGGCTTATTCCTGCTGGTTGCAGGCCCTGTCGCCATTTACCTGATCAACAGTAAAAGAAAGAAAAAGGCCCGCAAAGAAACCGCTTGAAGACTACGCTCGTATTCCCAGCAGGCGATCGAGTTCGCCCGATGCATCCAACTGTCTCATGTCGTCGAACCCGCCAATGGACTTCCCATCAACAAAGATCTGGGGAACCGTTCTGCGACCAGTCCATCGCTTCACTTCCTCCTGTAGGCGCTCGTCGTGGGTAACGTCGATCTCATCGAACTCAACGTTCTTGGAACGCAGAAACGCCTTCGCCCCAGCGCAGAAAGGGCAGTAGTTCGTCGTATAAATCGCTACTTTGGCCATGGGCACTTGTGGCAGCGTTCAATGACGTCACTCAAAACAAGGTCCGGTGAAGATATCACCGCTCGGCCTGATTGGACCACCCGGAGCCAGCGGTCGGGTCATTTTTCCCCGGTCGCTCCCTGAGGTAGGCTCGAACTCTTTCCGCCAGACGGCTGTTCTCTTCACCTGCGCTTTCAACAAACTTTTGATAGTGGAAACGAGCCTGATCCATCTCCCCGATCTCTTCCAAGACCAGGGCTAGGTTGTAGTGGGTCTGCGGAAAATAAGGATTGATGGACAAGGCCTTCTCCAGAACCTCCCGCGCCTCGTGGCGTCGCTTCTGAGATCTGTAAACCAACCCGAGGTTGTTATACGAACTCAAATGGTTACGGTCCAAAGAGAGCGCCACCTCGTAATTTTTTGTCGCCTGCTTCCAGTCACCCTTGATCTGGTAGATAACCCCCAAATTATGGTAGGCCCTGGGGTAGCGGGGGTTCAGCGCCACCGCCTTATTGAGTTCAGTAATTGCCTGGTCGTGCAACCCGATTTCTTTATAAACTACGCCGAGATTGTTGTGCGCCTCCGCATAGAGCGGCCACATCTGGACTACCTTTTCATACTCTCGCCGTGCCAACGGGAAATTTCTCTCTTCCTGGTAGAACAGAGCAAGATTGAAATGATAACGCACCTCCTCCGATAGATCGGGGGCAACAGCGACCTGCGAACCTTCGCGCTTTTTTCCCGCTTTCACAACCTTGGCTGGCTCACTGGCTTTTTTTTCAGCCTTGGCAACTTCGGTCTTCGTGCTCCCGCGCTTCACGGGGGTTTTCTCTGGCGCTACTTTCTCCTCTGCTGGCGCCTCTGTCTTTTGCCCCTGCGCGGAGGGCACGCCCTTATCGAACACCAGGGGCTCTACAGCAGGCACCGACGGCGGCGGCGTGAGGATCAATCCCGCCGGCCTCTTCGCTAATGCTGTTGACGAAGCAGCCGCTGGCGACTGGGCCTTTGGACCGCGCACGAAAAAAAAATAGGTAATAAGCGCTACAAAGAGAAAGACGCCAGAACCCAGACCCACTAGCAGCGCCGGCGAAAAATTGATTCGGTTCAAAACGGAGCCCACAGAGCCCCCCCCTAGCCTGCCCCGATCTCCCTTAAGACCCGCGGGCAACACCCCAGCGGGATCAGGCGCGAGGTAGCGTCTTCCTAACCTGGCTGATTGCGCTTTTTTGAGTGCGTCGGCTATCAAGCTCATGGCGCGGCTTTCTTGGAGAGCTGAGTAGAGGTTAGCACTACTTGGACTTCCGAAAAACCCTCTACCCTCTTGAAGGTCCTTTCCACCTCATCCGCCTCCGCCCTCTGTGCGAACTGTCCCAGATAGAGACGATGACGAGTTCCCCCGTCTGCGGCGTCGGCCTTGGCCAGAAAGAGAGGATAGCCGGTAGATTTCACTCTTTCGGCAACCTCCAGAGCTTCAGCCTCAGTTTTATACGAGCCAAGTTGGATAGTGTAGAAGGAATTCCCCTGAGGCCTTTCCTGGGAGGACCTTGTATCCGCTGAAGGCGGGGAAGAATGCAGGCTCCTCCTTTTAAACGGGAAAATTTCAGAATCCAGGAAAAAAAACGCAGAAAAGATACCCAGGAAAAAAATCGCCAACGCTGCCAGGCCGAGCGTCAACCTCTGCTTGAAGGGCCCATTGGATCGAGGGGCTTCTTCCCCCTCGAGACTTTTCAGCCCTTTGATGACGGTTTGGCGTTGGATTTCGCGGTTCTGCTCGGCATACCCACCCAAAAGAGCGCGATCCGACGCCAGATTGATGAGGCGCGGAATGCCCTGCGAATAGTGATAGATCTCTCGCAGCGCCCCCTGGGTAAAATGGATATCTCCCGAAGAACCCGCCACCGTCAAACGATGCTGGATATAGCGCGGGACTTCTTCTCTGCCCAGCGGTTGCAAGTGGTAGCGGATCGAAATTCTCTGATTGAGCTGACGCAATCGAGGCAGGGAAAGTTTTTCTTTTAATTCGACCTGTCCCATCAAGATGATTTGCAGGAGCTTTTCCTTTTCCGTCTCGAGATTTGACAGGATGCGGATCTCCTCCAGGACAGGAAGGGGCAGATTCTGGGCCTCGTCAATAATCAGAATAGAGTTTCGGTTGGCTGCCTGCTGGTTTAGGAGAAACTGATTCAACTCATCTAAAAGCTCCTTTTTGGTCATGGCCTTGCTCTGAATCCCAAAGTCACCCAGGATACACTGGAGGAGTTCCTGCCCTGAGAACATGGGATTAAGGACCAAAGCGCTGTCAGTTGATTGAGACTCGATCTTATTCAAGAGCGCGCGACAGAGGGTGGTCTTTCCCGCCCCGACCTCCCCAGTGATCAGGATAAACCCCTCTCTCTCTTTAATCCCGTAGAGGAGATGTTCAAAAGCCCCGCGATGGTTCTCGCTTAAAAAGAAAAAACGAGGATCCGGGGTCAGATTAAAGGGCTTTTCCTTGAGGCCGTAAAATTCCTCGTACATGGCCCGCGGTCTACCAGGGAGAGCGCCCCTTGTTTTTGTTCAACCTCTCCATCTCTCGAGACGTGATCTCGTCGATCTTTTTGCCGACCATAACGGTTGGACTTAACAGGACCACGAGTTCAGTTTTCCTTGCCTCCTGAGTTGTCGAGCGGAAGAGACGGCCAATGCCGGGAAGATCTCCCAAAATGGGAACCTTGCTGTCACTATCACTCCTCTTTTCCTGCATCAGACCACCAATAATAACCACCTGTCCCTCCCGGGCCCGTACTACCATGTCGGCCTCTCTGACATCGATAATAGGGAAAGTATCCCCTATAGCTGATTTTGTCTCGCCTCTCTTTTCTGTCACTGTAGGATGAATGTGAAGAACCACGGTCCCGTCGGCTCCAACCTGAGGGGTGATCCCCAAGACCACGCCTATAGTGACTGTGCGCGGACTAATTGTCCGACTGGTCTGTGTGCCCGTCAGCGAGGGCGTTTCCGAAACACGGGTCTCAAAAAAAACTTCGTCCGTTCCGGCACGGATTACAGCGGTTTGGTTGTTCAGGGTAGCTAGTTTAGGACTGGAAATGACTTTTAGTTCTCCTTGATTGCTGAGGACAGAAAGCAACGCCGTAAAGTCGGTGCTGGTCACGCCTACTTGGAACCCCCCTGCTGCAGGCGCCAGCCTCTGGCCTAAGATTTTGCCGGCAGAGATGGTCGAGGCCCCCCTCAATGCCGCCGCCTGCGTTATCGCCGCCCAATCGAGACCAAATCGGTATTCTCCAGTAAGCGTCACCTCGATGATCCTGGCTTCGATGAGCACCTGACGCTGTATCGATCCCTCCACGCTTTCCAAGAAGCCCGCAATCCGATCCAAAAATTTAGGGAGATCGGTCACCAGAATGTTGCTACTCTGTTTATCCACAACTATCTTACCGACAGGCGAAAGGAGCTTTGTCACCCCTGCTTCGACATCCCTCCAGAGATCCGTATCTGTCGACGTGCTAACCGTGGTTGACCCTCCCCCGCCTCCTCCCACAGTACCGCCTGTAGTAGTGCCGGTTGTCCCTGTCGCTCCAGCACCGGTTGTCCCTGTCGCTCCAGTACCGATTTGCGCTGAAGCCGAGGAAGAGCTGGTCCGTTTAAGGTTGACGTATTGGAGAGAAAAGATCCTGGTCTCCGGCGCTGGTTTGGCAACCCGGATTATATTCTGCTTGATCCTATAGCTCAGGCCCAGCAGCTCCGTAAGGGTATCTAGGGCGTCGGCCATCGTGACATTCTTGAGGTCCACCGTCACTCTACCCTGAACATCGGGGTCCACTACAATGTTGAACGAGGTTTGCTTGGAAAGGGCCATCAGGACTTCGCGTATATCAGCGTCCCGAAGCGAGAAACTGTAAAGCCTTTCGGGCTCTCTCTTCCCCTCAATCTCCGTAACAATCAACCCTGGAAGCCTTTCTTCGGGCGGTCTCTCCGGCCTCGCCGGCGCCACACTGGGAGTTGCCGACACGCCACGTGGCGGAGTCTTCAGCGGCGCGCAGCCGGTTTGAGCTACCAGAAGAGGGACCACTAAGCCCGCCATGAGAGGAGCCCAGACAGCAGTAAATGCTTTCCCCGTGTTCATTTTTTCCCTTCTTTGACTTCGACAGAGACAGCAGGTTCGCTCACCTTAAGTATCCTCTTATGTCCGTCCCTTTCCAGCACCACCGCATCAGGGTGTATTTCCCAGACGGTTTCTTCCCCTACCTTTTCCCCTACGGCAACAGTGCGACCATCAATGGTCGCCACGGATTTGGGCCGCCCTACGATAATGGCTTTAATTTGCAGTCCGTCGCTTCCTCGTTTCTTTCCTTTCGTTGCCTCTTCCTCTTCGGTTAAGAAGGGATTGCGTCCCCATGGAGTGCGTTCATCAACCGTCTCGCTCGGAACGCTGACCGGCGGGAGGTTCGGGATGACGATTCCCTGCGGAGCGGGTGACTCTGCAGAGGACCTCGCCGCTACGGTAAGCGTTTTCCTTCCTCTGAGCAATGCCACCCATCCGGGCCGGAGGTAATAAACAGCCACACCTACCAAGAGCAAGATCGAGATGAGAAGCAGCCGTTGTTCTCGGTTCATTTTACTTTTACCGCAAGTTTCCCTTCAGGTAATAGGCATTCACAACAAGCTCGGCCCCAATCAGAGGAATACCTCTCTGTAATTGCACAGATTGTATTGTTACCAGCCGAGGGATCTTCTGCAGCGCCGCAAGGAAATGGGCAATTTCCTGGTAGTCCGCTGCAAAAGTCACTTTGATGGCAAAGGAATCTATCGGCCCCGAGCCCCCTGCCACCGCAGGGGAGACCGCGGGAATCGCTTGGGTCACTACCGCCTGCGGAGCGCCGCTTACGGGCACGGGTGACTGAGCCGCCGCTGGGTGAGCCCCGTCACCTGTTTTCAGTGAGAGGTTAGTCAGGTTATAATCGCGAGCCACCCGGCTGATCTCCTGGAGCACTGAAGGAACATCCTTCTCTTTAGGAAGCATTCGAAAGAGCTGCTCCTGCGCCTTTTGTAACTCTGTCTTCTCTCTCGGAGTCAAAGGAGGGGAACTCTTCCAGAGTGCCTGGCCTTTGCCGAGCTTGGCTTCCGATTGAACAATTTCACCCCGCAGACGCTGGACGTTAAGAATCTTGAAGACCCAGAATACGACCAGAATCACCGCAATAGACCCCACAATAAAACTAAAAAGCTGGCGACTCGTCTTTGGAACATGCCAAGCCATTTATATTCCCTTCGACTGGGCCCGGACCTCGAACTGAACCTTGGTCTTTTTGATATCTACC
>JACPSE010000155.1 GCA_016193465.1 Deltaproteobacteria bacterium
CATCGTGGCTAAGAGCGAAAAGATGCAGAGGGTGCTGGAGACCGTCTCCCGAATTGCCCAAACCGACTCTACCGTTTATATCCACGGAGAAAGCGGGACGGGAAAGGAGCTTATCGCCAAGGCCATTCATATTGCCAGCGCGAGGAAAGAGAAATCCTTCGTAGCTATCAACTGCGCTGCCCTCCCGGAAACACTCCTGGAAAGCGAGCTCTTCGGCCACGAAAAAGGGGCCTTTACCGGCGCAATCCGCAGCACCAAAGGGTTATTTACTCAGGCACATGAAGGCACCATCTTTCTCGACGAAATCGGCGATATGCCTCTATCGACTCAGGTCAAGCTTCTGCGCGCGCTTCAGGAGCGACAGTTTTATCCCCTTGGCAGCGAAAAGCCAGTGGCGGTGGATGTCAGGGTCATCGTCGCTACCCAGAAGGAATTGGAGGAGGAAGTTAAGAAGGGCCTGTTCCGAGAGGATCTCTTCTTCAGGATTCACGTCATTCCCATCCGTTTGCCCCCTCTCAGGGAGAGGAAAGAAGACATCCCTCATCTGGCAGATTATTTCTTGAGAGAATTCAGCCGCCAGATGAAAAAAGAGATCAAAGGGCTGGCGCCCCAGGCCATGCAAAGACTCATGCTCCACGATTGGCCGGGAAATGTGCGGGAGCTGGAGAATACCATAGAGTATGCAGTGGCAATGACTCAGCAGAACATCATCAACGAAGATTTTGTACTTCAGGCAAAAATGGTCCCTCAAGAATTGGCGGAGTCCCGTGAAAAAGGAGAAGTCTCCCAAGACACACTTAAGCCTCTTAAAGAGGCCAGAGACGCCTTTGAGAAGAATTATCTTGTCCATTTACTGAAACTGAGCGAAGGAAATGTGAGCCAGGCGGCAAAGCTGGCCGGAAAATACCGGGCCGATTTCTATGACCTGCTAAAAAAGCATGGGCTCAAAACGGATGATTTCAAGAAGTCGAAGTAAGGTGCAGGAGTTATCCTTCGCCTAGTTAAATTCCCTCCTCTCCCCTGTAGGTAAATCCCTTCACAGTAGAGCACAGGTAACATCGGGCTCTAAGCGGAATCTTTTTTAAATCAATAAGTTATCCTTACAACCGGTATTTGGTACGCTCCTTGCAGAATAACTTGAGCAGATATGCAATCAAGGGAAGTGAAGGGATACGAAAATTCTAGTTGTAGAGGATAACGTGGCATTGGCCTTCATAGTCCAGCAGATGCTGGAGGCCGATGGCCATAAGGTGATGTGGGCCGGTGACGGAGCGGCGGGATACGGAACTTATCTGCTCTTCAGGCCGGATCTGATCATCACCGATATTGAAATGCCGGAGAAGGACGGCCTGGAAATGATGGCGCATGTAAGAGCGCATAATCCCGGAATAGGGACCATCTACATGAGCGCAGACTTGGATCGTTTGCGGTTCCAGTTGGAAGAGGAAAAAAAGGCATATCGGGTTGGTCTTCTGCAAAAGCCTTTTTCCAGGAGGGAATTGATGAGGTTGGTTTCTGAACACGGCTGTAAGGGAGAAAGGAGGAAAGAGGAAAATGGATAGGACCAAAAAACTGCTGAAGAGGACTGTTTTCATTGCCGTCTCAGCCGCTCTGATCGGCGCGGGTTGCGCAGGCGGACCGTTATCAACACGGGAAAAGGCGGCAGGGATAGGAACACTCGGAGGGGCCGCTGCAGGAGGTCTCATCGGTAGCGCCGTTGGCCGCCCGGCTGCGGGAGCCCTCATCGGTGGCGGTCTTGGGCTGGGTGCAGGCGCGCTGATCGGTGATCAAATGCAAGGCCAGGAAATCCAGAATCAACGGCAAGACCAGCAGATCCAAAGAAACCAGGCCGAGCTTGATCGCCAACGGCAGGAAGTTGAACGCCTAAGGCGACAGCAGGCTGAGTATTAGCTCTGTGCTTTCGTATTGAGCGAAGTGATTAAGGAAGGAGGCAAGAAGCCATGAAGGAAAAATTTACGTGGTTCATTAGCGGCGGAGCGCTTTTCTTTATTCTCTTTTTAGTGTCCGGCGGCCTTTACACCATTACTCCCCCCAACGGGCCGGTGGATAGCGCCTATAAGATGAACCGGCTGACAGGAAGGGTATGGCTGGTCAAGACCTATAGCAAGCAGGTGGGACAGATCCGTGTGCTTGCGGCGCGGGAGGCGGAAGTGGAAAAAACCAAGCAGTTTTCCGAGGCCGATCTCCCTGCTGTTGCCATGCAGGAGCCCGTGCCGACGTCTGGCAACAGCCGCCGGAGATAAGCAGGAGAAATAACCTATAGCCTGGGAGATAGAAGGGGGGCCTATGCATCAAAATCTTATCCGGATTTCTCTTGTGGGACTTTTATTCCTGGCTTTTCTAAACGGATGCGCCGCGATGGGACTCACTCTTTTTGGGGTGGGTGCAGGTGTGGGGACAGGAACGGCAGTTTCTTATACGTTAGATGGTATTGCGTACCGGACAGTCACCGCGCCTCTCCCTCAAGTAGAAACTGCTGCCCTGACTGCGCTTGACCGGATGGGGATCAAAATCGAAAGCAAAGGAAACACTGAGCAGGGCAGACTCATTGCGGCGAGCGGTGCTGAGCGTCAGATAGAGGTTGAGCTTGAAGCGGTAAGTCCCAAGACTACGCGCATCCGCACCGTGGCCAAGCAAGGGGTATTTTTCAAGGATCGTGCTACCGCCACGGAAATTATTTTACAGACAGAGAAAGTTCTTAATGGGGCGTAAGAGCACAAAAACTAAGGAGGTACAGTCATGAAGGCGAAAATCACTTTGATGTCGATTATTGTTCTTTTCATTGCGATTCTGACTCTTGGTCCGGCGCGGATTCAAGCACAAACTCAAATAGGGGCCGGCGATTCCCTGAGTACGGAGGCGGCGCGCATGGATCGGATGACAGAAACGCTCGGGGGAGCGAAGGTTACGGATAAGCTCAGTGCTGAGTTCAGTTCTTTTCTCGGCGCCGATGCTAAAGCGGTGATCACCGGGCTGAGGAATGGGACACCGATCGTTTTAACCACGACTACCACAACGACGAGTAGCACACCAGGTGCCCCACCGGTAACCACTACAACTACCACTACGATCACACCGCCTACGGGGAAGATGGGCTTCGGTAATGTTTTTATTTCCCTAGCATTGGCTAAGCAGGAACTAGGTCAACTGGGTATCACTCAGCCAACGCCACAGCAGCTTCAAGCGGCTTTATTGGGCGGAAACGTGACAGCGGCCAGTGGTACGACAGCCACGACGAGCACGACTCTGCCGGGGATTTTGACAATGCGTAGTCAGAATATGGGTTGGGGACAGATAGCTCAAAAGCTGGGCTTCAAGTTGGGTACGGTGGTGAGCGGCCTTAAGGCGGCCAATCATGGGTTGGCGGTGGGGGCGGCAACTCCCAGTGGCGGAGGGATAGTGAACGCAGGTGGTCAGCCGGTTGGTTCTTCGGAGAGCGGCGTAGTTACTGGCTCTGGTAGAGCCGCGGGGAAATCAGGGAAGGGCGCATTTGGCAAGAGTGAGGGGGATGGTGGGATGGGGCGTGGTTTCGGGCAGTCGGTGGGTTCCGAGGGCGGCATCACAACCGGTCGTGGACACGGCTATGGGCTATCAGTAGGTGGTTCCGTTAGCGCTGGACAAGGAAGGGGGCACAGTAAATAGCCAGCCTTCGAGGAGGCCTATCGCATAGGGCGATGTGGATAAAAGGGTGAAACTGGATGTTAAAACGGGAGGTATAGGATGAAGATGCTGCATATCTATTGGTTCCTTTTTGCATGGATTCTTGTGGCCGTTCCGGGCTGCGTGGCGACGCGCAACTGGGTCTCAGAGCAATTAAGTCCTTTGGCAGGGAGGATCTCTAATACTGAGGGGCAGATGGGCCAGTTCGGCGAGCGGCTTTCCGGCGCAGAGGGCCGCCTTGGGCAGGTTGATGCCAAGGCAGAAGAGGCGCTGAGTAGCCTCGGCAACCTTCGTTTGGAGAGACGCTTTGTTCTCGATCTCAGGGAGGGCGCCAACTTTGCCTTTAACGCCACCTCTTTAACCGATCAGGCGAAGAGAGAGATAGACGCCTTTTTTAGCGATCTCAAGGGTGATGTGGAGGAGATGCATAGCGCCGTATTCCTCGTCGCTGGCCATACCGACAGCATTGGATCTGAAGATTATAACTATGAACTGGGACGGAAGAGAGCGGAGAGCGTCGCCAGGTATCTAATCGCTCACAAGAAGATGGATCCGCTGCGTGTGATACCGGTGTCGTACGGCAAAAGCAGTCCCTTGGCGGACAATGCTAACCGGGAGGGGCGAAGCAAGAACCGTCGCGTTGAGATCCTGGTCTATAAAGAGGCTATTGCTACCGCCGCTTCGAATGGAGCCGCAGGGCCGCGTGCCGGCGCGAAGGTGTCCGATGGATCTGACACGGGATTCAGAACGAGATAAAGAACAGCGAGCCCAAGAATAAAAAACAACAGGAGGTGTCGGAGTGAAAAGGAAGACTCTATCTATCTTCATGTCGGTTTTTTTAGCGGCAGCCATTGCTGGTTGCTCCGCCCCTCTCACGACCAGGGAGGTCAGCGGGCTGGTAGGTGGAGGGCTTGGGGCTGGGACTGGGGCCATCATCGGCAGCACTGTGGGCCACGCGGCGGCTGGGGCTGCCATCGGGGGTCCCGTGGGGCTAATTGCTGGTGCCCTGGTTGGAGATCAATTGATGTCACAGGGGCAGTACCAGCAACGGCAGATTGATTCTAACCAGTCCGAATTGGAACGGCTCAGGAGAGAGAACCAGCGCTTGAGAGAGCAGCAGATGGAGCGATGACAGTGCTTGGAACTCATGCCGATAAAGAATCGGATCGAAAGTGAGCAGCGATGACTGGAAGGAGCCGGCGAGTATGGGTGGCGATGATTTGACCAAGAGGCTGCAGGAGAAGACGCCCGAAGCCAACAGGGCCGGCTTGTGATGCGCCCGACAATACGGAGAGGACCGAGGAAAGGGGGAAGAAAATGGCAAGGCGGGAAACGCTAGAGACCACGTTGGGAGATCTGATTATCGCGCTGACCGATGAGACAACCCCGTTTGTGGGTGATGATAGAGAGGCCAATAGAGTCGTTGCCTATATCCTCGCCGATCTCCTGTACAACTCAGGGAAGATTGTCACGAATCGGCCCGTATCCATCCAGCGAGGAGACCAGAGGAGAACCTTAGTCGTCCGTTAGGGCAGTCGAGACCATAGCAAAGACAAAAGAGCTGGGCGGAGGGCACATGCCCATTGAATTTGTCGGCTCCCCGAATCCAACCATCGGAGTTGAGGACGAACTTCGGGGGTTCCTACGCCTAACCCACCTCGTGACAGGCGACCCGATGCGAGGATCGTTTCTCCTCCAGCGCTGGCTCGATATTCCTGCAGCGCTCGGCGCGAATCGGGCAGCGTGGCTCGAGGCGGCATCCCGGGGCTGGATTGACCGGGAGGTTTATCTCCCCTTTTAGCCGGGGAGTCGTTTTTTCCATAAAAGATTCCAGCGGAGGATTGGAGGCTATGAGTCCCTGCGTATAGGGGTGAAGTGAGTGGGCAAAAATCTCAGCGACCGGAGCGATTTCCATAATCTTTCCCGCATACATCACGGCGACGACATCCGCGAGGTACTCCACCACGTTGAGATCGTGAGAGATAAAAAGCATGGTCAGCTTCAGTTCCCGCTGGAGTTTTTTAAAGAGGTTCAGCACCTGCGCCTGAACCGACACGTCGAGCGAAGAAACGGGCTCATCCGCAATGATCAGCTTGGGTCGGGAAGCCAAGGCCCGGGCGATGCCGATCCGCTGGCGCTGACCACCGCTAAATTCGTGAGGATAGCGGTACATGTGATCCGCCTGCAACCCGACACGTTCCAGAAGCTCGGCCACTTGATCGGTTCTCTTCGGACCTTTAAGGCCGTAATAGAGCGTGAGCGGCCGCCCAACGATTTCGCAAACCCGCATCCGGGGATTCAGCGAAGCGTAGGGATCCTGAAAAACCACCTGGATATTTTTCCGAATCTCCCGGACTTCGCGTCGGGGCAGGCTCAAGATCTCGCGGCCGGCGAAATAGACCTCGCCTTCCGTTGCTAGAATCAAGCGGGTGATAAGCCGCGCCGTTGTCGACTTTCCACATCCGCTTTCGCCCACCAGGCCAAGCGTCTGGCCCTCCTCCACGCTAAAGCTTACGTGGTCAACGGCTTTAAGCATTTTAGTGCCCCTGAGCCAGCGATCTAAAGGACCGCCGCTAAGATCGAAGTACTTGGTCAGGTTCTTGACTTCGAGCTGAGCCATCAAGCACCCGGAAAGTAGCAGGCGACCCTATTCTCGCTCGCTTGCTTCTCAAGGCGGGGCGGGTTGGTCTTACAGCTTTCCGCCGCCTTAAAACAGCGCGGATGGAATTTACAACCTGAGGGAGGATCGAGTAGATTGCAGACGTTGCCGGGAATCGCCGCTAGAGGTTTGTCACGCAGCTCTGGTCGGGGAAGGGCCTGAAGCAATCCGATGGTGTAGGGATGCAACGGCCGGGTGAAAAGCGAGCGCTTCTCCGCAAACTCGACAAGAGCGCCCGCGTACATGACTCCGATTCGATCACACAAGCGCGCCACCACGCCAAGGTTATGGGAGATAAACAGCAGAGCCATTTTCATCCTTTCCTGAAGCTCTTCGAGCAGCTCCAGGATCTGAGCCTGGATCGTGACATCCAAGGCCGTGGTGGGCTCATCGGCGATCAACAGCTTTGGCTGGCAGGCCAGCGCCATAGCAATCATGACCCTCTGCCTCATCCCTCCGCTGAGTTCGTGGGGGTAACGGGCGATAAGGGTTTTTGGCGAAGGGATGCCAACGGCCGCGAGGATTTCCCCGCTCCGCTCGCGGGCTACCTTCTTGGAGTACCCCAGATGGATGCGGTAGCACTCGCCGATCTGCTCGCCAATAGTAAAAGATGGATTGAGAGAGGTCATGGGCTCCTGAAAGATCATGGAGATCTTGTGGCCGCGGATCTTTTCCATCTCCGACTCGCTTTTCTTAAGCAGATCCTCTCCTTCAAAGAGAATGGCTCCGCTCACGATCTCGCCCGGCGATGGAATGAGGCGGAGAATCGATAGGGCCGTCATGCTTTTGCCGCAGCCGGTTTCGCCCACGATGCCCAGGGTTTCCTTCTCCTGGATCGAGAAGGAAAGATTGTCCAGCGCGGTCAGCTTTCCCCGCTTGAGTTTGAATTCGATGTTGAGGTTTTTAACTTCAAGCAGCGGACGGTCCACGGCTAAACCTCATACTGTCTTGGATCAAAGACATCTCTCAACCCGTCGCCGAGAAGGTTAAAGCCAAGAATCGTCAGCGAAATGGCAAGGCCGGGAAAAATCGCCACATGGGGCGCGAGCTCCATGTAGCCCCGGGCCTCGCTAAGCATCAGCCCCCAACTTGGGGCGGGCGGGGGAAAGCCGAGGCCGAGAAAGCTCAGCGAGGACTCCACAAGAATAGCATGCGCGAAGTCGAGCGTGACCAAGACGAGTATGGGGGCGATGCAGTTAGGAAGGACCTGAAGAAACAGGATCCGAAGCTCCGATTCACCTGTCATCCGGGCGGCTTCGACATACTCCTTCTCTTTTTGGGAAAGCACGCTCCCTCGCACGACGCGGGCATAGCTGGGAATCCCGTTAATGCCAATCGCCAAATACAGGGTGAAAAAGTTGGGCCCCATGGCGGCAACGAGCGCGATGGCCAGGAGCCTTCCAGGAAAAGCAAGCAGGGCATCAACGAATCTCATAATGACGCTATCCACCCAGCCACCGGCATATCCGGAGGCGGCCCCAAGGGGCACGCCTATCGCCACCGCGAGAAGGACAGCGCCAAGGGCGACTCGCATGGCAATCCGCGTGCCCAAAACGATCCGGGTAAAGATATCGCGCCCGTAAATATCGGTTCCCAAAAGATGCTCCGATGAAGGCCCGAGCAGTCGATCCGGGAGATTCATCGTGAAAGGATCATGGGTGATAATGTTTGGCGCAAACAGAGCCGTGAAACAGGTCGCGAGGACAATGAGCAAACCAAGCGTGGCCAGGCGGTTGCGCAAAATGACCCCTAGGGCCTCCAGGGTTCGCCTTCCGGCCCCGGCGACCCTGAGCCGCAACAAACCTTTGCCGCTCGCCCTTGCTACTGTTTTAGCCATGAATTTCTTGTCTCATAGGAAATGCTATAGCGCTATTCCAATCGAATCCGCGGGTCAAGCCACTTGTAAAGAACATCGACGATTAAGTTAACCCCGACATAAGTTAGCGCAAGCAAGAGCACGGTTCCCTGGAGCACCGGATAGTCACGGGCGTATACAGCCTCGAGCACGAGGCGCGCGACACCGGGCCAGGCAAAGACCGTTTCAACCACTGTTGACCCGCCCAGAAGCCTTCCTATGTGCAACCCGATGGCTGTCGTCGCGCCGATCAAAGAGTTTTTGAGCGTATGCTTGTAAATCACCAGGCGCGCCGGAAGGCCTTTCGCCCTTGCCGTTCTCACATAGTCCAGACGGAGCTGTTCCAGCATTTCGGCCCTGATGTAACGGGTCACCGTCGAGGCCATATCGGTGCCGAGAACGATAGCCGGAAGGGTCATATGGCGGAGAAAAGCTGCCAGGTCAAGGCTCGGATCAACGTAGCCCATAGTGGGAAACCACCCCAGGTAAAGGCCCAGGCCGAGAATGAGAAGGAGCGCAAGCCAAAAGTTGGGGACAGCGATGCCAAAGAGGGCAAAGCCCATCGCCAAGTAGTCCCAGATCGTATTTTGCTTGACCGCCGCGACAGTTCCGGCGGGAATCGCAATGAGCGTGCCTAAAACCAGGGCGCTTACTGCAAGATAAATCGTTGCCGGGTAGCGCTCCTTGATAGTATCGAAAACCGGCCTTTTGGTTCTTAACGAATAACCCAGATCGCCCTGCACCGTTCGCTTGAGCCAGCGAAAGTACTGGACATAAATCGGGTCATCAAGGCCCATTTGCTTTTTTAGCAGCTCGTAGGTGGCGCGGTCGTATCTTTCCTCTCCCAACATCACCTCGACGGGATCGCCTGGGATGAGATGAATGATAAAAAAAACAATAAAGGAGACGAGAAAGAGGACCGGGATGAGTTGAACGAGCCTCTTAAGTATGTAGTGAAGCAAATGTAACGATCCTTCTGATGTGGTTTTCCAATGTGACCGGCCGGTCCCAGATGGCGAATTGAGCCAGAAGATAGCCGATAGAGCGCTGTCGTGTCAACTTGAAGGCGGGCAAGCTAACGATAAGATGGTCCGCATTTTAGCCGGGTGGTGTGGCGGACGAGAAGATCTCCTGGAACTGTTTCTGGTAGAGACCGGTTTGGCTACGTGCTCAGCCCCACTACCTTTAGTGGAACAAATGGCCCCGCAGACGGGCTAGCCGGGCTTTGAGACCCTCCTGTAGTGGCCGGGTCCATGCCCGTTCAAATTTCGCCCTGCTCAGGTCGTCCAAGAGCGAGTAAGAGACCGGCGTAATGAGAAGCGTGATCATAAGTGAGAGGGCTTGCCCGCCGATGATGACTTTCGCCATAGAGGCGCGCGCGGCTGCGCCTGGTCCCGCTCCGAGGGCGATTGGAAGCATGGCGAATATCAGCATGAGGGTGGTCATCAAAATGGGGCGCAGCCGAGTGTGGTTGGCCTCAAGGATCGCTTGGTCTCGAGGCATTCCCTGAGCCCGCAATGTGTTGGTATAGTCGATCTGCAGGATGCCGTTTTTCTTGACGATGCCGAATAGCATAAAAAGGCCAAACATAGCGTAGATGTCGAGGGGCTGGCGGAGCATCACGAGGGAAAAAAGGGCGAAGGGCAATGTGAGAGGCAAGGCGAGCATGATCGTGATGGGGTGACGAAAGCTTTCGAACTGTGCCGCAAGGACCATGTACATGAAGATAAAGCTGAGCGTGAAGGCGATAGCGAAGTTAGTCATGGTCTCAGCTAACACCTTGGCCCTACCGGTAAAGTCCGCAGTGTAGGTTGCAGGCAAGCCAAGCCCTTTGACCATCTCTTGGATTCTTTCCACTCCTTCTCCCAGGGGTACCGAGGGTAAGAGATTTGCAACAATGGTCACCTTTCGCTGTCGGTTGTAGCGATCGATCTGGGACGGCCCCATCTCCTCGCGGAGGTTCACTAGGTTGGCCATCTTCACGAGATGTCCGTTCTTTGCGGGAACCGTGAGATCCATGACGGCCTGTGGATCATCCCTTTTTTCCTTGATGGCCCGGAGCCAGATGTCGTACTGCTCACCCTCTTCCTTGTATTTGGATATGGGTTCCCCTCCAACGAAGGTCTGAAGGGCAAAGGCGATATCTTCGATCTGGATGCCGAATTCCGAAGCCTTTTTTCGGTCAATGAGGGTCCGTAGCTCGGGCTTGCGCACGGATAGAGTGGTATCAATGTCCACGAAGCCAGGTACTTTCCGCGCCCCTTCGATGATCTGGTCTGAGTATTGCTGGAGTCTTTCAAGGCTTGGCCCGCGAAGGTTAAATTCCAGATCCGTTGCCCGCACGCCTCCCCCCACCCAGATATGGAAGGGCTGGACGCTCACGCGCAGGTCGGGATAGTCGGTGAAGATCTTCCGGGCATCGGCCATGACATCGAGTTGGCTAAATTCCCTCTCCTTGAGATCCAGAAGACGAACATAAATAGAGGCATTGGTGACATCCCCCTCGCCAGGTTTTACTCGACCCGTTGTGTCCCCAATGGTGCTTAGGATGCTGGTTACTCCCCGAAGCTTTTTGACTTTCTCTTCTAACTCCTTTAAGAGCCGGTCAGTCTCATCCAGCGTGTAACCTCCTGGGGTCTGAATGACGGCTTCAAACTCGCTCTGGTCGTCTGTAGGGATAAAAGTCTTTCCGATGCCATAAAAGAGTGGGATGGTCCAAAAGACCGTAACGATGCCGGCACTAACAATCACCCAGCGATGCCTCAGGGACCAACCCAGGATCCAACCGTAAAACTTATCGATCCAGGAATAGAAACGGCTCTCCTTGGAAGACCTTTCCTTGTGCGTCATCGTAAGCAGGCGCGAACTGAGCATAGGGGTTAGAGTAAAAGAGATCAAAAGCGACACGGCCACGGCAAAGGCAACGGTGATCCCAAAGCTCTTAAAGAAGCGCCCCACCCGCCCGGCCATAAAAGCCAGCGGCAAGAAGATAACGAGGAGCGAGAGGGTCGTAGCCATGACCGCTAGGGCAATCTCGCTGGTGGCCTTTGAGGCCGCACTCATGGGAGGCTCGTCTTTTTCTTCAACGTGGCGAAAGATGTTTTCCAAGACGACCACAGCGTCATCAATGACGATGCCCACTGCGAGAACCAGACCTAGCATGGTAATGTTATTGAGGGTAAACCCCATGTAACGCATCAGGGTAAAGGTAGAGATGATGGAAGCCGGGATCGCGATGGCGGCGATCAGAGTGCTCCGCCAATCCCGCATGAACAGTAGCACCGTCAGGGCAACAAGGATCGCGCCCAGAATCAAATGAAACTTAACCTCTTCAAAGGATGCCTTAATGAAACGAGACTGATCGATGATGACCTTGGTCCGGATATCCGGCGGAAGGATAGATCCGAGCTCACCAAGACGGGCCTTGACCCGGTCCACGACCTCTACGGTATTTCTGCCAGACTGTTTCTTCACAATGAGCTGGACAGCATTTTGGGCGTCCAGGCGCGCAAGGCTACGAGGCTCCACGACGCCGTTTTCGACGTATCCTATATCCCGGATGACTATGGGCCGTCCCTGAAAGTTTCCGACGATAAGGTCATTAAAGTCCTCCACCCTTCCGATCCGCCCCATGGTCCTGAGCACTAGCTCGCGCCGCTCTTGATCAATCCTTCCCCCAGGGACCTCTATATTCTGGGCCTGAACCGCGCGCTTTACCTGGCTTATGGGGATGTTGTAGGCGGCGAGCTTGTCAGGATCGATATAGACGTTGACCGTGCGCTCCTGCCCACCCACCATGATAACGGCGCCGACCCCGCGCAACGTCTCAATATCTTCCTTCACCTGTTTTTTGGCGATCTCCGTGACTTCCCTGAGATTTCTCCGGCCCGAGACGGCCAGGGTCATGACCGGTTTGGCATCGATGTCGAACTTCTCGATCACAGGCGGCTCGGTCCCTACCGGCAGCTTAGAGAGAATGGTCGAGACCTTATCGCGGACATCCTGGGCTGCGACATCGCCATCTTTTTCCAGGACAAATTGCACGATGATCGCCGAGATCCCTTCCTTGGTCACCGAGCGCAGCTCATCGATCCCGTCGATGGTATTGATGATCTCTTCTATGGGCTTGGTTACCGAGGTCTCCATCTCCTCCACGCTAGCCCCCTTGAGGGTGGTTGTCACCGTGACCATAGGGAGATCCACGTTGGGAAAGAGGTCCACTCCCAGCCCCGCGTAGGAGAAAAGCCCCAGTACCACCAGGGACGAGATCAACATAGTGGCGAAGACGGGGCGTTTGATGCAGATGTCAGCGAGATTCACTGCCAGGTCTCTCCTTCTGCTGGGGCATGATGGGTCCGCTTACCTTGACCGGCGCGCCATCGGTGAGACGCGTCAGGCCCGAAATCGCGACCAGCTCCCCGGGCCGCAGGCCGGCCGTTATCTCGACCTCGTTGGCGCCCACTCGGATCCCTGTCCGCACCACGCGTTCATGAGCCACCTCTTTCTCTACGACAAAAACCTTGGTCACGCCGGCAAAAGAGACCAGGGCCTGTTGTGGCACGGTCAGCGCATTCGGGTCCGTGCGAGTTATTATGGTCGCCTTGGCGAAAAAGTTGGGTCTCAACTGCTGCCCCCTGTTGTCGATGACCCCTTCGACCAGAAAGGAGCGGCTCGTTACCTCTGCGGAAGGGCTGATGCGGGTGATTTTTCCTGCGTACTTCCTATCGGGGAAGGGGTCCACCTTGATCTCCACGGCCTGTCCGGTCTGAAGCTCGGGCGCAAAGCGCTCGGGAATCATCCCTCTGAGCTTTAGCGGGTTGTCCTGGACAACGGTAAACAGATGGGCCCCGACCTTGACGAATTCTCCCGCAGAGACGGATCGTTTGCTGATGGCTCCGCCCAACGGCGCCTGGATGGTCGTGTCGCGCAATTTCTTCCGCGCGTTGCCCAGTTGCGCCTCTTTAACATAAGCAGTAGCCACCAGTGCCTTGGCCTCCTCCAGGCTGCCTTTATAGGTCGCCAGGGCGGTCTTGGCCCGGGTAGCCGCAGTGTCATATTCCTGCGCCGATATCACCTTCTCGTCGTAGAGGGCCTTCATCCTCTTGAGGTTGATTTGGGTGTCATCCAGCTCTGCCTTGGCCTTAATAACCGGAGATGTCTTGGCCACGTCGAAGTTTTGGGGCGGCACTTTCTCCAACCCCAGTTTGGCGAGCGTCTCTTTAAGGCCCGCCTCGGCTTGCTCCACGGCGAAGCGAAACTCCGCGTCGTGGATCTTTGCCAGCGCCTGGCCCGCGCCTACGCGGTCCCCCAGATCGGCGGCGATCGAGAGGATCCTTCCCTCCAGCTCGCTGGAGACCGCGACTTCTTCATTGGCATAAAGGGTGCCGACAAATTCGACCGTGCGCTGCACCTTTTGGGCGCGCACCGGCGTTACCGTCACGGGAAGGACACTGGGCTGTGCCTCCTTTGGATCCGTTTTGGTGGCCGAAGAGTTGCGCTCGCAGCCGGCAAGCACCGTTGATAACAGACCAGCGACGAGCAAAACTGAGATCTTCTTAATGCTTGTCATCGGCGAATAGTCGATCATTTTCTTCCTATTGCCTAAAGCCTGTTGCCTACTGCCTACTTCAGAATCTTGCCCACCAGGCATCGGGTTCTTTCTTGGGCCCTTCGACCCGGATATTGTACTGCTCCAATAGAGTGCCCTCGGCGAGCCTCAAGCGCGAAACCGAGTTGTTGTAATCCACCAGCGCCCTTAATTCTGTGCCCTGAGCCTCGAGCGCCTTGGATTGAAAATCGATCACGTCTTTTAAAGTGACCAGGCCAGCCTGGAAGCGTTTTTCCTGGCCGCGCAGATTTTCCTCAGCCAGTTCCCGGGCCAGTTGAGTGGCGCGGATTCTTTTAAAGTTGGCCTCCACGTCGCCCAGCGCCCTTTCCACCTCCACGGTGATTTGCGAGATCAGATCGCGCTGGCGCGCCCTCGCCTGATCCAGCTCGATCCGGGCGCTGGCGTGTCTGCTTCTGGCCTGGGCGTTCGACAGGGGGATCTGCAGGACCACTCCCACGCTGTAGTCGTAGAAGTTCCCGCTGCCGAGCCGGTCGATGGCCGAGCTGTAGTTCCCCGCATGGGGATTGGACTCTCCGGGCTTGAGATCGCCGCCCAGCCCGGTGAGCCCCGCTCCGGCCTTCAAGTCGAGACGCGGCAGGAGTTGGTTTTCCGCGTATCGGGCCTGCAGAGCCTGGTTCTGGACTTTGAGGTTCGCCGAGAGGATCTCGGGCCGACGGGTTAGGGCGTTTTCCAGGATGCTCACCCTTTCCACGGGGAGAGGTAGGGCCGAAGGGCTGTCCGCCGGCTCGATCCTGCGCGGCAGGAAGGTGTTTTGTGGATTGAGGTTCAGCGCGAGCCTCAGCTCCGTGCGGGCAATTTTGAGCTCGTTGTCCGCCTTGATCACCAGCTCCTCCCGGCGAGCCTTTTCCGCCTGGGCCTCGATTGCGGCCACCGGGGCGAGAACGCCGGCCCGCACCCTGGCCTCCGCCCCCTGGAGCAGGGCCTCGGCCAGCTCCACACCCTTTCTTTGAACTTTGAGATTCTCCCTGGCAAACACGACGCCCCAGTAGCCCTCGGTGATCCGCTGGATCAACTGAGCTAGGCGCGTCCGGTAGTCGAACAGGCTGATCTCCTCTCGGTTCTCGGCGACGCGCACGAAGATTGTCGTGAGCCCCCAGCCGAAGTCGCGGAGCAGCGGCTGGGCGACGGAAAATCCCAGGTGTGGCCGGTCTTGCGGCTTGAGCACCTGCGTCGGAAAGCTGCTGATGAGCCGGTTATTCAGGAAAGAGATATCCAGTTGGGCGCCGGTGCGCAAAAACTTTTTGAGCGAGAGGTTATAGTTGCGGTTACGCTCCCGCAGGAGGGTCGCGCTGAACGGCTGGCCGCCACGGCTTCCTCGAGGTTCGATTTCAAAATCTTTGCCGAATTCCAGATTCAGGGTGGGATCGAAGACCGATTTCTCGAGCATAGTTTGCTCGGCCGCGCGAAAAGGCTCCAGCCTCTCGACCGTGATCCCGGGGTTATTTTCCACGCCGGTCAGGACTGCCTCTCTGAGCGTCAGGGCAGCGGTCTCGTCATCGGCGGTGCGGAGAAATTCCAGCGTGAAACCCCCCGGTGGAGGAGGATAAGGAGTCCACTGATCGACGAAAAGTCGAAAGGGGTTAGGGGTCTCCTTATACTCCTCAGGCTTCAAGGGAGCCTCCCCGGCGTGAGCCGAAGACAAAGAAATAAGAAGGCCCATCAGCAACCGTGAAAAAGCTAGCCAGCGAAGACCTTTCATATGTTCTCCTGAGATCTGTTAAGGGATTTTTTGTCGCTGAGGAGCCCGGCGATGAATCGCATCAGCCCCTGCGTGTCGCCTTCCAGGGATGACTGGCTGAAACCCATGACCCTCCTTTGCGCCGTGCTGATGGTCATCTCGTTGATGTAAAAGGCGGCTGCCGCCGTGTCTATGGGGTGAAAGACTTTTTGTTTCAGTCCCTCATCCAGGATCGCTTTGAGCCGGCCCAGATGTCGCTCTCGATACCGGAGCAGGCGGCGCCATTTTTTTCTTTCCCGGCGGTCGCTCATCTGCCAGCGCACAAGGAGAAGGGTGCGCAAGATATCCTTATGGCGCTCCATAGCCTCCATTTGGGCCCGGACAAGCTGGCAGAGCCGCGCCCAGGCATCAACACGGAGGTCCACCTGGGTTTCGATTTCTCGCAGCATCTCCGAGGCTATCGCCTCTAAGGCCGCAAGGATCATTTGGTCCTTGTTGCGGAAGTAAAGATAGATACCGCCCTTGGCGATGCCGGCTCTACGGGCCACGCGCTCCATCGTTACAGCATCAAAACCTTCAGTCGCGATAATCCTGCGGGTGGCCTCCAGGAGCGATCGGCTGCGAAAGTCTTGGAGAATGTCTTTTCGGCTAAGGCGCGCCATGTTTGGTGAACAAGAATTCAGTAAAATGAACCAGCGTTCACTAAATAACAGGATCCCCTGAGACTGTCAACCCCGTCTTGGCTCTACTGTGGAAAGTGTGGTGAAGAAGAGGGCTTCGGACGGAGAGTTTCCCGTCTTATGGGCGCCTGCGCTGCTCATTCCAGCCCGCCAGCAGGTACCAAACCGCCATCAGCGCGGCCACGCTCCAGACCGCGCCTGTCCACCCCAGGAGGCTGGGGAGAAAAAGCGCTGATCCAAGTTCTCTGAGAAGTTCTGTACGCACCAAGAAAAGGCGCATCATCGAAGCGCCGACGGCGAAGAAGAAAACAGCCACCCAAAGCTTGATATGGCCTTCTGCGGCCCTCCAGATGGAGCCGGCGCCGCAGCCTCCGGCAATCACCATGCCGACTCCGAAAAGGCTCCCTCCCAGAAAGGCGCCGAGCCAGAAAGACGGAAAAACCCACTCTGTTGCATCCTTCAAATCCGTGGCCTTTAGAATCGAGAAGCCGATCATGCTCAGCGTGAGGGCCACGGCGGCGGCTCGCGTATGTTCGCTTTCGCCGCTCATGAAAGGCTCCCGAAACGCCCGGACGAGACAAAAACGCGAGCGCTGAAGGATGACTCCGAAGGCCACGCCAAAAAGGAGGACGGTTGCCTGAGGCGTATGGCCAAGCCGGCGATAAATATAGCCGGCGCCGATAAGGGCGAAGAAAACCAGGAGGCCGATCAAGGGCTGGAGCCCAAAAGAAGCGGAGGACGGTGTTGCCTGAGGAGGCGGCTCGCAGGGAGACTGAAAATCGCCCGAACTTGCAGGGGGCATGTTCCGCGTCTCCCACGAAAGATACCTTGTTCCCAAAAAGGCCCCGGCTCCCAAACCCAGCATCACTGCGAGACCGCTCAGGGAAAGCGCGGAAAGGGCGCTAAAAAAGCCGCCGATATTGCAGCCGAAGGAAAGCACGGCGCCCCATCCCATCATCACGCCGCCCAACGCTCCTTTGACCAGTTCGGCCGCGGGCGCCGTCCTTATACCGAACTCCCGGCTGAGCAGGGCGGCAGCAAATGCGCCCAATAGCAAGCCGAGATTAAGGACCGAACCCGAATGAAGGAACGGAGATAAGAGCTCCGGTTCCTTGAGAATTCCGACGGACTGAGACAGCCAGTCTCCCCAGTTGCGGATTCCGTCCGAGGCCGTCCATGGACGGTCAAAGGCAAAAAGAAAAACATTGAGCGAAGCAATCACCAGGGCTGACGTCAACACCGGCCACGGGCGTCGAAAGACTTTTTCGTACTGCTCCCGCAAAAAGGCGCGAAGAGTTATCGAAGCACCAGCCATGGAAATTACCTTAACAAAGACTAGAGCGCTAGAACTTGATCTCAGCGGTCTCCTTATAACTCTTCCCGGTTGTATCAAGGAAGGTGACCGTGAGTTTTCCGGGTCGATCAACTTTTAACGGAAAGGTAAAAATCGGATTCTGGCTCACTGCCTGGGTCGTTTCCCCCCGCATGACCTCTTTACCATTGTAAGTCACCATCACTGCATGGATGAACTCGTAGCTCCTCCGAATGATGTTGCCCTGCTTGTCCCTCTGCACCGTTTCCATGGGATGAATGATCAGAGTTCGGACGCGAATTACTTCGCCCGGTCTGATCATGGAAGGAAGGCGAATTCTCACCCTGCCCGTGTCCGCCATCTCGTTGCTTCCTCAGGAACCCTTAGTTTTGAGGTACGTCTCCACAGCCACTGACGGTCACTCTGACGTGCCTGCTTACCGCGTAGAGCATCTCGTCGTTCATCTCTACCACTGCCCGCACGTCGGTAGTTGCTGCCAGCCGAATACTGGTGGCAATGTAAGCCTTGCCGGCTTCGGGCGTGAATGAGAATTTGGCGATCATAGGGCGCCTGTTCTTGTCGGAGATAATGTAGATGTTGCTCACATAGGTTGCCGGTGTCATGGGAAGGTTTGCCTCAACCGTAACGGCAACGTTGGCGCCATCCTCCGCAATGAGCGGGAGGTCGAGTTTGACCTTGCCCTCTCCCTGGTTTAGCGGCCGGTTCCCGAAAAGCCGCTTGAGCGTGGCTTCAACTGTCTCGTCCGGCAACGGAAACCCGGAAGGAACGGCTTGCCCCAACGCCTCGGAGCCAAACAGAAACTCCTTAGCTGCCGCGCCTAGCGTAAGAATGGCCGCCAGGCCACGCAAGAAAGCGCGCCTGCTAGGTCCCTGGTTTTTTTTGTTAAGTTCCTGCACCATCCCCGATTGCCCGGAATAATCTAAATCTAACTGATCCGGCGATTCCATTCAATAAGCAACGAGCGGGCCGAATGAAGCTTGACATATGCATGTCCATCCGATAATTCATGTCAAAGCTGAGAATTATGATAGGAAAACTAAAAAAGGGACGAGGGAACGGGTTATGAAAAATATAACACGCAGAGAATTCCTCAAGGCTTCGGGAATCGGGATCGCGATCCTGGGAACCGGAGGGGAGGCCAGTTTTGCCGCGGCGACGAAAGGCCGCCGGGTGGTCGTTATTGGGGGAGGCTGGGGAGGCGCGACGGCTGCCAAATATATCCGCCTGGCCGATCCCTCAATCGAGGTTACCCTACTCGAACCCAGCAAAGAGTTTATCTCTTGTCCGTTCAGCAACCTCGTCTTAAGCGGTGTCGAGTCGCTCAAGAGATTGACTATGGGATACAACGGCCTGAGAAAACACGGGGTTAAAATCCGGCACGAAGCGGCAACCGCCATAGAGCCGGACAAACGGCGGGTCAAGGTCGGCAACGATTACCTCGAATACGACCGTCTCGTGGTCTCGCCGGGAATCGATTTTCAGTGGGATCAGGTCGAGGGACTGGATAAAGCGAAGGACACCGTCCTTCACGCCTGGAAAGCGGGAGCCCAGACCGTCAAGCTGGCCCAGCAGCTCCAGTCGATGAAGGACGGCGGCGTTTTCGTCATGACGGTCCCTCCCGTTGCTTACCGCTGCCCGCCCGGCCCTTACGAAAGGGCCTGCCAGGTGGCCTGGTATCTCAAGACGAAGAAGCCCCGCTCTAAACTGATCGTCCTCGACGCCAACAAGGACATCGTCTCCAAGACCGGCCTGTTTAAGACGGTCTTCAAGGATTATCCGAATCTCGAATACCGGCCTTCCAATAAAGCTGAGAAGATTGATGTTGGTAGTCGAGAGATCACGACGGAGCCGGGCGACAAGGTCAAATATGACGTTATCAACTTAATCCCACCGCAGAGGGCGGCGGCCATCGCCGTCGAGGCGGATTTGGTGGGCGGGGACAAACGATGGTGCGAGGTAGATCACGTCACCTACGAATCGGTCAAGCAGAAGAACATTCACGTGATCGGTGACTCGACGATCGGCCTGCCGGTGCCGAAATCCGGCAACATCGCCAATGCCATGGGAAAAATCTGCGCGGTCGCGGTCGTCCACCTCCTCAGCGATAAGGAAGCGCCGGTCATCGCTCCGGGCAACACCTGCTACAGTTGGGTCAACGACAAAGAGGCGATCGCCGTCGTCAACTCCTACAAGATCGAAAACCGTAAGGTCGTCCAGATCGAGCAAAAGCTCACTCCGGGCAAGAGCGTCGCGGTGGCGCAGAATTCGCTTGCCTGGCGAGCCAGCATCTGGAGCGACATTCTAGGTTAAATAAATAAGGAGAATGCCATGCGGAAGTCTATTAATCTTTCTATTTATTTCACGGCCTTCGGTTTGATGCTCCTGGCATTCAACGCTGACGCAAGCCCCCTGGATTCGCCCGGCGCGTTCAAAGCGCTCGTATGCAGCGCCTGTCACGGCTTCGGCGGCGATAGCCCGGGCAGCACGGTTCCGATTCTTGCGGGCATGTCACCCGCGTACTTCAAAAAAGCGATCAAAGACTACGCCGAGGGGAAGCGTCCTTCGCCGGAGATGGAACCTTACGCGAAATACGTTGTTGAGGCCGGGCTCGATGAAATTGCCGCCTATTTTGCGGAACAGAAAAAACAGTCCACGAGGATCAAGTCTAACCCCGCTGCCATCAGGCGAGGGATGGCGGCTGCCGGGCAATGCACCGTCTGCCATAATCCGCAGGGTGAAGGGGAGCCCGAAAAAGGGTTTCCGGATCTTCGGGGCCAGCCGGCCGGTTACCTCCAAGCCCAGATGCTTCTTTTGAAGGAAGAAAAGAGAAAGCTACAGGACACCACGCTTGCCGACTTGAAGCAAAAAGTCCTGAAGCGTCTCAGCGACCGGGTGATCGCCGACCTGGCCGCTTACTATTCAAGCCTGAAATAAATGGAAGGTTCAGAAGGAGGTTTTGCGGCGATGGCTGATCTGCGTGTTGTAGGCCGGAGCCATCCGCGTGTGGATGGCCTGGAAAAGGTAACCGGGGCCGCGCGGTTCTCCCCGGATGTTAAGCTCCCCCGGATGATTGTGGGCAAGATCCTGCGCAGCCCACACCCGCACGCGAAAATCCTCCACATCAACGCCAGTAGGGCACTGCGTTTGCCCGGGATTAAGGCTGTGGTTACGGCGGAGGATACGCCAAAGGCTAAGGTTAATTCGGCTGCTACCTACTATTTTGAGGAGCGGGGAGCGAAGAATGTGGCCCCTACCCCTATGGTTATGGACCAGACGGTTTTCTGCGGGGACGTGGCGCGCTTCGTGGGAGACGAAGTAGCGGCCGTAGCCGCCGTCGATGAGGAGACAGCACTTGAAGCGCTCAGTCTCATCAAGGTGGACTATGAGCTGTTGCCACCGCTCTTTGATCCTTTGAAAGCCATGGAGCCGGGAGCGCCCCTACTCCACGAGGCGGAACGAAACATCGCTTACAAATTTGTCATTCGCCGCGGGGACGTAGAAAAAGGCTTTGCCGAGGCTCACGTCATTCATGAAGACACTTACACCACCCAGCTTCAGCACCAGGCTTACCTTGGGCCTACTGCCTGTGTAGCTGACGTGGATGGATCAGGGAGGGTGCTAATCTGGACGGAGCTTCAGTCTCCCTTTCGCGCCAGGCGGCTTCTTTGTGACATGCTGGGGCTTCCTGCTGCTAAAGTCCGCGTCTTCCAGACCCATGTCGGGGGAGGCTTTGGCGGCAAGCACTTCAAGAGGCTCCAGCCCATCTCAGCGCTTTTGGCTCTGAAGGCCCGCAGGCCGGTTCGCTTGTGCCTTACGCGGGAGGAAGAGTTTATGTCCTCACCTCCCCGCCACGCCACTCACATCCGTCTTAAGATGGGGGCCAGTCGGGACGGCACGCTGGTGGCCAAAGAGACCCACATCGTCTTGAACAGCGGGGCCTACGGCGAGGTAGGTCCGATCATACTGGATACCATGACAAAAAGGGTCGATACCCTTTACCGCTTCACCAACATCAAGACAGACTCCTTCCTCGTTTACACGAACACGGTACCGGGGGGAGCTTTCCGGGGCTTCGGGAATCCCCCGATGGATTTTGCTTTGGAGTCGCACATGGATATGTTGGCGGAGAAACTGGCAATGGATCCTGTGGAGTTAAGGCTCAAGAATGCGCGCCGGGTCGGAGAGATCTCAGCTCATGGCTGGGAGGTAAAGAGCTGTGCGTTAACTGAGTGTATCGAAAAAGCCGCTGACGCCGCCCGCTGGAAAGAGAAAAGGGCAAAACACAAGTTGGCGGGGGGCAAAGCCCGGGGAGTCGGCATCGGCTGCATGATTCATGTATCGGGCTGCAGATACTATCCCGGCTTTTACGGCTCCAATGCTGTTGTCACCATTGGGGATGATGGCCAGGTTTATCTCTTTTCGGGCGAGTCTGAGCTGGGGCAGGGGTGCAAGACGGTCATGGCGCAAATTGTGGCGGAGGAATTAGGGATTTGCCTGGAGGATATTGTGGTTCCTGATCTGGACACTGATTTCTCTCCTTACAGCCTGGGCGCCTATGCTGACCGAACCACTCACATCGGGGGGAACGCCACGCGGCTGGCCGCTATTGACGCGAGGGCGCAGCTCTTCGAGTTTGCCGCGGAGATGCTGGAGGCCGATCCGGCGGATCTGGTAGCGCGGGATCGCAAGATTTTCCCGAAGGGATCACCGCAAAGAGCAGTCACCTTTCAGGAGGTCGCCCGAAGATCCTGGTTCCATGCGGGGGGAAAGGAGATTGTGGGGCGGGGTTCCTTTGATCCTCCTTCGGTTCCTCCAGATCCGGAAACGCAGTACGGCAATGTCTCGTCAGCCTATACGTTTGGCGCTCAGATTGCCGAGGTGGAGGTGGACCGTAAGACCGGTAAAGTCACAATTCTCAATTTTGCCGCAGCCCATGACGTTGGCAAGGCTATCAATCCGATGGCCGTAGAGGGACAGATCCAGGGCGCTCTTGTCCAGGGCGCCGGCTATGGCTTGATGGAAGATATGGTCGGGATAGATGGCCGAACTTATAACCCAAACTTTCTGAACTACCGGTTGCCCAGCATCATGGACGTCCCTGCGATGAATGTCATGATGGTGGAGTCCAACGACCCTGTTGGCCCGTATGGAGCCAAGGGCGTGGCCGAGCCGGCGCTCGTGGCCACCGCCCCGGCCTTGGCGAACGCTATCTACCATGCCGTTGGGGCGAGGATTACGAGTCTTCCCATTACGCCGCAGAAAATCCTTGCGGCGCTGGAGGCCAGGGAGCCGAGAGAGAAGGGGAGGTCTGAATGACACGACCCACAGGGATAACGCCCAGCTTAAGAACGCCGGAGGCCGCGGTTCTGTACTCCTGCGGGCAAGGCCTGGCGACTCGCAAGCTCAGCCCGACGGACCTCTTTGGGCCAGACACTTTGGACGGATTCACTGGGCTCAAACTCTTGACTCTCCCCCGTTTATGGCATTTCCCGGAGTATGTGGGATTACCTTCACCTTTGGAGGCGTGCGCATCAATGCTAAAGCCCAAGTAATCAGTGTGGGTGGATACACCATTCCCGGCCTCTACGCCGCAGGAGAGATTACCGGAGGACTGCTTTACCACCATTATCCGCTGGGGGCGAGTTTCATGAATGCGGCGGTTTTCGGTCGAATTGCCGGGGAGGAGGCTGCTGGGAACTGAGTTGGGGTTTCTCCTGTCGGAGGTTTCTTTCGGTTCAATAAAGGCGCCGGCGGTTTGCCGCGGCGTGGCGGCCGATTTCGAAGTGTTCTCCCTGCAGCGCGAGATCGGCCTCTTGGCGGTTGCGCTCCGACCAGTGGCCCAGCTCATAACCGAACCAGGGCTCCTTCAGGCGCAGGGGAGGCAGGCCAAGCTCTTGCCAGATCTCGATCGCGCGTTCCATGAATTCCCGCTTCGGCAGGGAGATGGGCTTGTACGGCCAAGGCAGGGTGGCATCGATGCAAAGAACGCTGGCGCGGCCGCTTTTGGCCAACGCCCCTCGCGCCTCGGCCGACTCCCCCGGCGAGACGACGGACGGATCCAGACCCATCGTGCCCCCGTCGGCAATCCTGACGCTGCGGTGCGGTTGCATGCGGAACGACAGCGCCCAGTTAACAGCGTCCGGATCGCGGGCATCAATATCTTCGTCCACGACGACGAGTACCTTTCCCACGTCAGCTCCGAGCCGCAACGCGCTGATGACTCTGTCAAAGTCGTCAGGAGATCGCTTCCTGATTCTTACAACCATATAGCCCCAGCTACCGCCGCTTTCGTGGCTCGCCACATCGAGCACGTTATCCATGCCTCCGGCCAGTAAGCGCTTCCGTGCCACCCCCTCGGTTGCTACGCCCCTGATTTTACTGCTCTCGCTCGGAGGGAACTGGCTCAGGAAAGAAACGTAGATGGGATTTCGGCGCATGGTGATGCACGAGACGTTGACAAAGTATCCCAGGTCTTCGTGCGCCATGTAACCGGGAAATTCCCCGAAAGGTCCCTCCCACTCGCTCTCGTCGGTTGGAATAACGCCCTCGATCACGATTTCGGCGCGCGCGGGGACAAGCAAGTCGACGGTCTTGCAGCGAACCAGCTCAACCGGCTCGCCTGAAATTCCTCCGGCCACGGCGTATTCGCTGATCTCCATGGGGAGTCTGGCGCAGGCGGCATAGGAGATGTTGGGTGGCACGCCCATGACAACGGCGGTCTCCAGAGGTTCCTTGCGCGCATGCCGCTTGTTCCAGTGCATTCGCAGTCCGGCAAAGTTGCCTGCAAAGCAACCCATTCGATCCGGCGCCTTAATCTGACCGCGGTAATTGCCCACGTTCAAGAGACCAGTGTCCGGGTCGCGCGTCACGAAATGAGAGCAAGTGGTATAGGGACCGTTGTCAAAACCGGGTGTCGAAATGGGAACGGGCAGCCGGTCAAGCCCCGAGGTAACAAGATCTTTCCCGGTTATGGCCCGTTCCTGAACGGGCCCGGAGGAAATCTCGACAGGTTGAATAGGATGGCTCTGGGCGCGCGTCCATTTGTCGAAGATCTCCTCTCTGGCGCACTGCATCCCCAGAGCGTAGATATCGAGGCTGCCGGCATAGCAGGCCACGGCCACAGGCATCTCGTACTTGCGTCCCAGAACGTCACGGACATCCTCGAAGAGAAAAGCCTTGCGTTGCTCCTCCGGAAGCCCGCGGTACTGAAGGCGCACGAGCGGGTGCATTTCGGTATCCTTGTTGATGGATCTCGAAACACGCATCAGCTTGCCGGCCTTGTCAAGCGTATTGAGGTATTCTCTAACGTCCTTATAGTAACTCATGGTTTTCCTTTATCCGGTTACTTTTGGCATATCTGAAAGCGCTGCGCGTCTCAAGCTCTTTCTGCTCTTCGTCCTCCGATTCGTGGTAGTCATATCTTCTATCTGGCTATACGGGTCAAGCCCGCGCCCGAGCCTGAGCTGAGTTGACATAACAGCCCGTTATCGGATACCCTCTCCCCAAAAACAGGGGTCCGAGGCCAGTTTGCTTTAAACAAATTCTATCATTGACAAAGTTCTACTGGGGCAAGCAGCCCTTTGCGGACGGTTCGAGGGATGGGACCGGTTTGAAGCGGTGGAGGCGATGAACCGGGGGTTTCTGCGACGGGACCGGGGTGACGGGTTTCCGCTGCTGCCTCCCACAGCTTTAATAAGAGGAGGTAGGAGGGATGCCAATCGGTAGTGGGAGATTCACCTACGAAACAGAAGAAGGCTGGGCCAAGATCCCCGAGGGGCATGAGTTCCCGGACGCGTCCGGCGTGACGGTCGACTCGGACGGCAACGTATATATCCTCAATCGGGGTCCCCACCCGGTGATTGTGCTAGATAAGAACGGCAACTTCCTACGCTCGTTCGGGGAAGGCGAGTTCGACAAGCGCGCGCACGGGATTCATGCCGGCCCCGAGAATTACATTTACACAATCAACGACAACCAGCATTGCGTCAAGAAGTACACGAGGGAAGGCAAGCTGGTGATGGTGATCGGGAAGCAGGGGGAACCGGCGGAAAAGTGGACCGGGCATCCCTTCAACCGTCCCACCAACGTGGCGGTCTCGCCCAACACCGGCGATATCTATATAACGGACGGCTACGGCAACTCCCGCGTGCACCGCTATTCCGCCGAGGGCAAGCATATCATTTCCTGGGGGGCGCCGGGCTGCGACCCGGGCGAGTTCCAGATACCCCATAACGTTGTCGTCGATCAAGACGAGAATGTGTACGTAAACGACCGCGAAAACTACCGCGTGCAAGTCTTCGACTGCGACGGCAATCTCAAGGCTATCTGGCAGAACATCTACCGGCCTCAGGCGCTCTGCATAGACCGGGAGGGGATCGTTTACGTCGGCGAACAGCTCATGCAACGAGACCTGTTTGACTACCCTAAGGTCGGTCATCGCCTGAACATTTACAACAAGAAGGGCGAGCGGCTTGCTCGCATAGGCGACCCTGACCTCGGCGACGGCCCGAACCAATTCATCGCGCCCCACGGTCTTGGCGCCGACTCACAGGGCAATCTCTACGTGGGCGAGGTCTCGTTCACCGTGTACGGCCGGCGTTTCGACCCGCCGCGGATTTTCCGCTGCTTTCGCAAGCTCCGGCGAGTTTAGCTGGGGTTCGCGCCTGACTCGTGAGACAGACCGACAATATTCGCCGCTTCCACCAAAGAGCGTGTTTGGCGGAGTGTTAGAATGGGTGCTTCGGAATCTCTCTGTGATCGAGCAAATAGGAGCAAAGAGAATAGGGGGTGCACCATGAAAAGAAGCTTAAGCAGGACAGCCTGTCTGTTCCTAATTCTCCTTCTTCTGGGTTCTTGCGTAGCAGGCTCTAGTCTCTTTGCTGCATCACTTGACCCCGCGTTGCTTAAGGCTAAGCATGAAGCTGAGGCCCAGGGATACATTTTCCTCACCACCCACGATGGGATAGTGGCGAATGCGAAGAAGGAGAGCGGGCTAAGAGTGCTTAGCAGCTTTGAGCCTAACGTTCAATCCCGCATGATCAGCAGCTTTAAGAAAAAATATCCCTTCTCCGAGGTTGAGATACGCGAAACCGCCGGGCCCGAGGCCGCCCAGCGCGACATCCTGGCATTACAAGCGGGGCGCGGAAAGCAGCCCGACATTCTCCATGCCGCCACTGACTTCTACCCACAGTATCTTCCATTTGCCAAGAAGTTTGACATCCTGGGGATGGCGGAACACGGGGTGCTGGGTATCCCGCCAAACATGGTGGATCCTAAAAATCGCACCGTCGTCGCGCTGGGTAGCGTCGTCGGCGCCGTCGCTTACAACAAGAGGCTCATCTCGCCGGAAAAGGTCCCCGCCACGTGGGAGGATTTTCTCAAGCCCGAGTTCAAGGGAGGAAAATTCCTGGTGGAGATCCGGCCCCATATATTTGCAGCCTTTCCTGCCTGTCCCGAACAGGGATTGGGCCTTGAGTGGATGTTGAAATTCGCCAGGGGGCTGCGCGATCAAGAGCCCATCTGGTTCCGTGGTTATGCTAGGGCGCATACGGCCATGATAGCCGGGGAGTACGCGCTCCACTCAGGAACTCTCTACCAGAACGCCGTAAGAGCGATGGAGAGAGACCCGACAGGCTCCCTCCAAATAAAGATCATCGAGCCCGTACCTGTCCGGCTCTCAGCGACGTACCTGATCCTTGCTTCCTCTTCGAACCCTTACACCGCTCTCCTCTTCTTGGAGCACGAGGCGAGTCCAGGGGGACAGGAAATTATAGACAAATACGAACCCCTAAAGGCATCCATCTACTCCCCGGGAAGCGCCCTGGCTAAGCTAGTTGAGCGGAAGAAAGTCTGTGTCAACGCCTTTGAGACCTTTCATCACTCCAACGAGTGGATGGCGAAGGCGGTAGAGGCCTTTGGCTTGCCCAAGGCTGAGCGATAGCGCCACATGTCACCTCACCGTGACGTTGATAAAGTGCGGCGCTCCACCCCGGCGGAGTGGTTGTCGCTGAAATAGTAGGTTGCGAGTTTACTGAGCTCACACTTCTTGACATGACCTCGGTACGGTAGTATACGAGCCGGGCATGCATTTAAGTTGGCCAACTATGGGAAATCAGGGATTACAGGGATGAGCACCCTCAAGCGTGGTTGCTGCTAAACATCGCCATACAGGAGCGTCAGTACTCCAGGAGGACTCGCCACCCCGGGCATTCCCAAGAAAAGGAGGAAACATGACAGAGCTCGAAGTGCTGAATCCGGTGGCGGAGATCCGCGGCGACCTGAAACCGCAGGGGGTGAGCCCCCGACCAGCAACTCTGGAGGGGAGGACGGTAGGGCTGCTGTGGGCCGGGACTACCAACGGCGACGTGGCGCTGCGCCGCGTGGAGGAGCGCCTGCAGGAGCGGTTCCCCAAGATGCGGACGAAGTTCTACCCGGGCGAGCACCCCTTTGCGGAGGGCTTGCTGCGGGAAGTAGCGGAGGCGTGCGATGCGGTGGTGATCGCGACCGCGGACTGAGGGACGTGCAGCTCGTGGAGTATCCACGGGGCGGTGCAACTGGAGAAACTAGGAAGGCCGGCGGTGACCATTGTCTCCGGGCGGTTCGAGGGGGACGCCGCCGAAAGCGCCCGTGTCTTCGGGATGCCGGACCTGCAGTACGTGGCGGTGCCCTGGATCTACCGCAACTTGGACTTGCCGCGGGTCATAGAACAGACGGACAAGGCGATCGACGACCTGGTGCGCGAGCTGACGACGGTGCGGCAGGTGGGAAGTCGGCGTGTTGAGGCGGCGGAGCGGGAGCGATTCAAGGGGTGGGACCGGCTGGAGGCCTTGGAGCGCATGAACGAACAGTTCCTACTCCGAGACTGGGGCGACGGCTTCCCGCTGCTGCCTCCTACACCCGAGGCGGTGGAGCGGTTGCTGAAGGGAACCTGCCTGCCGCCAGACCATGTGCTGTGCGACCTGCCACCGGGATGGGGGTTGGCCACGGTGGAGAAGGTAGCCATCAACGCAGCTATGGCGGGGGCCAAGCCGGAGCAACTACCCGTCATCCTGGCGGCTCTCAAGGCGCTCTCCAAGGTGGACCCGAAGGTGGTGCGCCAGTTCCTCATGTCCACCGGCTCCCACGCCTCCCTGCTGCTGGTGAACGGGCCCGTCGCGAAGGAGATCAAGGTCAACGCCCGGGCGGCTATGGGGCCGGGGCGGGAGAACTGGGTGAACCTGACCATCGGGCGATCGTACACCCTGTGCCTAAAAAACATAGGCCACTGGTACCCGGGGCTGATGGATATGGACACCCTGGGCTCGGTGCGCAAGTTCACCGTGTGCGTGGCGGAGAACGAGGAGGCCAGCCCGTGGGAGCCCTTCCACATGGAGAAAGGATACCGCAGGGAGGAGAGTGTGGTCAGCCTCCTGGGGACCAGGGGCGAGATCGACGTGATAGACCAGGGAAACACTACCGCCGAGGGGATCCTGAAAAACATCGCCTCCAACTGCGGCATTGTCCAGAAGGACCTGCGACACGGGGCGGCCTCAGAGATCGGGCGCAGGATCATCGTCATGGTGCCACCTGATCCGGCACGGGTGATCAGCGAGGGCGGGATCAGCAAGGAAGGGGCAAAGGAGTTCATCCACTTCCACGCCCGTAAGTCCATGCTCCAAATGCTGGCGTACGTGCCGCTGCGCACCACTGAGGGTGACCTCCGATGGCTGCCGCGACACTGGCGTTGGTTGCGGGACCTATCGGACAAGGAGCTGGATGAAATCATCGAGCCGGTGCTGGACCGGGCGGACCGGTACGATCTCCTCTGCGTGGGGGCGGATCGGGCTAAGTTCCAGATCATGCCCAGCGGGCCTTTCAGCCCCTCCAGCGAGAACATCGACCAGTACCGCCCCGAGGAGCGGTAAGTAAAGTGAAAAGGAGGAATGCGAAGATGACGCACAAGAAATCAAGGTCTGGACTTTTGCTTGGGTCCTTTTTCTGCGCGTTCCTGATCAACCTCCTCATTGCCGATTACGCGTTCCCTCAAACTGCCTTCTACGAAGGCAAGACCATCAAAGTTATCGCAGCCCCGTCACCTGGGGGCCTGGGAGATCGTCGGATCAGGGCCGTCATTCCCTTCCTTAAGAAATATATTCCGGGAGAGCCCTACATTGTTATTGAGTACATGCCTGGGGCTGGGGGCCAAAAGGCCGCAAACTACGTTCACAGGACAGCCCGTCCTGATGGGCTTACCATCGGCTTTTGGGATTCCGGCACGGTGCCGGCCGCTGTCCTAGGCCAGCCTGGGGTGGCCTACGACATCCACGAAGTGATTTTTCTGGGAGCCCACCAGAGCGGTCGCCCCTCGGTTTTTTTGACCCGCAAAGAGTTAGGCCTGGACAGTTTGGAGAAGCTGCGCGCGGTCTCGGGTTTGCGAATCGGCGCCCAGGCTGTGGGGCATGGCAGCTATTATCTCGCCCGAATCTTCGCCTATCTGTTTGGCCTGAGAGAGCCCAGATGGGTTACCGGATACAGCGGCCCGGAGTCTGACGTTGCTATCGTGAGTGGTGAGATTGATGCTCGGGCCGTTGCCATATATGGTATGGTAGCAGCTCGACCCGACTGGGTCGAGAAGGGTCTTATGCACTTCCATGCAGTTTTTGAAGTGCCCAGAGGGCGAGGACACCCTCATCCTCGCTTTGCCCAACTCCCCGACTATAGCAACTTTGCCAAGTCGGACAGGGAGCGGAAACTCATAGAGTTATACCGCGGCACACAGAGTGTCTCCCACCCGATTGTCCTTCCTCCAGGAACGCCTAAAGAGCGCGTGCAGATCCTGCAAGAAGCGGTGCGGAAGGCTTTTGAGGACCCTCAATTCTACAAAGAATACGAAAAGCTCGCGGGAGAAGAGCCCAGGCCATTGACGCCGGACGCGATCGAGAGGCAAATCAAGGATATGTCTGCTGAACCTGAAATCGTAGACTTCCTCAAAAGGATCGGTGGGCCGGATGCCTTACCGCCCCGTCGATAGGGGGGCAAGGTTGTGCCGCCAGCAAGCGGCGCTTTCGCTGAGGCGAGTAAAGAAAAAAAGGGCAACCGAATTCATGAGTGGAGACGCAATGATAGATGCGATCGAAGAAGCCCTGCAGCCGATTCGCAACTCACTCCAAGCGGATGGGTTCGGTCTGAAAGTGGACGGCTTCAAAGAAGGCGTTGTCTCTGTGGTTGTTCTGGCTGGGCCCGAAGCCTGCGTAGAGTGCTTGGTTCCCCAAGAACACATGAGGTTAAGGATCGAGTACAGACTAAAGGGCCTCGTTCAGAGCGTCCACCTGCGTTATCCTGAACACTCGTGAGGGGGAAAGAGACGATCTCAAAGCAGCCAAGGCTTACTATCCCATCATTATCGGATATTCTCGCCGCTCAAATAGCGATGGGGCGGGCCCGCCTCCACCGCGCCAGCCGGCGGCCAGTGATCAAGTAGGCGAGTAGAATCGATATCGAAATGGAGACTTCGCTATTCCATGCAGCCCTTCAGGGTTTACTGAACCTCTTTCACCTTAAGGTCTTCTTAGCCATGCTGGTGGGGGTTAGCATCGGCACCTTCACAGCCGTGGCCCCTCAAGGATTGGGGATGCCGCTCGTCTATGCGATCTTATTGCCAGTGGTCATTAAGTGGGAGCCTATAACGGGCATCGCTCTCCTGATTGGGGCAAGCTCGGTGAGCGCCATCTGTGCGGCCTACCTTCCAATCCTCTTTGGTATTCCCGGAGGCTCCGGCTCCCAGGCTACTGTGCTCGACGGATACCCAATGGGGAAGCAAGGCGAGGGGCGCCGCGCCTTGGGGGCCTCTTTTATGGCCGGGGGCATGGGATGTCTGATCGGCACCTTGACTCTCATTTTGGCGATTCCTGCAACTAAGCCTCTGATCTACCTCATGGGCTCCCCGGAGCTTTTCGTAGTCATGCTTTGGGGTCTGAGCATGGTAGCCGTTCTGGCTGGGCGGCGGCCGATCAAGGGACTCATTACCGCGGCCTTTGGTCTATTGCTCGCAACGGTCGGCCAGCAGGCACAAAGCGGTATCCTGCGCTTCGTTTTCGACCAGCCATACCTCTTGGATGGTATTCCCATAAGCATCATGGCGCTGGCCCTTTTTGGTATTCCCTCGGCGCTGGATTTGGCCCTGACCAAGCTCGGAGTCGAGCAGCAGCCGGTGCCGCTCAGGGGAAGCCTATTCGACGGGGTCAGGGATTGCTTGCGCGAATGGTGGCTCACGGTGCGGTGCAGTTTCGTGGGGGTGTGGGTCGGAATCGTCCCAGGGCTCGGCTCGCAGGTGGTGGACTGGCTCGCCTACGGGCATGCGGCTCAGACCTGTAAGGGAGGGGAGAACTTCGGCAAGGGAGACGTGCGCGGCGTTATCGCTCCCGAGAGCGCCAACGACGCGAAAGACGGAGGCGATCTCATAACTACGTTGCTGCTGGGATTCCCCCAGGGAGTGTCGACAGCGCTTTTTATCGTCGCCTTACTCTCGTGGGGCTTTCTCCCTGGCCCGGAGATGGTGAAGAAGAACGCAGACATAGTCTATAGCGTGGTCTGGATTCAAGGGATTTCGGGGATTATAGGGACCCTGATCGGCTTTGTTTTGGCCGGACAGCTCGCCAAGCTGGCCGAGGTGCGCTACACGTTGATGGTCCCCATAATCTTTATATTCGTCCTTATGGGCGCCTTCAGCGTCAACCGTGATCCCGTAGACCTCTTGGTAGTGGTTGCGTTTGGGATCCTTGGCTATTTCATGAGGCGCTTTGGTTATCCCAGACCGGCCATGATTCTCGGGCTTGTTTTGGGCGACCTGATGGAGAAGTACCTCTACAGGTCGGTAGCAAGCTACGGCTTTAGTTGGCTTGGGCGGCCGGCAGTGATCGTGCTGCTGATTCTGGCTGCAACATCATTTGTCTTCACGCTCCGAGGCAGGCTTGAGAGCAAAGCTCGATCTCCTCTAGGCGGGGCGATGGCGAGGGCTGAAGATGAGAGCTAGTTTAGCGCTTTTCTTCCTTGCGATCTTCCTGATTGCGGCTGTGACGGGTTGGGAGTGGCCCTACATCGCAAGGCTTATGCCCGTCTACGTTGCAGCCATTCCAGGGATTCTCCTGGTCTTCATCCAACTCTATCGGGATGCCACAGACCGGGAGGGGCGTTGGGGACGGGGAGAAGGGGGTATTGAGATGGATGAAGTCTACGATGTGAAGCTGGATAAGAAGATCGAGATCCGACGCACCCTGGTTTTTTTTGCATGGTTCATTGGTGGCGCCTTAGGCATCTGGCTTTTGGGCATCGTGATCAGTCTTCCGCTTTTGGGTTTCCTCTACACGCTCATTGAGGGAAGGGAAAAGTGGAGCACCTCTCTGATCGTGGCAGCCTGTACTTACGCACTCGTCTGGGGTCTGTTCGAATACATGCTGGATACGAGGTGGCCCCCGGGAGTTCTTTTCCGCTGAAGGGCGCGCGCATCATGCGTTTTGGCCTGGCCGGGACTACTTACGGGTGCGACATTTCAGTGGTTGAAGAGTAGCAGTCGAGGAGAAAAGTATGGAATCTCTTTCCTACCGGGATTTCCGGGGATTCGTCGAAGAAGCAAAAAAAGTCAGCGACTGGCGGTTGATCGAGGGGGCCGACTGGGACACGGAGATCGGGGCCCTGGTTGAATCCACCGCAGAACTGGTCCCCCAGCCGCCGATGCTCCTATTTGACCGCATTAAAGGATATCCGCCGGGCTTCAGGGTGTTAAGCCTCTCTTATGCGGCCTATAAGCGCGTTGCCGTTGCGTTGGGTCTCCCGGTGGATAAAAGCAAGCTGGAGCTTGTGCGCCTGGCGGCGCGAAAGATCAGGTCGGCGCGGCCGATTCCACCGAAGGAAGTCCACGACTCACCCTTGCTGGAGAATGTGATGAAGGGAGACGATGTGGATCTTCTGAAATTTCCCGCCCTGCGCTTCCATGAAAACGATGGTGGGCGCTATTTCGGACCGGGAGGGGGACTTACCAACGCTGATCCGGAAACAGGCTATGTCAACACCGGGACCTATCGGATGCAGCTCCATGACCGCAACCATTTGGGATTGTGGATGAGCCCCGGACAGAATGGCCGCCAGATCTGCATGAAGTACTGGCAGCAGGGGAAAAGCTGCCCTGTGGTCGCGACCTATGGTCAGCACCCCTTGGTTTTCATGCCTTCTTACACGAAGTTTCCCTACGGGCACTCGGAGATGGAAGTCTCGGGCGGGCTGATCGGCCGGCCGTTGGAGGTATTCAAAGGACCGATCACGGCCCTTCCCATCCCGGCAAGCTCTGAGATCGCCATCGAAGGAGAAGTCCCTCCTCCGACGGAAGAGGCGCGAGATGAAGGCCCCTTTGGCGAGTGGCCGGGCTATTACTCAGGCGGGACGATCGGCACAGGCGAGCCCCAGCCGGTGATCAGAGTGAAAGCAGTCTATTACAGAAACGATCCGATTCTTCAAGACGAAGCTCCTCTGTGGCCTGGCGCCGTCAAAATGGACTTGCATATCTCCTCGGGTGTCCTCTGGGACCAGTTGGAGAGCGCGGGGATCCAGGACATTGCTGGAGTTTACAATCACACTTCGTACTTGTCCGTGGTTGCCATCAAGCAGAGGTATGCCGGTCATGCCAAGCAAGCCGGTCAAGCGGCTCTGGGCTGTTCCGCTAGCGCGAGGAATGGCCGCTATGTTGTCGTTGTCGATGAGGATATCGATCCGACCAATATCAAGGAAGTGCTCTGGGCGATGATGACGCGCGTGGATCCCAAAACCAATATTGATATCGTCGACGGCTGCTGGAGCACGCCTCTGGATCCGCGGATGCCCCCTGAGAAAAGGGAGAACCGCGACCACACCAATAGCAGAGCGGTCTTCTATGCCGTGAGGCCTTTTCCGTGGCGCGATAAGTTCCCGAAGGTCAGCCGTTCCAGCCGGGAGCTACGCGAGAAAACCATCGCAAAATATAAGGACATCATCCCGTTTCCCAGGACTTGAATCAACCACTAAAAGCCCCCTTACCCTTGAATGAGTTTGCGCCAAAGTCGAGCATAGTCCTCAAATTTTTCCGCTAAGGAAAGATCGGCCGCGCGAATGTTCAATCCCTTGGTCAGCTTCGGAGGGTCCGGTTCGATGTCCGGCCTTGTGGGGATGCGTCTAAAATTCCTCAGTATGGTTTGTCCTTCCTTCGAAAAAGCGAAATCAATAAAAAGTTTCGCGACGTTGGGGTGGGGGGCATTCGCAATCATCGCCATAGGATAAATCTTGCTCAGAACAGGACTGGGTCCAACCCAGTCGACGGGCGCCCCCCTTTGCTTCATATTCTCCAGTTCGCCCGCATAGGCGATCACGGCAACAGGAAACTCTCCTGCGGACATCAACTGTATCAGAAGATTCTGACCGCGAATGATCTTGGGGTTCTGGCCAACGAGTCTCTCCAAAAAATTTACGCACTTGTCATCGCCCATTATCTTGCACTGGTTGGCGAACCATTCCTCGTCGGAGTCGTCCATGCCCAGTTTGCCTTTCCACTGCGGCTCCAAAAGCTGGCTGTATTCCCTTGGAACGATTTTTTCGTTGAGAAGCCTGGTGTTGTACCCAATCACACTAGTATTTTGGTAAAGCGCGACCCAATACCCTTCGGGGTCTTTGAATTGCGCGGGGACAACCTCCGCCTCCGGGGAGCGATAAGCGACAGTTAAGCCTTTCTTTTTCAGAAAATAGGATTGGAATCCTCCCATTGAGACCACGTCGGCGAAAACTTTACCGGCGTTCTTGTCCGCAATGACTTTGTTGAGGATTTTGTTGCTCACCGCACGAAATAGTTCCGTCTTGATAAACGGGTGCTTCTTTTCGAACTGCTTGAGGAAATATTGCGACTGCTCGAGGTTGACCGTCGTGTACCATACGAGGGAACCTTCCTTTTTGGCGCCCTCGATTAATTCTTTGGCAGGCTGCGCCTGTCCCAACGCTCCGGTTGCCGAGACGAGAAAGAAGCAATAAACCGCCAGCCGGATCCCCCAAGAGCATCTTTTTTGCATAAGCACCTCCTCGGTAACAGATAGCTTATGCGTCATCCTAGGCGAACCCGAAACGAGCTGTCAAGGTTTGCGCAGGGAAATTATTTAAGATAGAAGAGGGTTCCATGAAAGACCGGGACTTGCGCACCATGATTTTGGTTCAGCATCAGAGGCTAGAGCGCTTTGTCGGCCTAGTTTTTCAGCGCCTGGGTTTGCCCGAAGCGGACGCGATGACGGCAGCGAAGGTCCTGGTCATGGCTGATCTCCGCGGCGTCGATTCGCACGGTGTCATCCGCCTCAGCCTGCACAAATGGTACGTTAAGGCGCTGCGCGACGGCATCATCAACCCCAAGCCGCGCATTCAGATCATGAATGAAACTCCAGCCTCCGCCCTGATTGAAGGCGATGGCGGCATGGGCATGGTCGTAGGTCGCCAGGCGGCAGAGCTGGCTATCGAAAAGGCGCGCCGGGTCGGAGTTGGCGTAGTGGCAGTGCGAAACAGCCGGCACTTCGGCATGTCGGCGTACTACGCCATGCTGGCTCTACCACATGAAATGATCGGTATTTCGATGACCAACGCGGGGCGTCAGGTGGTGCCCACCTTCGGGCAGGAGGCCAAGTATGGGACGAACCCGATCTGCCTGGCCGCCCCAACCCTGGAGGAAATTCCTTTCGTCCTCGACATGGCCACGACGACTGCCGCAGCCGGGAAACTCGAGGTGGCGGCGCGATCGGCGCATCCCATCCCCCTGGGCTGGGCCCTCGATGATAAATCCGAGCCGACGACGGATCCTCTGGCCGCGCAGCGAGCGCGCAAGCTCCTGCCCCTTGGCGGCACCCGCGATGGGGGCAGCCACAAAGGATACGGCCTCGCCGTTATGGTCGAAATTCTCTGTGGTGTTCTGACGGGCACCCTCGCCTGCACTACCCCTCCCGAAACCGGGGTTCGTGGCCACTTTTTTGGCGCGATTAATATTGCCGCCTTCCGCCCGGTTGAGGAATTTAAAAAGGAACTCGACAACCTGCTCAGGTATTTGAAGTCCACGCCGCCCGAGAAGGGGCAAAACCGGGTCTATGTGGCAGGAGAAATCGAGCACGAAACCACTCAAGAACGAAGCGTTAAGGGCATCCCGCTTCACGCTTCCACTATCACGCGCTTAAGGGAACTCAGCGAGCAACTCAACGTCCCTTACGACCTGGAATAGGTCCATCCCAGAGACTCAGGCAGGAGTGATCACTGGTCTTCGTACTCTCTTAAGGACTCCCACCTGGGTTCCAAACCCAAGCCTGGCTCCTCCTTCAGGGTCGTCCAACCACGCGCCGGGCCGGGGGGATTGTGGTAGATGATTTCACCAACCTTCCACATAAGATAGTGAAACTCCACACGCCAGCCGTTGGGCACAGCGGCAAAGAGATGCATGTTGTGGTGGGGCCAGCCTCCCCCGTTGGCAATGAGCAGGTTAAAGGCCTGCGCCATGGCCGCCACTTTGAGCCCTTCCGTGTAACCCCCTACGTAGCAGACGTTTGGCTGAAGAATGTCCACCGCCTGGTGCACGATAAGCTCGCGATGGCGGAAACGATGGCCCTCAGCCTGCCCCGCAGAGATGGGTATGGAAGTGCGCCGTCGAAGATCCGCCAGTAACCGGGCATCATTCCCGTACACGGGCTCCTCGAACCACGTGATGCGATAGGGCTCGATCAGCTTGCATAATTCCAGCGCGCGGTTGAAGGAGAACCGATAGTTGCCGTCAATCATCAAATCCACCTTGTCACCGATGGCGTCTCTCACAGCTTTTACGCGTCTCGCATCCTCGAGAGGATTTTCGCCTTCTTCGACGGCCACCACCATTTTCAGCTTGTCTTCTCCCTGTTTGACGAAGATCTTGGCCATCTCCACCAGTTGCTCCAGACTGAATTCCCGAAACCCGAAAGTGATATAGCACGGCACCGGGTTCTGGGCCCCTCCCAGGAGGCGCCACACCGGCTCGCGATATTTTTTGCCTTTAATATCCCATAGGGCAATGTCGATCGTGCTCACCGCTGCGCTCCAAACACCTGTCTGGGAGCGAGGATTGAAGCCGGTATAGAGATTATGCCAGATGCGTTCGGTCTCTAAGGGATTTTTCCCCTTTAGGAACGGAGCGATCTCTTTGTTGATGAATTCCTTGATGCCGAAACGCTGGGGCGCTCCTGTCAGACCATAGCCGGTAATCCCCTCATCCGTCTCGATGAGCGTAAAAGTTACTGACCTTTTCATCTTGCGGTTAAGCAACGGAATATCTACTGGGATGGTATGGGTTGTGGCTTTGACGTTAGTTATTTGCATGTCGTTCTCCCCCTGTGTTTTCGCGCGTTCTATAAAGGCCGGTTTTCTCTTATGAGCCCCCCGGCAAGCCAAGAATTTTAGCGTGTGTTTTTATGTACTGATCGGATTTGTTAAGACACTCGACATCACAAACAGCCATATATTTTCCGTGAGCCAGGGAAGCAATGTCCGCCCCGGATCTCCATGGAAACTCTCGGTAACGTGGCTGCGCACCTTTGGTAGCCAACCATAAGACAAAAAGCTGCGTCGTCGCTGGTGTCCTGGACCACTTGACCACATGAATCTGCGTGCCAAATTCCATTGCAAAGGGATCCGGCAGGACAAAGGCTAACGGCGCGCCCGCCTCCGCGGCCCTCATCGTGCTATAATAATTGACGCCGCAAAAAATCGGGAATTCTCCGGCCGCTACTTTTTCGATGTTCTCCGTTTGTCCGCGCCCGAGCACGACTTTGTTTTTTACTAAATTTTCTAACCAATTCAGATACCACTGTCTGGTTTTGGGGTCATGTTGGAAGGCGTTGAGTTTCGGACGCGGGTCGTAGAGAACCTTTCCTTTCCACATGGGATCCAGACAATCTTTCCAGTCCTTGGGGGCTTTATCAGCAGGAACTGAATTCTTATTGTAGGTGATTCCCCTGGCTAGACCCGTGGTGGCCATGTATTCGTCTTCTGGATCAACGACCCTTGGATCGGGCGTGGTCCACCCCTTAGGAAGCGCCTTGATCAGCGCTTTATAAGAAAAGGGAGGCTTCGGGAATAAACCCGCTTGCTTGTAGTCCGGCCAGGCCTCGTGGGAGATGTTCAGTATATCAAAGGGAGGCGTCTTTCCAGCTTTTGTCTCCATAAGCATGCGCTGCATTTCCTCTGTTGTTCTCAGCCGCCGGAAGCTTGGCGCCTCAACGAACGGGAGCTCCTTTTTAAGCGCGCTCAGCAGTGGCTTCGCCTCCTCATTGGTCCAGTCGGTCCCTATCACTATCTTTCCCCCCTGCTTAGCCATCTCGGCCCTAGCGTCTTCCACCAGACGGTTAAACGCGTCGGCTTGCGCCCGCACGAAGACGGGATTACAGGCCCCCCAACCGATAAGAAATGTGATTACCGACAGAAAAATCCTGAACTTGGCTTTCTGCATCGTTCCGCCCTCCCTATAAAGATAGTATTCACTTTGCCCCCGGGTTGTCCAGGTGCCGCTGCCTCAAGGGATGAACGGCGCCCGGGTGTGTCCCGACAGCAGAGTTGCCGGTAAGATCTTCTCCAGCTCTTCCATCGGCCAGGGACCGTCCTTGCGCCAGTCGCGGTAAATCGTAGCTTCCTCGGTCGGGTGGCTGTACAGGCCGATCTTGCCCGATCCAGCGCGGAAAACGAGCCCATTGATATGCGCGGCCTGCTCCGTGGCCAGATACACAACAATGGGGGATACAAACTCAGGTCCTGCTCGCTCATCTCCCTGCTCGTCTATGGGTTTTTTCCGCCCCAGGCCCGCTCGCTTAAGCGTGTCGCCATGGGTGGACTGCGGCTCATTTCCGCGGTGGGTGTCCGCCAGCGGGGCGACGGCGTTGACGGTGATTCCGTAATCTCGCAGCTCAAAAGCGAGGTCCCAGGTGAGGCTGACGATGCCTCCCTTTGCGGCGCCATAGTTGGCTCTACCCTCTGGGTTGCGCCATTGGCTCGAGGTCGTGTTAATGATGCGCCCGTACCTCTGTTTCATCATGATAGGTGCGGCGTGGCGACACATATTAAAACTTCCCTTCAGATGGACTCCGATGACCCGATCCCAGGCCTCCTCCGACATCTCATGGATCAAAAAGTGCCAGAAGATGCCGGCATTGTTAACGAGAATGTCCAACCTGCCATAATGATCTATAGCCGTCTGGATGATCCTCAGCGCAGCCTCGAAATCGGCCACAGAATCATGGTTGGCGATGGCCTCGCCTCCCTTGCTGTTGATTTCTGACACGACTTGGTCTGCGGGAGCGCGCGAGGAACCGGCGCCGTTGCGCTCGGCTCCAACGTCATTGACCACCACTTTTGCCCCTTCGGCTGCCAGCGCCAGGGCATGGGCCCGGCCGATGCCACGGCCGCTTCCCGTCACTATCGCCACTCTCCCTTTTAGACGTTCACCCATCGGTCTTGTCACCTCCTCATGGTAGAGTCACGCCTACTGGAATATTTCCTGCCACTCCTTGAGCAACTGCTCGTAGTTTTCCGAGGTTTCTGGCTGGACCGGATGAAGCTTAAGCTTGGCAGGGTTCAACTGCGCGTATAGCGGCGGCAAATCCGGCCTTGGAGAGATTCTTCCTGCAGCTCGGATATGCGATTGCCCTTCCTTGGAAATGGCAAAATCAACAAACAAGCGCGCCGCCTCCGGATGAGGGGCATCCGCAGCCAAAAGGCAGGAGACTAGACTGACGATAATATGCTTCCGTTCTCCACGTGTCATTTTTTACTCCAACGGACTCCCAAGCGACATCTCGCCTACGTTCCTAACATAGTCTTTTATCCCCGGTCAACGAGCTTTTCTTTCCTCTTCTTGTTGAGCAGAACCGCGAAGGGGTTGCAAGCCAAGCGGCAATTCACTAAACTCCCTCCACTCCGACAGAGGCAAGCAACCACTCACAAGAGGATCAAATGACACAAGGAAATTCAGGCCTGGCCGACATATCGGCGCGGTCTGAAAGCTGGAACATGCGCCTGATAGGACACAGCGACCTGGCAGGTCATGGAGACGGAAGCCGCATCGACAAGAAAGGCAAATTTCTCTTCGTCGCGCACATGAGAAGCGTGGCCGTGACTGTCCTAGATGTCGAAGATCCAAAAAACCCTCGGGTGGTAAACCAGCTTGCCAAGGCGCCGGGCGTTCACTCTCATAAGGTGCAGATCGCCGGAGATCTCATGTTGACCAATCATGAGCGCGCCCCCTGGGAAACCGGACCTTATCGACCGGGGCTGGCATTATACGACGTCTCGCGACCAGAGTCCCCCAAGGAGATAAGCTTCTTCCCGACAGTAGATAAGGGGGTGCACCGTTTTTGGTGCGCTGACGGTCGCTACGCCCATCTCCCGACCTCTGAAGAGGGTTACTCGAATCGAATTTACCGCATCGTGGACGTGCAAAACCCAACCCGCGTGCAGGAGGTGGGCAGATGGTGGCTTCCCGGCCTTTGGGCGGCCGGCGGCGAAAGTCCAAGCTGGGGCCCCAAAAAAAGTGTCTGGTGCCACGGCATCATCACCGAGGGAAGCCGCGCCTACGTGGCCTACGAAGACGAGGGATTCGCCATTCTCGACATTAGCAGTCCCTCTTCGCCCCGTCTGATAAGCCGGCTCGACCTGATGCACCCTTTCCGTGGCCACACACATACGGTCTTGCCTTTGCCAAGGCGAAAACTGCTCATCGTTGCCGAAGAGGCCGTGCGCAATCGCTGCGAAGATGCCTACAAGATGGTCTGGGTCATTGACGTCCGCGAAGAGACGAAACCTATTCCTATAGCCACGTTTCCGATTCCTGAAGGCGACTTCTGCGCCCGTGGCGGGCGCTTCGGTCCCCACAATGTGCACGAGAACCGGCCTGGCTCCAAAATAGATGACCTGCTGATTTACCTCTGCTATTTCAATGCCGGCATAAGAGTCGTTGACGTCAGTAACCCGTTTCGTCCTGAAGAGGTCGGTTTCTTTATCCCTCCTGCGCCTCAAGGTCAGGAGGCCATCCAAATCAACGACGTTTACGTGGACAGCGATGGGCTGATCTATGTCACTGATAGAATAGGCGGCGGGTTGTATATTCTCGAGTATACGGGTCCCCGCCCGACAGCGCCAAAGGAGAGAGGACGGAGTTTCTTCGACTAAAGGATGAGGTGACAATTCGCGCGGCGTTTTACTGGATACCGGAGGAGGTATGGCCAAAATCTACGACCTAAGCGTCTCCTTGAGAACTGAGAACATGGAGTCCAGCGAGGTCAAATTGACCTCCGTCACGCATGACGAAGCGGCCAGGATATTCGCCAAGCGCCACAACCTGAAAGTTTCCGACCTCCCACAGGCCTCTTTTTTCTCCACCGAGCGAATCCAGTTAAGAAGTCACTTGGGCACTCACCTCGACGCTCCCTATCATTTCTATCCGACCTCCGAGGGCCGCCCGGCGAAGCTCATTGACGAAGTGCCCCTGAAATGGTGTATCAGCGACGGGGTCGTGCTCGATTTTCGTCATAAAAAGCCCTCCGAGCCGATTACCGAGTATGACGTCGCCTCCGAGCTGGAAAGAATCGGCTACAGGCCGAAGCGAGACGATATTGTCGTCCTTCGGACAGGGGGCACGGACCACTATGACAATGATCCCCGCTTCGCCGAGTCGGCAGCAGGGATGAACGGCGGCGCGCTGAACTATGTCTTTCGTTTCGGCGTAAAGGTCATGGCTACGGATTCCGCCACGATCGATATGCCCATCCCGCTGATGACGGAACGTTTGGTAAAAGGAGACAAGGCCGCCTATTTCCCGATACACCGGGCCGGACGGCTGACGGAGTGGACGCACGCGGAGAAACTCGCCAACCTTGGCAGTTTGCCGGCTCCGTTTGGCTTCAAGCTCATGTTTTTTCCCGTTAAGATCGCGCGCGGAACCGGCGCCTGGATACGGGCCGTTGCTATCGAGGACGCTTGGCTGAGCAGCCATCGCCTTCGGCTCGTCGACCTTAGCCTGCCCATCATGAACCACAGCTTTGAGCCCGGGGAAAGCCGCGTCATGACAGTCCATCACGATCAAAATCAAAGAGCCAAGGCGAAGCGCCTTCGCATGCCCGTCTCTGAGATCATCCACCTGGGGGCGATGGACATCGTGGAAACTTACACCCACGCGGGTACGCATGTGGACGCGCCCTACCACTTCGGCCCAACTTGCGACGGGAGAAGGGCTTCGACGGTGGATGAACTCCCGCTCGATTGGTTCTACAGCGACGGGGTTCTGCTTGATTTTAGCGCGACGAAGCGCCCGGGCGAAAATATCTCGGTTGCAGATCTCGCGGGAAACCTGGAGCGGATCGGGCATCGGCTGAAAGACCAAGACATCGTGCTTATTCGCACTGGAGCCGCCGACCGCTTCAGTGACGATCCGAATTTTTCTGACCTGTCCTTAGCCCTGGACAAAAAGGCTCTCCTCTGGCTGCTGGATCAGGGGGTCCACGTCATAGGTTGCGACGCGGAGTCACTGGACGGTCCGGTCGGTCCTATGGTCGAAGCCCTGCGCGCAGGCAAAAAGGAAGGCTTCTTCTCCATCCACTATGCCGGCCGGGAGCGCGAGTTCTGTCTCATTCACAAGATGGACCTAAGCTCATTGCCGCGCGCTCATGGCTTCAAGGTCGTCGCTTTTCCGATCAAGCTGGAGGGGTGCAGCGCGGCCTGGACACGCGCGGTTGCCCTTGTGGAAATGTAAGCGTAAACGAGTTCCAAGGTTTCACCCATGGAGAATCGACGCGAGAGCGTACCTTCTGAGCGCCTGCTGCACATTTACCGCACGATGGTCAGGCTGCGCGCCTTTGACGAAAAGCTCATCGAGCTAGGTGCAGAGATCGCTGCCACCGTGGCAGAAAAGGGGTTCCCGGCGCTCAAGGCTCCGATCCAGCGCGTCTGCTATCCGGACAGGATCGTCCCGGGCACGGTCTATGGCGAGTCCTTGTTTATGATCGAGGTCAAGAATATAGTCGACGGCGTCCAAAAAGCGATGCCGGCGACGATGTCCCACGACGGCGGACGCCTGCCGACCAACTGAGATCGACATGCAGCGTATTGACATTCATAACCACGTCATACCTGCCGCATATATCAAGGCGGTCCGGGAGGCCCCCCAGCGCATGGGGAGCCGCATTGAGCGTGACGGGCAAGGGCGGGAGTGGTTGCTCCTGGACAGTGGTAGGAAGACCCAGCTCCGGCGCCCTTTCATAGAACCGGAGCTTCGCCTGCACGCCATGGCAGAAGCGCAAATTGATGTCATGGTCGAGTCTATTCTGCCGCCTCTTCTCCATTATTGGGCAGACGTGGACAAGGCGGTGCGTGTCTGTCGCACCGTCAACGATGCCATAGCTGAGAATGTCTCCCGTTATCCGGACCGCGTCGTCGGCATGGGAATGGTCCCGCTCCAGGATGTAGGGGAAGCAATCCGGGAGCTTGAGCGCATCGTCCACGAGCTTGCGATGCCGTCGGTCATCGTTGGAACCAACGTCAACAGTAAGAATCTCGACGAGCCAGAATTCTTTCCGTTCTTCGAGCGCGCCCAGGGGCTGGAGGTGCTTGTCTTCGTCCATCCACACGAGGTCGCTGCGTCCGAGCGCTTGAAGCGCTACTACCTGACGAACTGGATCGGCAATCCGCTGGAGACATCCATCGCTTTCGCGAGCCTGATCTTCGGTGGGGTCTTGGAACGGCTGCCAAAATTGAAAGTCTGCTTCGCCCATGCAGGGGGTTACACCCCCTGGATCCGCGGCCGGTGGCGTCACGGCTACAGCGTGCGTTCAAAACCGGAGGTTGTCCTTAAACACCCCATTTACGAGTACACGCGCCAATGCTTCTTCGACACCGTCATCTTCGATGAACTGGCCCTGGAATACTTGATCCGAGCTGTCGGGAGTGACCGCGTTCTGCACGGAACGGACTACCCTTCGGACATGGGAACCTGGGACCAGGTTCCGCTCATCAACAGGTATAGCAACCTTACTGAAACAGATAAGGAGAGGATACTCGGAGGAAATGCGGCGGCGTTGTTGAGATTGAACCAGCCGCCCCTCGCCAAACAGGAAGGCAAATAACCCGGAGGGCAAAACCATGCGGAAGCACAAGTGGCTCGTTTCGCCTGCGACGGTCATGGGATTTCTTTGTGCCGCAACGATTTATGGGTCGACAGCAGCGGCAGCGGAAAAAAACTTATTCAACCAACTCGTGGACAGGGCGAAGGCCGAGATGGCCAGGCCTGGAGCAAAGTTTGCCGTGGTGCTCGATTTGAATCCCAAGGAAGTCATTCCTGTCCTGCAAGCTTTTGCAAAGGAATTTCCTTTCGTCAAGGAACACACTTACAATCGCATTAATAGAACCGAGGAATTTCAGCGTCTTATTCTCGAGGCCAAGGCGGGCCGCATCCCTCCTTACGACATCTTTCATGTTCAGTTTGAGGCCTGGCCTGAGATGCGCGACGCCGGCATGGCTACCAAACCGCCTTTTCTTTACCCACAACTGGTAAAGTCGCTCCCTCAAGGCTGGACTGCTCCGGATCCCAGGGCCATTGATTCCAATGGCTATTATCTCTCCGCCAGCGCTCTGATTCGCATCATCGCTTATAATAAAAACGTTGTCCCCGCAGATAAGGTGCCCAAGAGACTGGAGGACTGTCTTGACCCTGAGTGGAAGGGAAAATTTCTCTATAACTCGCGTCCCTTGATGATTGGCCTGCAACACGATCCCAAAACCAGGGAGTCATATCTTAAGTGGCTCAAGGGAATGGCCGGGAACAAACCGGTTTTGGTGCGTCAACAAACCGAAGGTCTGGAGAGGCTGGCCGCAGGAGAGTATGCGCTCTACTGCGGGGTCAATTACAACACCACGATCCGAATCATCGGCGACGGCGCTCCGCTGGGCATGGCTTTCCCAGACCCATATGCCGCTGATTTTGCGCACCGGATCCATGTGTTCAAATGGGCTGCGAATCCCGCTACCGGACAGCTCTATGCTCTTTGGATGGCGACCCAAGGCCAGCCGGCGGTGGAAGAACACATGCATCGTGGCTTCCCGTGGAACCCCAAGACCGGCAGTTACTCTCTGGCGAAGGGGAAGTACGCCGCCATATGCGATTCGGGGTGTGCGGCCAAGATGGGTCAGTACCTACAAGAACATGCCAAAATAGTTCAGTTGCCGGGGGGAAAAAACTAAACCCGCGGCTGATATCAAGGTCTTGAATTCCCGGCTAGGAGCGCAGGGTCTCGGGCAGCAGGTGCGGCGGAATCTCGTCGCTCTCCTGTCTGTCGGCTTTGCTCTCTGGTTGATTCTGGCTCCCCTCATACTCCTCCTCATTTTCAGTTTTCGTCAGGGCAATCCCTGGCAACCGGGGAGCTTCACTCTGCAGCACTACATTGACGCCTATTCAAGTCCCCAGGCCTATACGATGTTCTTGAATACGGTTGTCCTGGCTCTGGCCAGCACCTTCCTTTCACTTTCCATTGCCGTTTTTTTTGCCTTCCTGACAGAGCGGACAGATATGCCTTTCAGGAACGTCGCCTGGGGACTCATGCTCGTTCCTATGGCGGTTCCCGGTTTGCTCTTCGGCGTCTCCTGGACCTTTCTGCTTTCGCCCAAGGTCGGGCTCGTCAATGTCTGGTTGCGCTCGTTCTTGTCCCTGTTCGGAATAGCGATGAGCGAAGGGCCACTAAATATCTTTTCGCTATGGGGAATGGTCTTTCTCGAAGGCATAAGAGGGGTCACGACGATTTTCTTGATGATCGCCGGCGCTTTTCGCGCCATGGACCCTAGTATGGAAGAGGCGGCCCGGGTCTCCGGCGCTTCCAGCCGCGCAACCTTCTTTCGTGTCTCCATTCCGTTATTGACTCCGCCCCTTTTTGCCGCGGGGATCTATAGCTTTATGAGCAGCCTCGAATCGCTGGAGATTCCAATGATCATTGGTTTCCCGGCAGGCATCTATGTTTTTCCCACCTATATTTTCTTTTCGGTCCAGAGATTTGCCCCCCCGCGCTACGGCATTTCTGCGGCTCTAGGGGCTACATACCTGGTCGTCAGTGTTATACTCGTCTACTGGTACCAACGAGTTGCCAGAGAGACGAACCGCTTCGCAACGATCACAGGGAAAGGCTATCGTCCGCGCTTGGTCCATCTTGGCAAGTGGCGCTATCCGGCCTTTTGTGCCTTCCTCCTCTATTTTGTCCTCACCATCGCCCTTCCCACCTTTATCCTCTTATGGCGTTCCCTTGTCCGCTTTTACGTTATCCCGTCCTGGGCCGCTCTGGCGCAGGTAAGTCTCAAACAGTATTGGGATGTCCTTAACGAAGAGCGTGTCCTTCTGGCGTTGATCAACACTGTCATTATCGGCATCGCTACCGCGACCCTGACAATGCTTCTCTCCCTCATCGTTGCCTGGGTGATCGTGCGGGGAAAATCACGGGGCCGATCGCTTCTGGACGGGCTTACTTTCTTGCCACATTCTATTCCAGGCGTTGTGATAGCCCTGGCACTGATCATCCTCTACCTCCAGCCTCCTCTGAGTTACCTGCCCATTTATGGAACCATTTGGTTTATCGTGCTCGGTCTGGCCGCAAGCTACATAGCGTTTGGGTCCAGAACAATGAACGGGGCTTTGATCCAGATCCACAGGGAGTTGGAAGAGGCAGGCCAGGTCTCGGGAGTCCAGTGGGGCACGATCCTGCGCCGAATTATATTTCCCCTGCTGCTACCGGCCTTCGTGAGCGGGTGGATATGGGTCGCGTCCCACTCTCTGCGCTCTTTCTCAATCCCGTTAATGCTGGGCACCAGAACTAGCAAGGTGCTTTCCGTTATTATGTGGGATCTGTGGGAACAAGGCAGGGCTGGCCCCACCGCTGCTCTGGGGGTCATGCTCATCATCGCCCTGGCCTTCTTCACAGTCACCGGCCGGTGGCTGGTAAGTCTCCTGAGCCGGCAAGAAGAATAAAGGCCAATTCCGTCTCTTCAGCGAGAATGCAGGAGCCCTAAAAACCGTAGCAGAGAAAGGCTGAATTTTTGATCCAAACAGCAGAGGGGGCTGCGGCATCGGAACGCCACGCAGTCTGCCACGCTTGCTGCTCATTTACCGCAGCTTGATTTTGCCAAACTTTTCCTTGAACTCTTTCTCGATGTTTTTGAGAAGCTGTTCCCTCATCTCGAACAGGCGCTTGGGTTTTCTGGGCGGGTGCTTTGCCAGGGCATAGGCGGTGAGGACGGGAAGGGCGATGGTGGAGGCCACATAGCAGACAACCGAATCGGGCAACTGCTCTGGATCAATCTTTCCCCAACTGACCGCTTCGCCCGGCGTTGCCCCGGAAAGTCCGCCGGTATCCACGCGGGCATCGGTGATTTGGATAAAGTAGTCGTGGCCTTTCTCGTTGAGGCTGAGCACCTCCTGGATGTGCGGCTCGGTCTGTAAGAGGAAATTTTTCGGCGAGCCACCTCCCAGAATGATGGCGGCGCTCTTGCCTCCGGTTCGCTTTGCCTCCAGGACAATCGCTGCAGACTCGTTGACATCCAGGGAGACGTCAAACTTCAGTCCGTTTCCTTTTAAGGCCAAGGCCGCCACGTTCATCCCGATAGAACTGTCGCCTGGAGAAGAGGTGTAAATCGGCACTCCATACCTGTAGGCGGTAGCCAATAGGGATTTCTTTTCCGTTCCCAGGACCTTCTCCCGCTCAGCCAGGTACCTCCCCACGTGAAAGTGAAGCTCCGAGGTGCTCATTTCTTTTTGAAACTCGGCGGCCTTAAGGATTTCGCGGAAGAAATCATCCGTGGAGATCAGAATGTCATAATCGAAAAAGATGTCATAGATCCTGACAATCCCCTCTTCCCGCAAGGTCACATCGTTGGCGTCGGGGGTGCCACGGTGCATCGGAAGGCCCATGGCAAAATGGGCGTCGTGGTAGAGATTGGCCCCGGTGCTGACGATCCAGTCGACAAAGCCATTCTCGATTAAAGGGATCAGGGCGGAGATGCCGAGCCCTGCCGGAGTCAGCGCCCCGCTGAGGCTCAACCCGACAGTGACATCGTCTTTAAGGATCTTTTCGGTGAAAAGCTGGCATGCCTCGCGCAGCCGGCCGCCGTTGTAGGAGATAAAGTTGTTGTCTACTAGTTCGGTGACGGAAATCGAGGGGTTGATCGGTTTGGGGTCGATCTTTTTCCCTGAGAGAAACTCGCTCTTCCGCGCCATCACCGCTCGATTCCATCACTCCTTGATGGCTGCGGCTCGCCGCTGCAGATAGGCATTCCGTACCGCGCTGTAGAGGTCGACGACGGTCTCCTCAATCTGCTCGAACTTATCGAGATTGAGGGAGCGTTCATTGACGGCGTCTGTGCCGTAAATGCCCGCGGTGGCCGCGAACGGTATGAAATAGTTGAGAGGGTTCATAGCCCCATCGGCGGCAAAACCGATTCCATCACGGACCGTCATGGGGGGCAAGAGCGGCAAAATAAGATAGGGGCCGGGGCCGATACCGTAAACGCCCATGGTCTGGCCGGTGTCTTCGTCGCTCTCCCGAATGCCGAAGCCGTCCTTGGCAACGTCGAACAGCCCGGCCACGCCAATTGTGCTGTTGATGGTAAAGCGGGCCACCTCTCGGCCGGCGCCATCAAGTTTAAGCTGGAGCAGGTTGTTAACCAGGCGGCGCACTACCGCGAGGTTATCGAGGGCGTTTCTGACGCTCCTTTGCACCGGGTCCGGAAGCAGCGCATCCCAGACCACCGCCACTGGCCTTAAAAGAAAACGGTCGAAGACCTCGCGATTGAATGAAAACATTGCCTCGTTGAATGGCTCCCACGGATCCTGGTCTAATTCATCCCGGCCAGCAGCGCCTTCGGCTTCCTCGAGGGCGTAGGCGGCAGTTGTGCCCCCTCTCTCGTCGGAGGCGTTGGTAAGGACCTCAGGCTGGGATATGCTGATTTCGCTGTTTTCTTCCTCAGCATTTACCCACCCGACGTCAAAAAAGCCGGACATGCCTACGGAAAAAACTAGGGTAACGGCGCACACGGACCTGCGGAAGCAGTATAGCATTGTTGTTTTCCTCCTCTGTTGACCCTTTTTCTAACTACACGAACTCTTTGTTTAGGTCAAGGTTTTTTTGGCCTGCTGGGCAAATAACCTGTGGATAAGCTAAAAACATACCAACTCTTTTTAGCCTGTAGATTACGGCAATCTCCCGATGAATAAAAGGTTTTTCAACCAAAAGAGGCATACAAAGCCATTCTTGAGCATGTCGGGTGACAAAAAGCGTCGGTGTGGCTATGACAAAAAGCGGGAAATTTCTGCCAACAGAATGGTTTTTTATTTGCTCAAAAGTTTGCAAAGCCCGGCTGAATTGGCTATCTTCGGGCTATGGGAGAACAGGCGACAGAGAAGCCTAAGACCGTAGTCCTCGGTGTCTCAGGCGGGATTGCCTGCTATAAGGCGGTAGAGCTGGTTCGCCTGCTGGTTCGAGAGGGCTTTGCCGTTCAGGTCATGATGACCCGGGAGGCTATGGAGTTTGTGACACCTCTGACGTTCCAGACTCTTTCCGGCCGTCCCGTCGCGACCGAGATATTCAGCCTGACACAGGAATCTGAAATAGGGCACATCAACTTGGCCGATCAGGCCGATCTTTTGGTCATCGCCCCAGCCACGGCAAATATCATCGGCAAGATCGCGTCTGGCATCGCCGATGATCTGCTGACCACCGTCCTAATGGCCACTAGGGCGCCAGTGTTGATTGCCCCGTCCATGAACGTTCATATGTACGAAAATCCTATTCTGCAGGAAAATGTTCGTAAGCTCAAAAGGCTCGGTTATCGTTTCATGGAGCCGGTCGAGGGCTATCTCGCCTGCGGGTACGAAGGGAAGGGACGATTGCCGGAGCCCCCGGATATCGTTGAGCAGATCCAGGGATTACTAAAAAAAAAAGACTTAGCAGGTGAGAGGCTCCTTATTACGGCGGGTCCCAATCACGAGCCGTTGGATCCGATTCGTTATATCTCTAACCGATCTTCGGGAAAAATGGGTTATGCGCTGGCGCGCCAGGGGGTGCGCAGGGGAGCGGAGGTTACCCTGGTGAGCGGACCGACCTCGCTTTCTCCCCCCGTCGGAGTTCGTCTGATCCCGGTGACGACCGCCGCTGAGATGCGGCAGGCAATTCTCCAAGAGTTTCCTGGCGTGACGGCGGTTCTCATGGCTGCTGCGGTGGCAGACTATCACCCTGAGAGATTTGTTCCCAGGAAGATCAAGAAAGGAAAGGGGGCGCTGAGGATCAACCTGAAGCCCAACCCGGATATTCTGCGCGAGCTTGGCATGCGAAAGAACGGGCGGATTCTAGTAGGATTTGCCGCCGAGACCGAATCGCTTGTCGCCAACGCGAAAAGAAAGCTCCGCGAGAAGAATTTGGACTTGATTGTTGCTAATGACGTTACGCAGGAGGGCAGCGGGTTCGATGGAGATACCAACGTGGCTACCCTGTTGGACCGAGCGGGCGCCGTTCACCCGCTTCCTTTGATGAGTAAGGACGAGCTGGCGGATAGGATATACGACCATCTCCTCACCCTTAAAAAACGAAGAGAAAAAGAATGAGAAGTTCACGCTGTTCAAGCAGTTCAACGGTTTGAACCTTTGAACGATTTGAACTTTATCTCATTGTTTAATGGGCATTCCCAGAGAACCTAAGCCGGTCAAGCTGTTTGTCGGCCTACTTTCCGGCCACGCAGAGATCTTCTCTTTGGCGGAAAAAGAGCTGGCGGCCCTTTTCGGCCCTGTCGATTCGGCCAGCGCGAGCCTTCCCTGGGCAGTGACCGACTATTACAAAGAGGAGATGGGCGCCGGACTCCTGCGAAAGTTTGTCTCGTTTGCGCCTCTGGTATCCCCGGAGGAACTGGCGCAGACCAAGCTCAAGACCCAGGGTTTAGAGGCGGGCTATCACTGGATCGACGGCGAGAAAAGAGGACGGCGGATCAACATCGATCCTGGTTACCTGGACGTCGGGAAGATCGTTCTTGCCTCGACAAAATGCGCCTCTCACCGCATCTACCTCCGATCAGGGATCTACGGCGAGGTGACGCTCCTGTTTCAGGACGGCTCGTTTCAACCTTTGGCCTACACCTACGCGGATTACCTCTGGCCTGAGGCGCTATCTTTTTTTATGGGGCTGCGTGCTCTCTATTTAACGCAGTTAAAGCAGGCCTTGTGAGGGGGCTGTCCTTGTTTGCTTGTTGGGTTTAGTACTCTCAAGGTACTCCAGTGTCGGACGTTTCCCTTGCTTCGGGACAAACCTCCCTCTCTGCGGGAACGAGCGGGCTGGGTGGAGAAGTCCCGAGGGGAGCGCGAGGGAGGCTGCGGACGTAGGAGTAGGAAGGTGCGGTTAAAGCGCTGGCCCATCGGCCGCAGCCGAGAGCGCGTTCCCCTCGGGCTCTTGTCCGACATTGATGTGGGTGTGGAGATAGTGTTAAGATGCTTTTTGGAGCAGTGGTGCGGATGGATCTGGAAAACAACCGCGAAGAGCTGAGGAGGATGGTGGCCTCGCTGCTGCGCCATGTGGAGCGGTGTGATCGGGCCGGCATTCGGTTCTTGCCGAGGAGTCAGCCTAGCGCGTCCGAGGAGAAGGTTGCGGAGGACTTGCTTGAAGGGACAGAGGGCAATCTCTTTTCTGATTACGCGGCTGCCTATCGGGCAAAATCTCTGAAGGAGCTCCGTGCGGCGATTGGCGATTGTCGCCGCTGTAAACTCTGGCCTGGCCGTGCCCACCTCGTGTTCGGCGTGGGGAATCCTCAGGCAAAGCTCATGTTTATAGGCGAAGGGCCAGGCAGGGATGAGGATTTGCAGGGGGAGCCCTTTGTGGGGCGCGCGGGACAGCTCCTCACGGACATTATCACCAAGGGAATGGGACTTAAGAGAGAAGATGTCTATATCGCCAACGTGATCAAATGCCGTCCGCCGGAAAACCGCAACCCGGAGCCCGATGAGGTGGATTCCTGCGAGCCGTTTCTCAAGAAGCAAATAGAGCTGGTGCGGCCGCAGATCATCGTTGCCTTGGGTAAATTCGCGGTCCAGACCCTGCTGAGGAGCAAAGCTCCGATCACTCGACTCAGAGGAATTTGGCATGATTACCATGGGATCAAGCTCATGCCGACGTTCCACCCAGCATACCTTTTGCGCAACCCGGGAGATAAGAAACTTGTTTGGGAAGATATCAAGAAAGTTCTTAAGGGACTCAGGGCTCCTGCCGCTTAAGCTCGGGCTGTTTCTTGCCCTAGTCATCGGCGGTTTTTCGGCGTTGGCCCAGTCAAAAGGGCCATCCGACCCGCACGTGGATCTTATTATGATCGATGGGGGGATTCATCCTGCGGTGGACGATTTCATTCGAGAGAGCATCGGACGGGCGCGCTCGAAAGGGGCGAGAGCGCTGATTATCCAACTCGATACGCCTGGCGGGTTGCTGACCTCGACCCGTTCTATTGTTAAGGACATCTTGGGCGCGCCGGTTCCGGTAATGGTTTACGTCGCGCCCAGCGGCGCCGGCGCCGGCTCGGCAGGGGTCTTTATTACCTTGGCCGCCCATATCGCGGCCATGGCGCCCGGAACCAATATCGGCGCCGCCCATCCTGTGGGGGGAGGGGGGCAGGAAGTAAAAGGGGTTATGGGCGAGAAGATTGAGAACTTCACCGCCTCTTTCAGTGAGACCATCGCTCAGAAACGGGGACGCAACACGGAGTGGGCGATCCAGGCCGTTCGTCGCAGCGTTTCCATAACCGAAAAGGAAGCCTTAAAGAAAAACGTCATCGACATTGTCGCCAGGGATATAGACGATCTGTTGCAGCAGGCTGAGGGAAAAAAGGTGGATGTGGATGGCCACGAGCAGACACTCTCCCTCAAAGGGGTTCGGGTGGAGCGGTTTGAGATGGGGCTCAAACAAAAAATTATCAATACCCTTTCCGACCCCAACATCGCCTATCTCCTCCTCATGGCGGGTATCCTCGGCATCTACATGGAGTTTTCCCATCCGGGGGTGATTTTCCCCGGTGTCGCAGGGGGGATCGCTCTGCTTTTGGCCTTGACCTCTTTCCAGATTTTGCCTATCAATTATGCAGGGCTCCTGCTGATACTGCTCGGGATCGCCCTTCTGATAGGAGAGGCCTTCCTGCCCAGCTTTGGTGTCTTGGGGATCGGCGGGGCGATTGCCCTTGGGCTCGGTTCTCTGCTCCTGTTTGACACGGAGAGTTCGGATCTGGTCGTGGATCGCTCTATCATCTTTACGGCTGTCGCTACGCTGAGCGCGTTGATGTTGGTGGTTGGCTATTTGGTCTTTAAGTCGCAGAAGAGAAAGCCGACTCTGGGTCTGGAGGGGTTGTTGGGAGAGATTGGGGAGGTGAGGGTGATGCTGAACCCGTGTGGAAAAATATTTGTCCACGGAGAGTATTGGAATGCGGAGGGGGATGGGGAGATCGCAGTCGGCGAAAAGGTGCGAGTGGTCGGCTTTGAGGGGATGTCCCTCAAGGTAAAGCGATTGTCGGAGCACCGGGAAGAGGGCTAAGAGAGGAGGAAGCTATGTTTGGGCTTGGACCTTTATATACGTTTGTAATCATCGTCGTTTTCCTGCTGATCACCGGGATCAAGATTTTAAAGGAATACGAACGGGCTGTAATCTTTAGGCTTGGGCGCATGGTAGAACCTCGCGGTCCAGGGATCACCTATGTCATACCTGTTATCGAGAAGATGGTCCGCATAGATCTCCGCACCGTCACGATGGACATCCCTCCCCAGGACGTGATTACACGAGACAATGTCTCCGTTAAAGTCAACGCGGTCCTCTACTTCAGGGTGCTGGAGCCCAATCGGGCCATTCGGGAGGTGGAGAACTATCTTTTCGCCACCTCTCAGCTCGCCCAGGTGACCCTGCGGAGTGTCTGCGGGCAGGGGGAGCTAGACGAGCTTCTGTCCGAGAGAGATAAGATCAATAGCCGCATTCAAGATATCCTGGATAAGCAGACCGATCCATGGGGGATCAAGGTCGTTTTGGTGGAACTCAAACACATCGATCTCCCCCAGGAGATGCAGCGGGCCATGGCTAAACAGGCAGAGGCGGAGAGAGAGCGCCGCGCTAAGGTCATTCATGCGGACGGAGAATTTCAGGCCTCGCAGAAACTGGCGGATGCGGCCGAGGTCATGGGGAAACATCCAATGGCCTTGCAGCTCCGTTTTCTCCAGAGTCTGGTGGAGATCTCCTCTGAGAAAAACTCGACCACGATCTTTCCAGTGCCCATCGATCTGTTGACTCCCTTTATCAAGAAAAGTGAGAGCTAAGATCGACTGAGTTTAAGGCGTCGTCTCTTTCGGTTTCGTTTTCTCTTTTCTAGAGGCGTCGCCTTATCCTATCCATCTACCTCATGGAACTAAAAGAGTTTATGTATGAGCTGCCCCTATCCTTGATCGCGGCCTATCCGAGTAAGGATCGGGAGGAGGCTCGCCTCATGGTCGTACAGAAAAATACCGGCGAGGTTTTTCACGGAGATTTTTCCCATCTCGGAGATTTCTTGCAGCCAGGGGACCTGCTGGTGCTGAACGATACCAGGGTATTGCCGGCGCGTCTTCGGGGACAAAAGGAGAGCGGTGGAAAGGCGGAGGTGCTTCTTTTGGAGCCGTTCCCCGGGTGGCCGAGTCTCTGGATCGCTCTTGTGGATGCGGCGAAGAGACCCCACGTAGGTGGGCGGATTTTTTTTGCTGACGGGTTCTACGCAACCATCCTTGGCGAGCTAGGCAGGGGCCGGTATGGATTGTGGTTTCATCACGAAGGAGACTTTATGGATATGCTGGTGAAGTTGGGTGAACCACCCCTGCCACCCTATATTCATCGAGCTCGTGAGCTGGCGCCGGGCGATTGGGAGCGCTATCAGACGGTCTACGCATCCAGCCCGGGAGCGGTAGCCGCGCCGACCGCCGGTTTTCACTTTACCCGGGAACTTTTGGAGGGGTTGGGACCACGGGGTGTGGAGACAGCTTTTTTGACTTTGCATGTGGGACCTGGCACTTTCCAACCGGTACGTCAAGAAGTGGTGGAGCGCCACCGCATGGAGGGTGAGAGATATAACATCGGGGCGGAGGCCGCGGAGAAGATCAAGCGGGCAAAAAGAAACGGCGGAAGGGTGATTGCCGTCGGTTCCACTACCACTCGGGCCCTGGAGTGGGTAGTCCGGCGGAAGGGCAGAGTGGAAGCGGATGAGGGGATCGCGCGACTTTTCATCCGACCGGGAGATTCATTCCGAGTCATTGACGGGCTCATGACCAATTTCCATCTGCCTGGCTCTACGCCGCTTATCCTGGTCGCTGCGTTTGCCGGGCTGGATCTGATCCGGCGCGCATACCAGGAGGCTATCCGGTCGCGTTACCGGTTCTACAGCTATGGCGATGCGATGCTGATTTTATGATCGTGCTCGTGTTCGTGATTCGTGTTCGTTAGGATGAAGAGCACGATAACCGAGCACGAGCAACGAGCACGAACAACGATGTTCAGTTTCACTGTGATCGAAAAGGACTCGACGACGAAGGCGCGCCTGGGCCGTCTCGTCACTGCCCACGGCGTGGTGGAGACGCCGGCGTTTATGCCTGTAGGAACTCAGGGTAGCGTCAAGGCCTTGTCCCCCAGAGACCTTGAAGAGGCCGGCTGCCAGATAGTGCTGGCCAATACCTATCATCTCTATCTACGACCGGGAGTGGAAGTGATTCGAGACCTGGGCGGACTCCATAGCTTTATGGGATGGGAGAGGTCCATCCTTACGGATAGCGGCGGCTATCAGGTTTTCAGTTTAGGGGCGCTCAGGAAGATCACCGAAGAGGGTGTTCACTTTCGGTCGCACCTGGACGGTTCAAGCCACCTCCTGACCCCGGAGAAGGTGGTCCAGATCCAAGAAGATCTCGGCAGCGATATCGCTATGGTCTTGGATGAGTGTATTCCCCATCCCGCGACTAGGGCATATGTCGAGGCTTCAACCGGGCGCACGGTCAGATGGGCCGAGCGCTCCCTGCAAGCACGAAAGAATAAAGATCAGGCGCTTTTCGGAATCATCCAAGGGGGAATGTATGAGGATCTAAGAGCTGACTGCGCGGGACAAATGACGCCACTTCCCTTTGATGGTTTTGCCGTCGGCGGCCTGGGTGTCGGCGAGGACGGAGCGACGCTAAGCTCGATCGGGGCGTTCACAGCAGGCCTCTTGCCTGAAGATCGTCCCCGTTATCTCATGGGGGTCGGGAGGCCGGAGGATCTGGTTTTTGGCGTGCGCTCAGGCTACGACCTCTTTGACTGCGTTCTGCCGACGCGCAACGCCCGGACAGGGACCCTCTTTACTTCTGGGGGAAAGATCAACATCAAGCGGGCCGAGTTCTCTAACGATCCTCGTCCGGTGGACGAGGCTTGCGGCTGCTATTGCTGCCGCCGTTTTTCTCGCGCCTATCTCAGGCACCTCTATCAGGCCGGTGAGATCCTTGCAGCCCAGCTCCACACCATCCATAATATTCATTTCTATCATCAGCTCATGGAGAGGCTCCGGACGGCCATACGGGAAGGCAAGGCTGAATTCTGGCCGAATGAAGCACAAATCAAAATGCAAATTGCAAATTGAAAAATGTAAAATGGGGAAAATTCGAGCAGAAATCTTGAGTTTTGCACTTTGCGATTTCCCTTTTGCAATGCCGACTCGTTAGGAGGTTCTATGTGGGATATGGCTTTTGCTCAAACCGCGCAGGGACCCTCGGGCCCCAGCACGCTGATCAGTTTTTTCCCCCTCGTCTTGGTCTTTGTAATTTTTTACTTTCTGCTGATTCGGCCGCAGCAAAAGAAGGCCAAGGAGCACCGCGAGATGCTGGGGAAGCTCAAAAAAAACGATGAGGTAGTGACCTCCGGCGGAATTTACGGTAAGGTGATGGCGCTGACCGATACGGTGGTCACGCTGGAAGTGGCCCCCAACGTGCGCATTCGAGTGCATCGGCCGCAGATATCCGAGATCATCAAAGGAGATAAGGCGCCAACCAAGGAGGCCAAGGAGCAATAATATGCAACGGGGTGTTGTGGTTCGTTTAATCATCTTTTCTGTTTTGACCTTCGCGGCGGCTTTTTATCTCGTTCCGACTTTTATAGGCGAGATCCCTTCCTGGTGGAGCGGCGTTCTGCCAGCAGAGCGGATCCATCTGGGACTGGATCTTCAAGGAGGGAGCCACCTGGTCCTCGAGGTTAAGGTAGATAAAGCAGTGGAGAATACGGTGGCGCGGATCAAAGAGGAGCTGGGTAAACTTCTCAAGGACAAAGCGCTCCCGCCGAGCGAGCTGGAAAAGAACCAGGCGAACCAAATCCGCCTTAAGGTGCCTGCGGCCAACAGCGATCGCGTGCGGGATCTGCTCAAGGGCGAATTTCCCGGTCTTGTCTTGGTGAGTTCTCGGACGGAAGCCGGGGGGGTGGAGTTTTTGCTTGCCCTGCATGAGCGGGAATTGCGTTCTCTTGGGGAGGATACCGTAGACCAATCCCTGGAGACAATCCGCAACCGCATCGACCAGTTCGGTGTGAGTGAACCGACCATTCAGCGCCGCGGGCAGCAGGATATTTTGGTTCAGTTGCCGGGTATTCAGGACCCGGAGCGGGCCAAGGAGATCATCGGCAAAACTGCCTTGCTGGAGTTCAAGTTGCTGGATGAGACCCATAGCCTGGAAGAGGCCGTCAAGAATGGTCCGCCTCCGGGCACCCAGATTCTGTACGGGTATGGCGCCAAGGGAGAGGCGACATTGGCGACGGAAAGGGCTCCCTATCTGCTCGATGCCCGCACTCTGATGACCGGAGAGTACATCACGGACGCGCGGGTGCGCCCGGGCTCGAATCTGGAGGGGCCTTACGTGGAGTTGATCCTGAATTCCGCCGGCGCCAGGCTTTTCGAAAGAATCACCGCAGAAAATGTGAAGCGGCGTCTCGCCATCGTTCTCGACAACCGCGTCTACTCAGCCCCGGTGATACAGGAGCGGATCGGCGGAGGCAGGGCCTCCATCACGGGAAGTTTTGACATGAAGGAGGCGCGCGATCTCGCCATCGTCCTTCGCGCCGGGGCCCTGCGCGCGCCGGTAGAGATCATCGAAGAACGGACGGTCGGCCCTTCGCTGGGACGCGATTCGATCCGCCAGGGAATCATCTCTTTTGTTGTCGGGGGCTCTCTCGTCATCCTCTTTATGGTCGCCTACTACAGGGGCGCGGGTTTGGTGGCCGATACCGCGGTGATTTTTAACATCCTCTTTCTCTTGGCCGTTCTGGCGGGCTTCAAGGCGGTGCTGACCCTCCCCGGAATCGCCGGCATCGTGCTGACGGTAGGCATGGCGGTTGATGCCAACGTGCTCGTCAACGAGCGGATTCGCGAAGAGCTAAGGGGCGGGAAATCCCCTCGAGCGGCTGTCGAGGCTGGCTATGAGCGGGCCCTCCCCGCTATCCTCGACTCGAATATCACTACTTTCCTCTCCGGCTTGATCCTCTTCCAGTTCGGCACCGGTCCGATCAAAGGATTTGCCGTCACGCTTTGCGTGGGTATTCTCACGACGGTTATAACGGCTGTCTATATGACCCGGATTTATTATGACTATCGCATGGCTGCCAGGAAATTAACTCGCGTCAGCATCTGAAGGAAGCGTCATGGAGTTTATCAAACCAGGAACCAACATCCCCTTTACCAAGTATCGGCACATCGCCATAATTCTGTCCACCGTGGTGAATCTCGCCATTCTGGCTCTGTTGTTCATCAAGGGGCCCGACCTGGGGGTCGATTTCGCCGGCGGGACCATGGTGCATCTCAAGTTTCAGCAGAAGGTTTCTATTCCAGAAATCCGCCGGGCATTGGACAAGGTTGGTTTTGCCGACAGCGTCATCCAGGACTTCGGACAGGATGGCTCGAACGAGTTCATAATCCGCCTGGAAAAGACCTCAGCCGAGCTCGGCGCTCTCGGGGAGGAGGTCCGTCGCGGCCTCTCCGATCAGTTTGGTCAGGACCGGTTCGAGATCCGTAGAGTCGAATCGGTCGGGCCTAAGGTTGGCAAAGACTTGAGGGAGCGGGGAACCTGGTCGGTGATCGCGGCCACGATCATGATGGGGGTCTATATCTGGGTCCGCTTCGGCGTAAGCTTCGGGGCCCGTTTCGGTCTTCACTTCAGCCTGGGGGCGGTGATCGCCTTGATCCACGATGTCCTGGTGACAGCTGGCGCCCTCATGCTGGCCAATTACGAGTTCGACCTCACGGTTATAGCCGCGCTGCTTACCATCGTCGGCTTCTCGGTGAACGATACCGTCGTGATTTGCGATCGCATCCGCGAGAACATGCGCAAGAACCGGCGGGAAAGGCTGGAGAGCGTCGTTAATAGGAGCATCAACGAGTGCCTGAGCCGCACGATCCTGACCACAGGGGCCGCGTTGCTTACTCTCTTTTCGCTTTTCATTCTTGGTGGAGGCGTCATCCGTCCGTTTGCGTTTGCGCTGATCGTTGGATTTATTTCAGGCGTCTATTCGACCGTTTTCATCGCCAGTCCGGTAATCCTGCTGTGGGAGAAGGGGAAAAAGTAGTGGGCTTCGGGATTCCCCCTCGCTCCACGGCCTCCCGCAGCGACCCTTCCGGAACTTGCTTGGACAGGCTCCCTTGGGGAACGCGCCTTCGGCTGCGGCCGATGGGCCAGTGCCTTAACCGAACCTTCTCGTTCCTACGTCCGCAGCCTCACTCGCGCTCCCCTCGCTCGCTCCGTGCTGGTCCGTTCCCTTGCCTACTTTGCAGGCGGTTCGGATTGTTCCGCTCAAGGAGCCCCTTAGCCCGGCCGTGAGGGACGGAGCAGAGACAGATGCAAAGACGGTGGGTTCTAGGAGAGGTTGACGGAGGAGTTCTCTCTCTCCTCTCCGAAAGACTGAAAGTCCCGCCTCTCGTGGCCCGAATTTTAGCCCTGCGCGGTCTCAAAGAACCGGAGGCCGCTCAGCGATTTCTCTCCTCAAGCTTACGCTCCGATCTTCCCTCTCCCTTCCTTATGGCCGGGATGGGTCAGGCCGCGGAGCGGCTCGTGCGCGCCCTGGAAAGAAAAGAGCTGATCTGTGTCTGGGGCGACTACGATGTTGACGGCACCACCGGGGCCGCGGCGCTGGTTCTATTTCTGAAGGAGGTTGGTGGTCAGGTGGTCTATTATGTCCCGCACAGGATTGATGAGGGATACGGTTTGAACCCTGAGGGGCTCAAGCGCTTGAGTTCTCAAGGTGTCCGGCTGGTAGTCTCCGTTGATTGCGGGATTTCAAACTATGAGGAAGTAGAGCTTGCCCAAAATATGGGGATCGATGTGGTGATCGTCGATCACCACGAGGTGCCGCAGAATCTTCCTCCGGCCTTTGCGATCATCAACCCTCATCAGGCTGACTGTTCTTTTCCCGACAAGGGCCTTTCAGGCGCGGGGCTCGCCTTCTATCTGATCATCGGTCTCAGGGCCAAGCTCCGCGAGACCGGTTGGTTTGAAGGCTCAGAAACTCCCGATATCCGCCGCTACCTGGATATCGTTACCCTCGGTACGATTGCGGATATGGTGCCATTAACCGGGGTTAACCGGATTTTGGCTCGCCGCGGGCTTGTAGAACTCGGCAGCTCCACACGTCTTGGAATTGTTGCCTTGAAGGAGGTGGCGCGCATTCCTCCAGGAGAAGTAGCTGTCGGGCAAGTCGCGTTTCAGCTCGGTCCCAGGATTAATGCGGCAGGGAGAATGGATGCGGGTCTCAAAGTGGTCGAGATGCTGACCGCTGGGTCCTATGATGAGGCGCTGGGGATCGCGCAAGAGCTGGATGAGCACAACCGAGAGCGGCAGGCAATGGAAGCCCGGGTGTTAGACGAGGCCCTATCGCAATTGAAGACAGAAGCCAGAATCCAGGATTCAGAATCCGGAATTCTAAATACCGATTCCTGGATGCTGGATTCTGATCGTTACTCGATTGTCCTGGGTCAAGAGGGCTGGCACGCGGGAGTTTTGGGGATTGTGGCCTCCCGCATTGTGGAGCGGTTTCATCGACCCACGGTTGTGATCGGTTTTAATGCGGGAGAGGGGAAGGGTTCTGCCCGCAGCATCCGCGGCTTCCATATGGTGGAGGGGCTGACGCGTTGCGCGGGCGTTCTGGAAAAATTTGGCGGCCACGAATATGCGGGAGGATTAAGCATCAAACAGGAAAAGTTCGCGCTTTTTTCAAGCCGTTTTGAAGAGATAGTTCGGGACTGTTTAACCCCTGAGGATTTAATTCCGGTGTTGGAAGTGGACGCGCCATTAGAGTTCTCCGAAATCGGACTTCCGCTGCTGCGGCAGCTCGAAGCGCTTAAGCCTTTTGGGATCGGCAATCCTGAGCCGCTCTTTATGACGAGGGCGGTGGAGATATCCGAGCGCAGGGATTTTAACGGGGGATGCCGTTTTAGACTCCGTCAGGGAGGTAAATCCTTGGGTGGAGTGGCATTTAAATTGAGCGACGCTTCTTCTCTCTTTGTGGGGGCCAAGGTAGACTTAGTCTATCGTGTAAATGAGAACCAATGGAATGGAACCTCCGCAGTGGAACTCAGGATCGTTGACTCCCGACCTTCTCCTGCGGAGTAAGAGTTCCCTAGAGCTCTTGACCTCAATGATAACTTCTAACTCATGAAAATCGCTCAAATCACCAGCGTCTATCTCTCTGTTCCGCCGAAGAGCCACGGCGGGACAGAGCGCATCGTCTATTCCCTTTGTCAGCATCTCTCCAGGCGTGGGCATCAAGTGGAGCTTTTTGCGTCGGGAGACTCGCAGGTTGATTGTCCGCTCCACGCGGTCCTTCCTGTGGCCAGCCTGGATGATCCCAATTCGACCTTCTATCTGGAGAAAGAGCTTGAGACGCGCAACGCCTACAACCTATATCAGCAGGCCGAGCGTTTTGATCTGATCCACGCTCACTGGCCCACTTTGGCGCCCTACTTCTCCGATTTCACAGAAACGCCGGCCCTGATCACTTATGCCTACATAGAGAAAAAGCTCCACGACTATTATCGCCAAAATTTTCCTAATTGCTTCCCGGTTTGCATCAGCCAGGCTCAGGCCAGGATGCTGGGGGATGATTCGTTGCCGGTGGTTTATAATGGAGTGGACCTCGACGAGATTCCTTTCAACGGGGAGCCGGAAGATTTTTTTATTATCGTCGGTCGGATGACGCCTGGGAAAGGCATTGCCGAGGCGATCCGAATTGCCATAAAGGCTGAGGCAAAACTCCTGATCGTCGGACATGTTACCTCCCATCTACGCGGGAGCGAAGAGTATTTTCTCAATCACGTTAGGCCCTATGTCGATGGAGAGCGAGTCAGCTACATCGAGCGGCTGCCTTATGTCCAACTCATGGAGACGATGGGGCGGGCGAGGGCGCTGCTCTTTCCTCTGCAGTGGGAAGAGCCTTTCGGGATGGTTGTGGTCGAGGCCATGGCCGCGGGGACTCCGGTGCTGGCCTATCGGCGGGGTTCCATGCCGGAGCTGATCAAAGACGGGGAAACGGGTTATCTGCTGGAGGATGAAGATTCCATGGTGGAGGCGCTCCAGCAGGTGGAAAGGCTGGATCGCCAGCGCTGTCGGGAATGGGTGCGGGAAAAATTTTCCGTGGAGCGGATGGTGGATGGGTATGAGAGACTGTACAAAGAGGCGATAGGCATTAGGCAACAGGCAACGGGCACCAGGCAGTAGGCAACAGGCGAAAGAAGAGAAGGTTCGTGCTATTGCCTTCTCTCTAGTTGCAGATCACCAAATGGCAGTTGTGCGGGAGGCGACGCATCAGTCCCTTAACTATGTGCCCCCGGAGCATGTGATAGAAGGCCGTGCGGCGGGGGACGCCAACTAAAACCGCCTCGACTTCAAGTTGCTTTGCTGCTTTGGCAATCACGTCGGCAGCATTGTGGGAGATCGCCCATATGGGAATCATCTCGATGTTCTTGTCCTTCACCTCTTGCAGGGCATGCTTGAGGGTGCGCACTCCTTCTTCGTTGGGCATGTGCGGTGTGTTGCCGTCGAATAGGCCAGGCCATTCCTCGACATAGATGCAATAAATGGCAGACTCCCCTTTGCCCTTGGCGCGGGTAATCCCCTCTTGGATAAGCCGCGGGTTTTCTCCTCTTAGCGTGAGGAGCGTGGAGGAGGGGAATAGGGGCTTTAGCTCTATCGCCTCGGCGAGGCTCACCACCCCCTTAAGCCCTTCCTCGATGAAGCTCTCTGACGCCCTGTAGGCGCGGGCCTGGAGGCGTCTAATGGCGGGGATGCGGTTGAGAATGTCCATGAACCAACCGTCTCTAACTCCAATGGCAGTGAGCATCCCGATAGCGGTAACAGTCCCGCCGAAAAGAGTTGCGAGATCTTTCTCGACGAAGTTTATCGCCCAAGCGCCGATGACCATCGCTGTGGTAAAGGCTCCTAGCCAAAAACCAAAGTCTCTCCGCCCCAGTCTCCAGCGGATCATGTCCAGGCTAAGAGAGGAGAAGACAAATGCCCCAAGGAGGCCAAAGGCGTACATGTCACCCAGGATAACCATTTGCCCTCGAGTGACGAGGATCACGAAAATAGGGACGGCGGTGGCGATGTATATGGCTATATGTGGGGTGTTAAAAATGGCGCTTCGTAGCGCGATGACCTGAGGTAGAAATCCTCTGTTCGCCAGCGCTAGAAAGACATGATAAGAGCCGATGATAGCGGTGTTCGAAGCGAACAGGAGCAACGTAGAGGCGGTAAGGACCACCGCCAATTTTACACCGAGGCCGCCCGAAGCCAATCCCAGTTCAGAGATGAAGCGTTCGCTTTGACTCGCCTTGATTTCAGGCGGCAATACCGTGACCGATAAGGCGGTGAGAATAGGTGAGGTTAAGATCATGGTCGCTATGACCGCAAACATCGCGATGCGAGTGGTCCGGCGCAAGGGGAAGCGCATCGCCGGACTTAGTTGACTGATGCTCTCCAGGCCGGAGAAGGCAAGCCAGGCAGCGGCAAAACCCACAAGGAGGTCGTAGGAAGAGAGATCCTTTCCTGTGCCCAGATGTTGCAGTAGGTCTGCCCATTGGGAGGGTTCCATAAAACTGAGACTGGAGCCAATGACGATCAAATCCACCACCAAGGCGCTGCCGGCCATCACCAGTGCTACCGTTGCGCTTTCGCGGATGCCGATGATGTTCAGCAGGGCCAGCACCATGACCCCTCCACATGCGAGCAGGACAATGTGCTGGTCGAGAGCGGGGAAAGCGCTTCCGATGTATTGGAAGCCGGATACTGCCGAGATCGCTGTCGTGAGAAAATAGTCTACGGTTATTAACATGCCTCCGAGGCAGCCCCACATGGGACCGAAGGCCTTGGTCGTGATGGTGACGACCCCGCCGCCCTCAGGATTGCGCCAGGAGATCTCGATGTATTTGAGGGCGAGGAGAACAAAACCCCCGGTCGTGAGGAGCACGAAGAAGGGCGTGGCATCCCTCACGTGGCCGTAGAGAATGCCTGGGACATAATAGACAGAGGTGCCGATGTCGCAAAACACGACCGCCCAGGCCAGAAGCCAGTTGAGTTGTCTCGTATCCCTGGTTGGTCGCATAGGAGGGGCTAACAATATCTATATACGGGCGGACAGAGAGCAGAGTCAAGCCCATTTCATAGGCCCTTGCAATCTTTAGCTAGATCGACTTATGATTAAGCAAAGTTCCTGTTTTCTAATGTTGCTGCCTCCACGATACTTTCGGAAGCTGGTTGAGAGCTGTCCCGATATCATCATCGCCGTTGACAAAGCGGGCACCATAACCTTCTACAATGACGGGGCCAGGCAGAACCTCGGGTTTACCCAGGAGGAGATGTTAGGAAAGAGCGTATTGCAGATTTATCCCAGCCGCGAAGAGGCGCAAAAAGTCATGGCGGTCATGCGGGATGGCGGGGGCGGAAATAAGGGGAAGGTCTGCAATTTCGAGACGACCTTCAAGACCAAGAAAGGAGAGCGGATCCCGGTAGCCATTTCGGCGTCGGTCATTTACGACGAGCGGGGATCTGAGATTGGGTCCATTGGCTTCGCCAAAGATATCAGGGAGATCAGACGCAAGGATCAACTCGCCACCCTATGTGAAATTGCTATCGGACTTTCCCACGAAATCAATAATTCTCTAGAGGTCCTGGTTAACGAGTTGAACCTGCTGCAAAAGTACGTGGGGCGTGTGGCAACCGACGAGGACTATATTGTGGAATCGGAGCGGCTGGATTCAGTCGAGCAGCAACTCAGGAAGATCCAGGAGATTACCCGCCGTACAGTAGAGATGGCTGAGGGAGGGGAATACGGGACCAAAGAGTATCTCGATGGCAGGATGATGGCGGACCTTGCGGTGAAGGGCATGGCCAAGGCGGAGGCAAGCGGGAAAGAAAAAGGTAGTTGTTCTTTGGAGGGTCTCCGGTTGGTGGTGGTCGATGACGATCTAGGGGTCTGTCATTCGCTGAGAGACTTCTTGCGGGGTGAGAAATGCGAGGTAGAGATAGCCCCGTCAGGGAAAGGAGCGATGGAGCTTTTGGAAAAGAAAGAGTTCGACCTGATACTCAGCGACGTGGTGATGCCGGATATGGACGGATATGAACTTTACAGCGCGGTCAAGAAGAAGATCCCAAACCTTCCCGTCATCTTGATGACGGCCTTTTACTACGACAAGGATCATGTTATCAAACGGAGTCGTCTGGAAGGGCTCCAGGGCGTGATTTTTAAAAAACCCGTAGACCCCGCCCGCCTGAAGAAGATTATCCTCCAGGAGTGCGGTCGAAATCTGGCAGAGCTAAAGGGATCGGTTTCTATTTAACGCGTGAAAGGCGGACAGGCAGGCCCACGGTGACGAAGGAGGATTATTACAATCAGGGGATGGAATTTTTCATCGAAGATAAGCTCGATGAGGCTATCCAGGCCTACCAAAATGCCCTGCAAGTGGATCCAAACTATGCAGACGCACGACACGCCCTGGCTATGGCCTACGCGAACCAGAACAGGTTGGACCAAGCGATCGAGGTCGCCAAGAAATTGATTGAAATCAGCCCGGATGACGAACTCGCCTATGCCAGTCTTTCAATCTTTTACCAGCGCAAGGGAATGATTGCGGAGGCCGAATCTATCGCGGCCAAGGCCAGGACCCTGGGATGGAAGAGACAGTTGCAGGAAAAGAAAGAAACGGAAAAGACATAAAAGTCATTCTCAACTCTCCCTTGCCGGAAAAGCCCCACCTCGGCTACACTGACCGCCGATGGCCGAACCCCCACTTCAAGTAAAAGAGCTGGTAAATCGGTTTGACAAGAACATCGACGCCTACCGCAGCCCTGCCTACAACGAGACCTAGGTGCGCCTGGAATTTATCAACCCGTTCTTCGAAGCCCTGAGGAGCTAGGGGTTGCATCTCGGCCTTTGACATTCGCTGAGGCGTCAATGTCACAGTGAAAGATTTGACCCTCAAACCCTTTTGACCCTCAAACCCTAACCCTTCAGGGGCATCATTGAAATCGTGGAGGAGCAGACATGATTGCAAACGATAAGGAACTCAAGGTGACTCTGGAGCGCATCGCTCGGTTTCAGGACCAGGTTGCGCATCTGCGGCGCGTGGAAACGAACCCTGAAAACTATCACGGTGCGGTTTCGGGGTTTCTTGCAGAGATCGACCGCATGCAGCTTGAGGTGCGGGAGTACCTAAGCATTCACCCCGCTGAAGTGGCGTCAACAAGTACCTCGTAGCCAAGAAGGGGGACCCAGGGTCAAATCTTTACCTGTGCAAGACCCGTCTTCAACGCGAGATCGAGGCCACCGACCGCCAGATCGACCAACTCGTCTACGAACTCTATGGGCTGACGAAAGACGAGATACAGATCATTGAAGAGATGACATGACCCGTGAGCCGATTCGGCGCTCCACTCACGAGGTCTCCGGGGCCTGGTCTTTCAATCTTGCGTTTCTTTCACGGTCGATCTCAGGCGGTCGGATTTTCGTCAGTGAAATGCGGTCCCGCCGTCGACCAGGAGTATCTGCCCGGTCATCATGTCGCTATCTGAGGAGCTGAGGTAGATCACGGTCCCGACCAGGTCTTCGGGAAAAAGACGGCGCTTCAGCAGGCGGATATTGAGAGAGTGGGCATCCACTTGCTCGCCCCGCTTTAAGTTCGCTTCACTTAAAGTCTGCCCTGGGGCTATGGCGTTTACGTTGATATTGTAGTTTCCCAGCTCGCGCGCGAGCGAACGCGTCATCGCAACCACCGCGCCTTTTGAACTCACGTAGTGGAGGAAGTGTTCGTTCCCTTTGAAAAAGGTGCTTGAGGTTACGTTGATGATCTTGCCGTGTTGCTGCGCCTTCATGTAAGGGGCTACCGCCTTGACGCAGAGAAAGATGCCGCGTACGTTCACCGCATAGAGCCTGTCCCATTCCTCGACGGTGATCTCCTCGAACGGTTTGCGCACGATCGTGCCGTAGACAGCGGCGTTGTTGACCAGGATATCGAGGTGGCCGAAGGTATCGGCGACCTTTCGCGCCATCTCTTGCGTTTGTTTCTCGTCGGAGACATCAACGAGCAGCGGCAGGGCTTTGCCGTCGTTGCCCACGATCTCTTTGGCTACGGGATTTGGGTCGAGGATATCGACAATGGCAACCGCTGCTCCTTCTCTCGCGAGGCCGCGGGCGTAAGCGGCGCCTATCCCTTGCGCCGCGCCGGTTACAATCGCCACTTTATCTTTAAGCCGCATGGAAGACCTCTATCTAAACTGCGTTACCGTGTCCACCAACGCTGGCTTGCCCTCCTTTTTAATGAACTCGATAGCCCGCTTCAAGGCCGGGCCGACTTGATCGCCATTGAAGATTGGCCCCTCACCGTAGCAGCCCATGCCCTTGGCAATCGTGGCAAAGTCGGGCGGTGGATTATCGATCTCCATTCCGATATGGGCGAGCTTCTCGTTGGTGCCTCTCTGCTTCGCCATCCGGATCTGGTGTTCCCAGTCGTTGTAGTAAGCACGGTTGTTGTACATGACGGCCAGCAGAGGGATCTTGTCGTGGGCGCCGATCCAGAGCGTGCCGGGATCGAACATGAGATCGCCGTCGGGCTGAATGTCCACCACCAGCCTGCCCGTTCCCTTGTGGGCGAGCGCCACGCCAGTGGAGATGCCAATCTGGGTCGAGGTGCCGATTGATTTTCCTGGGTGGCGGTAGGCTTTGTCGAAATCCCAGAGCCTGAGCGCCCACTCTTCGAGCGTATTGGCCGAGAGCACCCAATCTTCGTTCTTGATCGCTTGCCAGACCTCGTGCACGAGGCGCGACACCGACATCGGCTCTCCCTGCCAGTTTTTCTTGACCTCTTCTTGCCAGGCCGCGCGGAGCGCCTGGTGGGTCTGCTTATGCTCATCGAAGCGATTGCGGATCTCTTCTCTCTTCTTCCCGTTCTTGCCTAGGATCTGCTCGCAGAAGAGCGCCAGTTGGGGTATCGCGACCAGCGTGTCCGCGGCGATGTGGAGATCCACCTCCTGGAGTTGCATATAATCCTGGGACCATTTGCTGATATGGAGGTCGGCAAAGCCGATATCGATCAGCTTGCAGCCTTTCTGCGTCCGGTAAACGGTCTTGCGCGTGATCTTGTCGAGCCTGACCAACGGACCGTAGAGGTCGCGCACGTCGAGGGAGAGGATCAGGTCGGCCTTCTCGATCATGTCGGAACCGGTGAGGTTGAGTGGATGATTGGTTGGGAAGTTAAGTCTGCGATTGAAGTCCAAAACCGGGATAGCAAGGAGCTCGGCTAGCTTTACCAGGTTGTCGAATGATTCCGGGTTTCTCCCCGTATAGTCGGTGAGGATCACCGGGTTTTTCGCCGCCACGAGCATCTCGGCCGCTCTCTCCAGCGCCTTGAGGTCTCCCTGAATCGGAGACGGGGGCATGAGACGGGCCACATTGGGAATTGGAATTTCTCCGTTGAGCTTGTCTTCCTGAATGCCGGCGTCCCAGCAAAGATAGACCGGACCCTTGGGCTCGGTCATCATGACCCGGTAGGCGCGCGCGAAGGACTCGGGAATGCTGGCGGCATTATAAGGCTGGTCATCCCATTTGACATAATCTCGGATAGCGTTGCCCTGAACGTTGGCGGTGTGTATCCAGTCGATCTGGGGACGTCTGCGGGTCGTATCCATGGGGCCGGTGGCGCCCATGATTAAGACCGGCACGCGATCCAGATAAGCATAAAAGATCGCCAAGCAGGAGTGCAGCAATCCGACGACGTCGTGAACAATCGCCGCCATCGGTTTGCCCGATGCCTTGGCATAACCGTGAGCGATTTGTATCGCCGTTTCCTCATGCGTGCAGGTGATGATCGGCATCTCGTTTTTTCCGTAGTTGACCAGAGAGTCGTGCAGCCCGCGGTAAGTTGCGCCGGGGTTCAGGCTGACATAAGGGATCTTGTAAGCGCGCATCATATCCACGATGACGTCAGAGCCATATTTTTCGTAGGCCATTTTTTTCCTCCTGAAATTAGTGAGGGAGATATTATCTAGCTTCTATCCTGCTTTCAAGGGATCAGGCGCCGCGCTCTTTTTTGCGAGAGGCGCTCAGTCCTATCAGGGTTGCCTCACGCAGGTGGGGTCTACTCAGCGTTAGGTAAGCGGTCATCGCGATTGCCAGCAAGCCGCCGAGCGAAATAGTTAGCGGCGCGCCCAGCCATGTCGCGATGGCGCCGATCGGGAAGGCGCCCATGGGTCCGAGCCCCCGGTTGACCAGGCCGTAAAGGGACATCACCCGCCCCCTCGTCTTTTCGCTGGAGTGGATTTGCAGCAGGGTGGTAATAGCGGAAAGGAGCGTAGTTTGAAAAGCGCCGGCCAGGAACAGGAAGAAGAGTGACAAGGGGAAAGAGCGCGAGGCGGCGAAAAGAGTCACAAAGAAGCCAAAGCCGCCCGCTAACAGGAGCAAGAGGTGGTGGGCCTTTGGAAAACGTGTAAGAGAGGCGAGGGTCAGCGCTCCGAAGATGGCTCCGGCCCCGGGAGCCATGAGCAGCAGGCCGAGGCCCGGAGCGCCCACTTGCAGTATGTCCCGGGCAAAAACAGGCATGAATTGGTTATAAGGCTTGGTGCAGAAGCTCGCCACCGCCAGGATTGCGAACAAAGAAAAGAAGATAGGATTATGCCAGGCGATAGTGAAACCCTCAACGACATCTCTAGTAAGGGACTTTTTTTTGCCTGTTGCGGCCGTCTCGGGGATGCGGATCATAAAGAGGGTCACCAGAACGATGAAATTGCCAATTGCGTGCAGGAAAAAGCAGCCGGTGGTTCCAATAACCGGAATCAGCGCTCCCCCCACGGCCGGCCCAAAGAGGACGGAGCCGTTGAACACAAGCTGGTAAAGGCTGATGGCATTAAGGAGGTCAGCCGGGGGCACAATTTCGTGCAGGATGGTCTGACGGATAGGCTGCTCGAACGAGAGGAAGAAGCCGGTCAGGGCCGAGACCGCCAGGACATGCCATACGTTGATCAGGCCGGAGAAATTCATGAGGCCCAGGAAAAGGGCCATAACCAGAAACGCGGCCTGCGTGACGACGAAAAGAAAGCGCTTATTCATGCGATCCACCAACGCGCCGCCCAGGGGCGAGAAGATCACCCGAGGCAGACCGATGCAGAGCCCGTCGAGTCCGAGATAAAAAGGGGAATCCGTAAGTTGGAGGATCAGCCAGCCCTGAGCGGTTGCCTGGATCAGAGTCCCTGTGTGACCGAGAAAGAGGCCCCACCAGAATATGAAATAGTCCCTATGACGGAAGGCACGAAAGGTGTTTTCAAGCAACATAGCTGCATTTTCGCATATCCGTTTTTCCGCCGGCGCTCCATCGTCGCGCTTGGCACCGGACTCAGGCGGATAGGGCTAACCGGAGAATGCGCTGTATCAGTCTTTCGTAGGTCAGCCCGGTCTTGAGCGCCGACTGGGCGAATTCGTCATCATCTGCCAGATTGGGATTTGGATTTGCCTCCAGGATCACGATGTCGCCGGCAGGCGTGACCCTCAGGTCGATACGGCCGTAACCTCTTATCCTGAGCACGCGGTAGACCTTTTTGCATATCTTCGCGATGCGCTCCGCCGCGCCCTCCGGTAACGGCTGCGCAAAGATATTCTGGATTCCCCATCGCTGGCGGTAGGCGTCGTCCCATTTCGCCTTAAAAGTTGAGAAGCGCGGTTTTCCTTCGGGTATTTCAGAAAAAATCACTTCGCGTATGGGGAAGACCTGCAACTGCTTGTTGCCGAGAATGCTGACGTAGCGCTCTCGCCCTTCGACGTATTCCTCGGCCAGCGCTTCCTGATTCAGCCGTTCGTGGATGAAGCGCACGCGCTCCTCGAAGGCCTCGTCGCTCTCGACAAAGGAGTCCTGGGAAATCCCGTAGGAGGCCTCCTCTTGGAGGGGTTTGATAAAGAGCGGAAAGGCGAGCCGCTTGGGTCTCCGCACCGCGGCGCCGGGGGAAAAGATCGCAAAGGCCGGAAAGCGAATGCGGTGGTAGGCCAGGATCTCCTTGGTCATGCCCTTGTTTTTGCACAGCGTGAGTCCGGTGGGGCCGCTGCCTGTGTAGCGGACCTCCAGCATTTCGAGCAGGCTAGCGACATTCTGATCATGTGCCGAGCGGTTATTAAAATGCTCGGTCAGGTTAAAGACGACATCGGGCGGATGGGCCTTGACCTCATCCAGGATCAACCCCGGCTCGTCGAAGACTCCAAGCGTGCGCACTTCATGGCCCAATCGTTTTAAGGCGTTAATTACGTCCGCCTCGGCCTTCCAGTCCGGCGTCTCAAGTTCACGGCTGAAATCCTGATCCGCTGGAGGGGTGCCGGCCGTGTCAAAAAGGGCCAAGACCTTGAGTCTTTTCCTCATCTCCTCTTATCCTGCGCGACCCATGGAGCGGCATTCGATCATGATTTCTTAAACTTTCCGGTTAAGCGGTAGTGAGAGGCTAACGTTGCGAGATAGGCAGTTATCTCCACAGCGGAAGAATCGTTTCCTACCCTGAGATCCAGTTCGGCGCACCGTTCGGTTAGCGCGCGCAAGAGCCGATTCACGGTGAATTTTGGCTCTCCGGTCCAGCCCGAGACCGCATCCAGGATGGCTTTTCTCGAGCGCCGCAGGAATGGCGCTGCCCGCCCGGCTGAAGGCGCGACGGAAGACTCGACGAACAGCCGGCGCAAATCCGAGTCGAAAAAATCAGGGAAGTCCTGCGCATAGAGACGGCGCCTTCTTTTATAATAAAGCTCGAGGCGAGAGCGGAGGCGGGAAGCCTCGCTCATCCTTGCCCGCGAGACTACAACGGCCGGCTTGCCGGCGAGCCTCCTCATCAGTCCGTCTACGTACTCCAGCTTATCGAGCGCCTTCCAGCCGCGGTATTGCCGCCTCCAATCCAGGCGGGGGGTAAGCCAGATAGCGACTGTTTCGGCGAAGTCCTCCTCGGGATGGCTCTGGGCGTACCAGCCCTCCAGGTGGCGCACAAAGCGCTTGCTGTGCGGGCGAGCGCGGAAGCTCTCGGAGTAATCGAGCGACGGTGGACCGAACAGGGTTTGCCACAAAGGCTCTTTCGCCAGGAGATAGGCGTGATTGAGGACATGTCCCATCTCGTGCCGCAGGAGCTGCATACACCAGGCCTCGGTGCCGCCCTCTACCTCCATCATCATCCTCTCCTCAAGCTTTTTCAGCCGAGGGTGAGCGAGGTAAAAGGGGATAGCGATGGTAGAGGCCCCATCCGGGCAGAACCATTCGTCCCCAAGGTAGCACACAGGCTTAAAGGCGATCTCCTTTTGTTCGAGCTCGTGGTAAAAGATCTCGATGCGCGACTCGAGCTCCGTCCCGGAAATTTTGAGCTTGAGGTCGCAGATCCGCATCTGCAGCAACTGCTCGTCGGTGTGATTGACCCAGTCAGGCGTCGAGGAGCCCTGCGGGCCTGTGTCCGGCTCCTCCTTGGTGCGCGGGCGAACCATGTAATGATTTTACCAGAGGTTGGGTGAACGGGCCAGCTCGCCGCTCTTCTCCCCTCATTTGAGGGTGAGGGCGGCTACCCGGGCGTGAAAGATGAAAATGGCGGCAAATTTCACCAGCCGTCAACCGCTCACCAGCCGATACGTCGCATACCCGACGACCAGTCCGATCAGCAAGGCGAGAAAGATCGGTAGAACGGCCCGGCGGAATTCTGGCGCCCCTGTCGAAAGAGCAAAACTGGCTTTAACTCCAGTGTTCACTGCTGTAGCCAATAGGATTGCTGTCAGAGCGGTATCGCTCGAAAGGGGGCTCTCCGATTGTCCTTCGAGCGATAACCTGGCCATCGAGAGGGTAATGGCGTCAACGTCCGTCAGGCCGGCAGCCGCGCTGGCAATGTAGACCCCGAGGTTTCCCAAGTACATCTGGGCGAGCTTCGCTAGAAAGAGGATACCGGTAAACATGAGACCAAACTTAACCGCGGGCATCAGCCGGAAGGGGTTGGTGACGGCGACCTCCTCATCCGGCTCGACCCTCACCCTGAAGACCGCCAGTCCGATCACTATGATTCCTGTGAGCGATACAATGGCAATGGGGATAGCAAACTGCTTGGCGAGCGCCGGATTGACGACAAAGGCCTCTAATAAGACGCGCGGGAACATCATGGCGCAAGCGGTGCCAGTAGCGAGGGCGTAGGCTGAAGAAAGAGCGGGAGTCTGGCGACTTCGCTCCGCGCACGATAGCGTGACGGCGGTTGAGGAAACCAGGCCGCCCAGAAGGCCCGTTAAGATGATGCCAAGCCGGGCCCCGAGCATTCGAATCAGAAAAAATCCCACAAAACCAATGGTGGCGATCAGCACTATCATCAGCCCCATCTTGTACGGATTAAATATCGAGAGCGGTCCATAGGTGTTGTCGGGCAGCAGAGGCAAGACAATGATCACCACGGTCACGAATTTGAGGGTTGCGTAGAGATCCTCCTCACCTAAGCGAGCCGTCATCTCATGGAGGGGCTTCTTCAAGGCGAGGATGGCTGTCAGCACGATGGCCAAAGCCGCTCCAAGATGGATGTGACCCCATTGGGTTAATCCCCCAATCAGAAATACGGTTAGGGCCGAGAGCTCGGTGGTCATTCCAGGATCTTCTTTTGAGCTTGCATAGTAAGAGATGAGGAGCAATGTGCTGATGACCAGGAAGCTTGCGAGAAAGAACCACTGTACTTGTTGAGAGGCAAAGGCGGCAATGGCGCCGAGGAGCGCAAACAGGGGGAAGGTGCGTATCCCTCCAATGCCGATTTGCCCCTCCTTCACCAGCGCGTGCTCACGTTCGACCCCAACCAGGCCCCCGAGCACCAATGCGATAGCCATTCGCTGCAGACCTTCGATATTTATGCTTCCGGGATCCATGTTTTAAGGGCGACTCTATACGATCGTGGGCCATTAGGTCAAGGGTAAAAGGTCTTAAAAATTCATTCTTTCTTGATTTGATTTTTACGCATTTGTTATGTTAGGTAGTTACGGTCAGTCCTAAGGCCCTTGGGCAAGAGTGGGGTTGCCGCAAAAATTCAAATGGAGGTGAATCGATGAACGCCAAATACTTTCTCGTCCCGCCGGGGAAAAAGATCAGGCTGAAGCGGTATGATCCGGGCTACACGGGAAAATTCAAGAACAAGAAGGGGGCACGAAAACGATTAGAGCAGGATATCGCTAAGCTGGCGGAGTATCAGGATATTCTCTACGCGCAGAACACCTACGCGCTGCTGCTGATTTTCCAGGCCCTGGATGCGGCGGGAAAGGACGGTGCCATCAAGCATGTGATGTCGGGGGTCAATCCCCAAGGGTGTCAGGTCTTTGCTTTCAAGGCGCCGTCATCTGAGGAGCTCGATCATGATTATCTGTGGCGGACCATGAAAGCCCTTCCCGAGCGGGGCCGAATTGGTATTTTCAACCGCTCCTACTACGAGGAGGTGCTTGTTGCCCGGGTTCACCCCGAAATCCTCGAAAAACAGCAGCTCCCGCCGGAGGCGAAGGGGAAAAATATGTGGAAACACCGTTATGGGGAGATTAACAATTTTGAAAAATACCTCGTTCACAATGGTATCATAGTGGTGAAATTTTTCCTCTACGTATCGAGAAAAGAACAGAAAAAAAGATTTATGGAGCGCATCCAATTGCATGAGAAGAACTGGAAGTTCTCTGCAACCGATGCTCAAGAGCGAACCTATTGGAAAGGCTATATGAAGGCCTACGAGGATGTCTTTAGCCACACCAGCACCAAGTGGGCCCCATGGTACGTTATTCCCGCCGATAACAAATGGTTTACGCGCGTCGCAGTGGCGGACGTTGTCACCTCACGGCTTAAGTCCTTGAAATTGAGTTACCCAACCGTAACCAAGGAGCGCAAGCAAAACATCCTCAAGGCAAAACAAATGTTGGAGAAAGAATAGCCTGCCGGAGATCCGGAGTTCGATGGGCCGGACCATTGTTATCGGCGACGTCCATGGCTGCTACCTTGAGCTTATGGAGCTCCTGGATCAAATCGGAGCGAGCCAAGATGACAGGCTTTTCTCCGTAGGCGATTTAATCACTAAAGGGCCGGGCAATCGTGAAGTCTTCGAGTTTGTCCGAACCAAAAAAAACTTTCAGTCGGTGCTGGGCAATCACGAATATTTGCTATTACAGCACCATCGCGGACGGGCGGTAGAGTTGGAACCCGCACACCTACAGACCATTGCGGAGCTGGGGAGTGACTTCAAGGACTGTATGGCTTGGGTTTCGCGCCTGCCCCATTATATTGACCTGGGCGACTATCTTGTCGTCCATGCGGGAATCCGCCCTGACCGTCCGTTGGAGGAGCAGACCGTTGATGACCTGACCCAGCTTCGCACCCTGGATGGCCTGCAACCGGGGAGCCGAGAGGGGATGCCTTGGTTTGATCGCTACCGGGGCGGGCAAGTGGTGATCTTTGGTCACTGGGTTTTCGATACTCCCCTTTTCAGGGACAATGTGATAGGGATTGACACCGGCTGCGTCTACGGTTGTCGCCTCACGGCGGTTGTTTTGCCTGAGGGGCGCCTGGTCAGCGTCCCGGCACACAGGGTCTATGCCCAAAAAGGATGGTGAGTTTATATGGCGATGAAGATGTACGGCAAACACCGGTTTCCGGGCCGGCTTTTTATCGTTGAGGGAATCGATGGCTCCGGCAAGAGCACCCAGGTGTCGTTGCTCCATAAGTGGTTGGAGTCGGAAGGCTACGTTGCCTTTTTCAGCGAATGGAATTCGTCACCCCTCGTCAGCGATGTGACCCGCCGCGGAAAGAAAAAAAAGATGCTGACGCCTATGACCTTCAGTCTTATTCACGCCACCGACTTTGCCGATCGTACGGAACGCCACATCATTCCGCCGCTCAAGGCGGGGGCCATTGTGCTTGCAGACCGCTACATTTACACCGCTTTTGCGCGTGATGTGGGCCGGGGGGTTGACCCCACGTGGGTCCGGGAACTGTATGGGTTCGCGGTCAAGCCTACGGTTGGTTTCTACTTCCGGATCCCCCTGGAGGAGGCGATGAAAAGAATCATGGGAGGGCGGGACGCGTTAAAATTCTACGAGGCTGGCATGGATCTGGAATTGAGCGATGACATTGAGGAGAGTTTTCGCATTTTTCAGGGCCGGATTATTGAGGAGTACGAAAAGATGGTTGACGAGTTCGGGCTGGTGGTTATTGATGCGACCCTCTGTATTGAAGAGCAACAGGCCCAGATGCGGCAGATTGTCACTCAGGCATTGACTGGCACCAAGAAAACGAGGATCAGACGATGGCTCGATTTAGCTTCTTTGGCGAAGGGCTCCCAGGCATAGATCTGGAAGAGCTCAAGGGAAAGCTCATAGTACTCGAAGGCGCGGATGGGGTAGGTCGCACTACTCACACAGGTCTTTTGAAACTGTGGCTGGAGAATACTGGCCATGCGGTTTTGGACACCGAGATGACCCGCTCAGCCCTGGCAGGAAAGGGCATTCGCAAGGCAAAGGAAGGGCATACGATGGGGAGTATCACTGCGAGCCTCTTTTATGCCACGGATTTCGCCGATCGGTTAGAGAACGAGATCATTCCGGCCCTTCGGGCGGGATTTATCGTGCTTTCCGACCGATATATTTATTCGATGATGGCTCGCGCGATTGTGCGCGGGGCCGATCCGCAGTGGATCAGAGCGGTCTATAGGTTCGCCCTGAAGCCGGATGCGGTCTTCTACCTCCATGTTAAGATCGATGATCTGGTCACGAGGGTTTTACAGACCAGGGGGTTCAATTATTGGGAGTCGGGGATGGATTTGCATCTGGGAGAGGATATGTACGACAGTTTCGAGGAATATCAGAAGAGGCTGTTGACCGAGTTTGACAAGATGGTCGAGAATTACGGCTTCGCAGCGATCGATGCCTCGCGCTCTATCGAGGAGGTCTTCAGCGACCTCAAGGTTCAGGTCTCACCCCTGCTTAACAATAGCGCTGCCAATGTCCTCGTTCAACCTGGGGACTAACCGTTCTCTAATTTCTGCATTATTTCAGCGAAGGATAACTGCTTTTTCCAGGCCCGAGCCGGACGGTTACCGGGAGAGTCGTCTATGCTCGGGCCACTATGGGTTTTGCGCTGGGTCTTTTGACGCGGGCGCCGATTCAGCATCCCACGTCATTGCATCCCGGTGCTCGACTGCCAGGTGGAAGATATTTTCCAGCGCCGCGCTCTGGCGCGGGCGGTCCTTTTCCAGCTCGGCCAGTAGGGTGCGCGCCGCGCCTGGTTCGCGCATCAAAAATTCGGGCCGGGCCAGGGTTTCAGCCATCACCTGGTGAAGCGTCTGGCGGTCGTGCCACTTACCCAGCGCCTCCTGCAGCTCCTTCAGCCAATTGCTTAGTGGCAGCATGCCGTCTTCCCCTAGCTCATGCATCAGCTCGAGCCGATAGCGCAGCCGCTTGGTAGCTATGCGAAACGTGTGGATGTCGCGGGCCTCGCGGGTCTCCTCAGCATGGGCGAGCGCTGACTGCCATTGAGCCCAGGCGTTTTCAATGCTCCCGTGCAAGGGCGCTACCGACATTTCGGCGCTTTCGTCTCCCGTAAGGTGGTCGAGCAGCTGCCTCACGTGTCCGGCAAAATTCGGCAGGTCATACTTCAGCAGCTTTTGCTGCGCGATGAGCAGTTGGCGGCCGCGCTTCTCGTGGAGGTACTCGCGCACCAGCTCCCAGGCGTAACGTTTCGTCTGGCTGCGCGTTCGCCGCTGCTCCCGGGCTACCAGTCTGAGCATTACATCGCAGTTCCGCCATTCGGCGAGCACCCGGCGCGCCCGCTGTAGCATCCGCCGCAGCCTGCGCGCTTTGCCCGGGCGAGGCTTTGGAAAGAAGGCGGCAAAACCTTGCTGCAATCGTCGGCTCCATACCCGCACATTGTGAACCGCTTTCGGGTCATCGCCACCCATCACTCCGGGCAGTTCCGACATAAATCTCCGCAGCCGTTTGCGGAGCGCGCGCGCCAGCACCTCGTGGCTTACTGTTTTCAGGGTTGCCCCCTTCAACTGCGTCACCTTGTCTTGTGCGGTCTCGGATTCGATGGCCTTTCCTTTCAGGACTATGCCAATGAACGGAGTTGCTTGGGGGTCAACATCCAGTGGAGGATACCAGGTTTTTCCGGAGGGAGCCTATCCACCTCGATGCAGCAAATCCCGCCCTTCTTTAACTTAAGCTCTATCTTTTTACCTTTGGATAATAAAAGCGAGGCGGTCTCACCCAAAAGGGGCTGATGACCGACAAGCAGGAGCCCTTTTTTCACCTGGTAGGCGGCTAAGCGACTAATCAGCCCTTCGGCGGATCCTTCAGGGGCCAGCTCCCGGATCTCTTCCAGTTGCTCGCCCATCTTTAAGACCTCAGCAACCACTTGCGCGGTCTGTTGGGCGCGTAGAAGCGGGCTGGTGAGTATCCGATCGAAGGAAACCCCCAAAGATAAGAGCCCTTTGGCTCCTTTGGACATCCTTTCGCTTCCTTTCTTGCTTAAGGGTCGCTCCGCATTTGATGCAATTTTAGCATGCGTAGTGACCGCAATCCCATGGCGCAGCAAGTAAATTTCCACTGGATCCTCCCTTCACGCCGTGTCTAAAGTGGACACGACTTTTGTCGAGCAATTTTGCATCAGCGGTTACGGAACCGGGCGGCGCCGATCGTGCCGACCTCGTTTCTGCCATGGCGAAAGACTGCCGGATCGCCGCTTTTCATCACGTTTGCCCCGGCTGCCGTACCACTACTCGAGGCTCAGGACGCTGGCTTTCATCCGGACCAGCTCGGCATCCAACTCGCGGATACGCTGGGACATCTGCTGCACAATGCGGAATGCCAGAGAAGGGTCCTCGTGTATCCTGCGGAGAAGCGTTTTTTTATCCACCGTGAGTACCTGCGCCTCGCCTATAGCGCGCACAGTGGATGAGCGAACCTCGCGGTCAAAGAGCGCCATTTCCCCAAAGAAATCCCCCTTGCCCAGCACTGCCAGGGGTACCTCCTTGCCATCCCTTTCCTGAACCACCGCGACCCGGCCCTGCTGGACTACGTACATGCAATCTCCCACCTCTCCTTGGCGGACAATCACCTGGGAGTCCTGGTATACCTTGCCCAAGGCGCCATTTTCCATGGCATGCTCCTTTCAATGTTTTTGCCCGTTAATAGACCAGATTCTAGCAACTATTCCGGCAATTATCTCCCAGACAAAACGGCCTAGAAAGAAGGGGTGAAGACTGCGCAGCAAGATGTCACGATATGGGGCGCTCCCGGTAAAAACATCCCACAGCACCATGCTCATGCGGCGGGGACCACGCTCCGTCCGCTGTTCTCTAGAAACCATTCGCAAAACGCCTCCACGGTCCTTTCGTCTCTTCTGAATCTGCCGGGTGATGGCGAAAATTATCTTTCCCAATGCGTTGTCGGCGCGGATAGCCCGGCACGCCGGCCAGTAGTGCCGGCGGAAATCCTCAGCGGATATGCCCTCAAAGATGGCCGTTGTGGCGGCGGCCTTGGCCGTGCGGTAGGCGGCTCCAATCCCGTCCTTATACAATCTGGTCACACCACAATCGCCAATGAACACCACCCTGTCGGCAAAAGGCCGGACCGCGCCCTGGACATTTATCCACGGGGAACAATGGCAGTGGTCTTCGGGCACACGATATTCAGGAGGCAAGCACTGCTTTACCTCAGGGGCGTCCAGAAAGCGCTGCACCAAAGGCCTATCGATTTCGTGGCCAAGGAGACAGAGAGTCGCATAATCACCCTTGGGGATCAGGGCAGCAAATTCCAGTTGAGGCAGGTCGAGCAGAAATACATGCATAGAGCTGCCCAGGTATCTATTCACGGTCTCCTGGCCCATGTAGAAGTCAGCGATATAGGTTTTAGTAGTCTTGGGCGGAGCATAACCCAAATCGAGCTTCTCGAAAAGCTTCAGAGCCGAGGTATTAACCCCCGTCGCTATTCCCAACAGGTCATAGGCTTGGGGCGGACCGCCCTGGATTTTTGCCTGAGGCAGACCATCCTTCCAACTGATATCCGTCACTCGTCCTCGCACCAGGTGAGCCCCATTGCCCATTGCCAGCTCAAGCAGGTAGCCATCAAAGCTGCGCCACTTCGTATCCTTTACCCCTCGGGGACCGGCGCCCCGATGCACTGCTGCTATCCGCTTCTCGCGCAGCGGGGTGTCGATACGGACACTGCCCAAATCCATATGTAAGACATAAGAGTCGATGCCCCTTTCTACTACCGTGGGGGGAAGGTTGATCCCTTCGACGGCCAGGGCTTGTACCAGCGACTCTGAGACGATCCCGCCGCACATATTGCAGCCGGTGGGACCAGGGAGAGAGAAGTCCCGCGGCTCATAAATGTCTAACCGCAAGTCGATCCCCAGCCTCCGGGCCATATCCAGCAGGAAATAGCTGAAAAAAGAGCCTGCCGGGCCACCCCCGATCACCGCCACACGAGAACCGCTCTCTAATTCAAGCTTGGATGCGGTTTCATCCCGCCACGGACCGATCTTTTCCTCAAGCATCCATTTTCCTCCACCCCCATGCCGGGGATTTACTTGTGGGGTCCGGGCACCGAGAACTTGGGAATTACCCTTACAACCACGTGCCGACCCACTATCTCTGGCCTCCCGGCGACCTAAAGGGCGGGCTGGGCTGGACACCATTTTTGGCAGGAGATTATCTGATAAGAGCGTGTTGTGTCAACTTGGTGTAGGCGAGAGAATCGGGCTCCTGTCTGCCAGGGCACAGGCAGGCCCGTCCTCAGTCCGATCTGCCTGCGCGTGCCCGCACGCAGACAGGCCTATGCTCGGGCAGATCCTTTAACCCCATAGAGGGGCAACTTCCATATTCCCTTCTGCCCACCCTATCTCCTGACTGTCTAGTGTGCTGTCTCAGAAATCCGTTTAATAACTGGTGTCATTCTGGGCCGGAGGCGAAGAATCTCTAAAGCTGTGAGATCCTTCACTTTGTTCAGGATGACAAGCTTTTGAAATCTGAAAATATTCATGAAACGGTCCAAGATTTATTAACTGAACTTTAGTTCCAGGACACTAGACGAAGGTCACAGTCATTGGCTTCAGTAAGATTACGCAGACGAAACTCCTTCGAGTTTTAAGAGAATTGAGGGTCAGAGAATTGAGGGTCAAATCTTGGTCTTTGATATTAGGAGCGACTCCACCTCTCTATTCCACCGCGTGACCCTAGAGTCTCCCTCCATCTTCTCCCTGATCCTGCCCCTCTCATGGCTCACTTGCGTGTAGTCGATTCCCCCGAGCTCTCTCCCTATCTCCCTCTGCTTAAGCCCGCAAAAGCGGTACATCATCTCCATTACCAAGCCCCGCTGATCCCGATACCCGCTGCGCTTCTTGGTTATCTCCTGAGGCTTTAACTGGAAATACCCCGCCACCTTCCTTAGCACCTCCTCGGGCCCGATCTTCTCCAACACGTTCAACGAGGGCCGCTCTTTGTCCTTCATTGTGTCTTCTCTCCTCAACCACTCCCCCTTCACCCTCTCCCAGAACCCTTCCTCGCCTAAGATCACTTGCCCTTTTAGATCCTCCCATGGGGTGGCATAGCCCCGGCGCAGTCCTCCCTCTACAAATTGGCCGTATCTCCTGCGTGATCCCCCAACATAAGAAAGCACTTGATCGTATACCACCCAGACCCTCCTCTTCCCATACCCCAGATACCCATCCAAACTGCTCCACCGATAGCGCTCTAAGTACTTAAGCTGCCCCTTAAGGTCTTTCTGCCTCATGGCACCCACTCTGACCGGGTTTAGATGCACGTAGCGGCTTAACTCCAGTAAGTAGCTGTCTGCCTCCACCACGATGGCTTTGAATCTGCCCTGATACAAATGCCCCACCCGGCGATGGCGCCGATTGTAAAAGGCGCTGTAGGAGACGTTGAAATGTCTCA